>NZ_JBEOZE010000004.1:0-441116 GCF_040297465.1 Streptomyces sp. NPDC001787
AATACATCCAGTATGCGGGCGCCTCTCCGCCTTGCGATGCACCGCATCCGACGCCGCGCGCTGATCCACCAGGAATTGCGGGACAGCCCTTAGGCGTCGTCGTGGCCGAAGTGCGGCAGCCGCAGGCTCCGCTCCTGGGCGATGAGCTCGGAAATGGTCGGAGCGCCGGGGCTCATGCGGACAGCTCCTCGTCGGTGAACGCGTTCTCGTCGTGGTGCGGGAGCAGGGTGACGGAGACGCCCTCGCGGGCCGAACGGCGGGCCGCCTCCAGGACGTCCAGCGCCGCGGCGGCCTGCAATGCGGTCACCGGGTTCGGGCCCGTGCCGCGCACGGCGGAGGCCACGGCGGCGTAGTACGCGGGGTAGTCGCCCGGCAGCGTACGCACCGGGTCACCGCCGCCCGTCAGCGGGGACTCGCCCGAGCCCAGGCGGCCCCACAGCTGCTCGGGTTCCTCGCCCCAGGACTCACCGGCGGCCGGGCGCAGGCCCGCGCGCAGGGCGGCCTCCTGCGGGTCCAGCCCGTACTTCACATAGCCGGCCGTCGAGCCGAGCACCCGGAAACGCGGACCGAGCTGGGCCGCGGTGGCGCTGACGTACAGATGTGAGCGGACCCCGTTGGCATGCGTGATCGCCAGGAACGTGTCGTCGTCGGCGGCGGCACCCGGACGGCGTACGTCGGACTCCGCGTACACCTGCACGGCCGGGCCGAACAGGAAGAGCGCCTGGTCCACCACATGGCTGCCCAGGTCGTACAGCAGCCCGCCGATCTCGTCCGGGTCGCCGGACTCGCGCCAGCCGCCCTTGGGGTGCGGACGCCAGCGTTCGAAGCGGGACTCGAAGCGCCGCACCTCGCCCAGCCCACCGTCGGCGATCAGCCGGGCGAGCGTACGGAAGTCGTTGTCCCAGCGGCGGTTCTGGAAGACCGAGAGCAGCAGCCCCCGCTCCTTCGCCAGCGCGGCCAGCTCCCGGGCCTCGGCGGCGGTGCCGGCCAGCGGCTTGTCCACGACCACCGGCAGACCCGCTTCGAGCGCGGCCGTCGCGAGCGGCACATGCGTCTTGTTCGGAGCGGCGATCACGACGAGGTCCAGCTCGTCCGCGCGTCCCCAGAGCTCATCGGGCGAAGCGGCGAACCGCACCCCGGGGAACTCGGCGCGGGCCTGCGCCTGCCGCTCCTCGTTCGACGTGACGACCGTGTCGAGGGCCAGGCCTTCCGTCGCGGCGATCAGGGGGGCGTGGAAGACGGAGCCGGCCAGACCGTAGCCGACGAGGGCGACGCGAAGGGGAGCGTTGGCAGTCATGCGATCCACTTAAGCAACGCTGTTGCCAAAGTGCAAGCGACAGGGACAATGGTGTGGTGAACAGGAGCGATACGAGGAACGACACCAGGAACGGAGCCGGGGCCAACCTTCCGACGCTGCGCCACCACAACGCCGCGCTCGTGCTGGACCTGCTGCGGGCGGCGGGCGCGGCGGGCATCAGCCGCCTCGAACTCGCCGAGCGCACCGGGCTCACCCCGCAGGCCGTCAGCAAGATCACGGCCCGGCTCCGGGCGGAGGGCCTGGCCGCCGGGGCGGGCCGCGGTGCCCCCACGGGAGGCAAGCCCCGCACCCTGCTGCGGCTCGTTCCGGGGGCGGGGTACGCGGTCGGGCTGCACCTGGACCGCGACGAGCTGACCGCCGTCCTGGTCGACCTCGCCGGTACGGCCGTGGTGGCCCGGACGGCGCCGCTGGACCTCGGCGCCCCGGCCGACGAGGTGCTCACGGGCGCGGTGGAGGCGGTACGGGGGGTGGGCGCCGCCGGCCCGGAGCGGCGGGTGCTCGGGGTGGGCGTGGCCGTGCCCGGTCCCCTGGACCACCGCGAGGGAGTGCTGCACCGCGTCACGGGCTTCCCGCAGTGGGACGGGTACCCGCTGCGGGACGTCCTCGCCCGGCGCACCGGGCTGCCCGTGGTCCTCGACAAGGACACCAACGCCGCCGCCCTGGGACTCGCGCTGGGAGCGCCGGACGCGGGTGACTTCGCCTACCTGCACCTGGGGACCGGGCTGGGCGCGGGGCTCGTCCTCGGCGGTGAGGTGCACCGGGGGGCGCGCACGGGGGCCGGGGAGTTCGGGCACCAGACCCTTCGGCTCGACGGGCCCGTGTGCGGCTGCGGGGGGCGCGGCTGCGTCGAGGCGCTGTGCCTGGCCGCCGAGGCCCGGGGCGACCGGGCGGAGGCGGCGCGGGTGCTGGGGACCGGAGCCGCCAATCTGGTCGCGCTGCTCGACATCGACCGGGTGGTGCTGGGCGGGCGCACGGTGGCCGCCGACGAGGACGCGTACGTACGCGGGGTGCGCGCCGTGATCGAGGAGCGCGCCCGGCGGGACGGGAGCGGGCGGTCCGTACCGGTCACCGTCGCCGGGGGCGGCGACCGGCCGGTCGCCGAGGGCGCCGCCCAACTGGTGCTCGCGCCGCTGTTCGGGCGGGTGGGCGGCGTGGGGGACTTCGCGGGACCGGTGCGGGGGGCGGTGCCGGGTTCGGTGCCGGGGCCGGGACCGGTTCCCGGTCCGTGGCCCCCCGGTGGCACAGCGGTGCGTGGCGGCCGGGCCGCCGGACAGGACACCGGGCCGACGGGGGTGGGGTCGTGGGAGTGATCGAGCGGTTGTGGGCCGCCGGGGAGATGCCGTACACCGACGCGCTCTACCGGCCCGACGACACCGCCGTGGAGGTGTGTGTCGACGGCCCCGGGGCCTACCACCCGGACGCGGGGCAGCCGATCCCCTTCCGGCTCGGCGGGCCGGTCGACGTGGCCGGTGCCATCGAGGAGGACGGCACCACCGAGGCGGACACGTACTTCGACAGCCCGCTTCCGGACGGGTCGGGCTGGATGTGCGGCGGCGGCAGCGGGATGGGCAACGTCGGCTACCTCGCCCGTCTGAACGCCGACCGCTCCTTGCGGTGGGTGGCCGTGATGTGGAGCTCCAACCCCTTCCTGGGGGTGCGGTACGAAGGGTCCGCCGCCGTCTTCACCAACGACTGGGGAAACCTGCTGACGCTCGACCTGACGGCCCCCGCCCTGGCCTGATCGCCGCTGCTCCGGCCGGAAGATCTTCTCCGGGCCCGCTCCGGCCCTCGCCTGCTCCGGTCCGGGCCTGCTCCGGTCCGGGCCCGCTCCGGCTCCTGCCCGCCGTACGGGCGACACCCCGGCATGTCGCCACCGTGTCACCGCGCGCGCGTGGCAGGGTCGCCGTCCACAGCCGGTGCCCCCGCCCCGGCCGTTCGCGAGCAGCAAAGGGTGTCCCCCTATGCCCCCCAATCCCCCCGCACGACTGCGCGACGGCCGTGCCCTCACCACCTTCGGACTGGCCGCCGGACTCGCCGTGCCCGCCGCGCTCCTCGGCGGCACTCCGGCCGCCGCCCACACCGACCGGGCCGTCCGCCCCGTCGCCGCTTCCGCCCCCGCTTCCGCCCCCGCCTCGTCCACCGCCGGGCGGCAGCCCGCCTGCGGCGACCGGACGGCCAAGGACTTCCCCATCGACACCCGGATCCACGGCGGCCCGGACACCTACGCCTCCGGCGGCGGCTACGGCACCTGGTACCTGGACCTCACCAACACCACCTCCGAGCCGTGCCCCGCCATCCACCCGGTGCTGGTCCTCACCGACCAGGACCGGAAGCTGACCGCCGACCAGATCCAGCTGAGGTTCTCCGAGCGCACCGGCCCCGGCACGGAACACCGGGTGACCTGGGAGACCACGGACCGGGACGAGCAGATCGGGATCTTCGGCGGCGGTGAGGCGGACGAGGAGTTCTCCGGCTTCACGGTTCCCGCCGGACGTACCGTCACCGTCCGGGTCCGGATGGCCTTCACTTCCGACACCCGGCCCGGCAGGGTGACCGCCAACGCCGCCGTCGTCCAGCGCCACCCCGGCAAGGCCACCGGCAAGGCGACCGGCAGGACCCCCGGCACGGTGGACGGGGACTGGGTGGGGGAGTCGGACGACTACCCGTTCGCGATCGTCGAGGGCGGCTTCGACGGCGGCCGTGAATCCGGCGGCACCGACACCGACACCGGTGCGGACGCGGACACGGGTACGCCGGACACGGCCACCGACCCCGGCGGTACGGCGCCCCGCCCCGACGCCCTCCGCGACGCCGCCGGGAACCCCCTGCCCGAGCTCGCCCGCACCGGGCACGACGGGGCGGTCCGGGCCGGGATCACCGCGGGCGCGCTGTTCGTCGGCGGGACGGCCATGGTGGTCCGGGTCAGGCGAACGCGCCGTACCCGAGGCTGAGCGCGCGTCCCTCCCCGTTCATATACGTCTGCCACCATCGGGCCGTGGACTACCCGAACGACCAGGCACCTGGCGCACCGATCCGCTCCGGCATCCCGGAGCACGGACGCATCCCCAAGTACTACGCCGTCAAGGCCCGTATCTCGCTCCTGGTGGACGAGTTGGGCGAAGGCGGCGCGCTGCCCACCGAGCGGGATCTCGCCCTGCGGTACGAGGTGTCGCGCGAGACGGTGCGTCAGGCGCTGCGCGAACTCCTGCTGGAGGGAAGGCTGCGCAGGCAGGGGCGGGGCACCGTGGTCGCCGGGCCCAAGCTGGAGCAGCCGCTCTCGCTGGCCAGTTACACCGAGGGCGTCCGCCGCCAGGGCCGGCGGCCCGGCCGTCATCTCATCGGCCTCGACCGCTTCCCCTGCCCGGAGGCGATTGCCACCGAGATCGGGGTCACACGCGGCGAACCCGTCTGGCACCTGGAGCGGGTGCTGCTCGCCGACGACGAACGGGTCGGCCTGGAGAGCACCTACGTCGCCGTCGCCCGCGTGCCGGAACTGGACACGCGGTTCGACCCGGACTCCTCCTTCTACGCCTACCTCCACGACCGGCTCGGGGTCTCCTTCGGGGACGCGGACGAGCGGATCGAGACCGTGCTGGCGACCCCGCGCGAGGCGCTGCTGATCGGTACGCCGCCCGCGCTGCCGATGCTGTTGCTCCACCGGCTCTCGCGGGACACCGAGGGGCGCCCCCTGGAGCGGGTGCGGACCCTGTTCCGCGGTGACCGGTTCTCCTTCACCGCGCACCTGGGGAGCCGGGGCTGACCAGCCTTCCCCCTGCCCTGCCCTGCCCTGCCGTGGCACGGGTCTGCCCCGACCCTGCCCCGACCTGGCACAGGTCTGCCCCGACCTGGCACGCGTCTGCAACGAAACCTTTGGTAACGAAAACATAACGGGTCTAGTCCAACCTTGGGTGGTCGTTCACCGTCCCGTTGCCGTACGGATCCGTACGGGTCACCGGCCCCGAGGAGCGTTGCCGTCGTGAGAGTCATCGTCGTAGGAGCCGGCGTGGTGGGAACCATGCACGCCTGGCACGCAGTGAACCGCGGCCACGAGGTCGTACAGATCGAGCGCGAAAGTGAGGCGCGCGGGGCATCGCTCCGCAATTTCGGACAGATATGGGTCAGCGGCCGGGCCGGTGGCGAGGAGCTGGAGACCGCGCTGCGCGCCCGGGAGCTGTGGGAGGGCATCGGGGAGCGGGTCCCCGGCCTGGGCTTCCGGGCCTGCGGATCGCTCACGCCCCTCCGCAACGAGCTGGAGACCGCGGTCGCCGAGGCGGCCGTCGCCCGGCCCGACGCGGCGGCCCGCGGCTACGAGCTGCTCACCGCCGACGAGGCCCGCGCGGTCAACCCCGCCCTGCGCGGCACCTTCACCGGAGCCCTGTGGTGCGGGCGGGACGCGGCCGTCGAGCCGCGCATCGCCCAACTGGCCCTGAAGGAAGCGCTGCTGGCCTCCGGCCGGTACACCTTCCTCGGAGGCCGTGAGGTCCGGGAGGTGGTCGGCGCCGCCTCCGTGCGCGACGACCACGGCGACGTCCACACCGGCGACGCCGTCATTCTGGCCACCGGCGCCTGGCTCGGCGGCCTCGTCCGCGAGCTGGCCGGTCCCGCTCTCCCCGTGCGCCGTGTCCGCCTCCAGATGATGCAGACCGACCCGCTCGGCGAGACGCTCACCACCTCCGTGGCCGACGCCGACAGCTTCCGCTACTACCCGGCGTACCGGAGCGGGGCCCTGGACGCGCTGAACGCCGGGCAGCCCCAGGACCCGACCGCCGCCGAACACCGGATGCAGCTGCTGATGGTGCAGCGCCGCGACGGCGGACTGACCATCGGTGACACCCACGAGTACGAGCACCCCTTCGCCTTCGACACGGTCGAGGAGCCCTACGAGCACCTCACCCGGGTCGTGGAGTCCTTCCTCGGCCGCCCGCTGCCGCGCGTCCGGCACCGCTGGGCCGGGGTCTACGCCCAGTGCACCGACACCAGCCGCGTCGTCCACCGCCAGCAGGTGCGCGACGGCGTCTGGCTGGTCACCGGGCCCGGCGGGCGGGGCATGACCTGCTCGCCCGCCATCGCCGAAACGACCGCCGACGAACTGGGCTGGTGAACCACATGAGCAGCACCGACAAGCCGAACCCGAACCCGTACCTGAATCTGATCGTCCTCGACATGGCCGGTACCACCGTCGCCGACGGCGGCCTCGTCGAACAGGCCTTCTCCGCCGCCGCCGGGACCCTCGGCGTCGAACCCGGCTCGGCCGACCACGCGGAGAAGCTCGACTACGTCCGCGCCACCATGGGCGAGTCCAAGATCTCCGTCTTCCGCCACCTCTTCGGGGACGAGGACCGGGCCCAGCGGGCCAACGTCGCCTTCGAGGAGGCGTACGGGCGACTCGTCGACGGCGGTCGCGTCGCCCCGGTGCCCGGCGCCCGCGAAGCCATCGAGCGGCTCCGGGCCGAGGGCCGGACCGTGGTCCTGTCCACCGGCTTCGCCCGCACCACCCAGGACGCGATCCTCGCCGCCCTCGGCTGGCAGGACCTGGCCGCGCTGACCCTCTGCCCCGCCGACGCCGGCGGTCGCGGCCGTCCCTACCCGGACATGGTCCTCGCCGCCTTCCTGCGCACCGGCGCGGTGGACGACGTGGCGCACCTCGTCGTCGCGGGGGACACCTCGTACGACATGCTCAGCGGTGTCCGCTCCGGCGCCGGGATCGTCGCGGGCGTCCTCACCGGTGCCCACGACCAGGACCAGCTGTCCCGTCACGGGGCCACCCATGTGCTCGGTTCGGTCGCCGAGCTGCCCGACCTGATCGCGCGGGCCGAGGCATGACGGGCGGGGCGGACGCCGTGCGCGGCGGCATCAGGTTCGACCGGGTCAGCGTCGCGTACGGCGGCAACGTCGTCCTCGACCAGCTCGACCTGACCGTGGAGGCCGGCGAGGTCATGGCGCTGCTGGGGCCCTCCGGCTCCGGGAAGACCACCGCCCTGCGGGCCGTCGCCGGATTCGTCCGGCCGGCCTCCGGGCGGGTCTGCCTCGGCGACCGCGACGTCACCGCACTGCCCCCGCACAAGCGGGGCATCGGCATGGTCGTCCAGCAGTACGCGCTGTTCCCGCACATGCGGGTCCAGGACAACGTCGCCTTCGGGCTCAAGGCCCGCAAGGTGGCGAAGTCCGAGATCCCCGAGCGGGTCGCCGAGGCACTCGAACTCGTCGGCATGGCCGCGTACGCCAAGCGCTACCCGCGCGAGCTCTCCGGCGGCCAGCAACAGCGCGTCGCCATCGCCCGCGCGCTCGCGATCCGCCCCGGCGTCCTGCTGCTCGACGAACCGCTCTCCGCGCTCGACGCCCAGCTCCGCTCCGGCATGCTCGCCGAACTGGCACGCCTGCACCGGGAGTTGCCGGACGTCTCCATCCTGTACGTCACCCATGACCAGGTCGAGGCGCTCACCCTGGCCGACCGGATCGCCGTCATGGACCGGGCCCGGCTCCAGGACTGCGGCACCCCGCAGGACCTCTACCGCCGTCCGCGCACCGAGTTCACCGCCTCGTTCGTCGGCAACGCCAACCTGCTGCCCGTCACCGTCACCGACGCCGCCGGCCAGGTCGACTTCGCCGGGCACCGCCTCTCCGTGCCCACCGGGCAGGTGGCGGGCGGCGTCACCGCCACCCTCTGCGTCCGGCCCCACCTGGTGGGACTCGGCGACGGGCCCAACGCCCTGACCGGGGCGATCACCGAGGTCCAGTGGCGCGGCTCCACCCACCGGCTCTACGTGGACATCGACGGCCACCGCGTCAAGGCCGATCTGCGCGAGCTGCGCGAGACCCCGGCGCTCGGCGACCGGGTCACCCTGCACTTCGCCGCCGAGGACGCGGTGCTGCTGCCGGTGGGTGCGGCGGGTGCGGCCGATGTCTAGCGCCTCGGCCACTCCCGCCACTCCCGCCGTGACCACCGCGACCGCCTCCGGCACCAAGGGCGCCCGCGCCCCCCGCCCGCGCAACGGGGACGACCCGCACCCGGGCGCCTCCCGCACCGCTCCCGGCACGCCCCCCGGCCCCGGCGCCGCGGCGCACCGCGAGCCGCGGCGTGTCCCGCGCTCCGTCTGGGCGCTGCCGCCCGTCGTCGTCCTGGCGCTCGTCTTCCTCTACCCGCTGGCCCTCGTCGTCCAGCAGTCCTTCTCCCCGGACGAGGGCGGCACCTCCCTCTCCCCGTACACCGACGTCTTCGCGTCCCGGTCCTTCCGCGACGCGCTCACCACCACGGTGTGGCTCGCGGTCGGCTCGACCGTGGGATGCCTGGTCCTCGGCTTCGTCCTCGCGCTCGTCATCGCCTTCGTACCGTTCCCCGGCGGCAAGGCGGTCGCCAAGTTCATCGACGTCTTCCTCTCCTTCCCGTCGTTCCTGATCACACTGGCCCTGCTGTTCATCTACGGCAGCGTCGGCATGGCCAACGGCCTGTGGACGGACGCCACGGGCGCCGCCGAAGGACCCTTCCACTTCCTCACCACGCCCTGGGGCGTCCTGCTCGCCGAGATCACCTTCTTCACCCCCTTCGTGATGCGGCCCCTGCTCGCGGCGTTCTCACAGATGGACACCGCACAGCTGGAGGTCGCCTCCTCGCTCGGCGCCGGACCGGCCCGGATCGTGCGGCAGGTGATCCTCCCCGAGGCGCTCCCGGCGCTCGCCGCGGGCGGCAGCCTCGTCCTGGTGATGTGCCTCAACGAATTCGGGATCGTGCTGTTCACCGGCGCGAAAGGCGTCACGACCCTGCCGATGCTCGTCTACGGCAAGGCGATCCTGGAGTCCGACTACCCGGCCGCCTGTGTCGTCGCCGTCGTCAACATCGCGATCTCCGTCGGTCTCTACAGCCTGTATCGGATGGTGAGCCGCCGTGTTGGTGCATAGCCGAACCGGGAAGTGGGCCACCTGGGCCGTCTTCCTCCTGCTCTTCGTCCCGCTCTTCGCGGTGCCGATGCTGGTGATCGTCGCCGCGTCGTTCGCCACGAACTGGTCCGGGGCCTTCCCCTCCGGGCCCACCACCGAGCACTACGCCGCCGCCACCAGCGGCGACTCCCTCCAGGCGCTCACCACCAGCCTGGTCACCGCCGTCAGCGCCAGCCTCCTCGCACTGCTCATCGGCAGCTGGGCCGCGCTGGCCGCCGCCTCGCTGCGCCGGCGCGGGAAGCGGCTCCTGGACGCGCTGTTCATGCTGCCCGTCGCCGTGCCGTCCGTCGTCGTCGGCCTCGCCGTGCTCGTCGCGTTCAGCCGGCCGCCGGTCCTGCTCAACGGAACGCGCTGGATCGTGATCCTGGCGCACACCGTTCTTGTCACGGCGTTTGCCTATCAGTCGGTTTCGGCCGCGATAGTGCGTCTCGACCCGATGTACGAACAGGCGGCGGCCAGTCTCGGCGCCCGCCCCTCGTACGTCCTGTGGCGGATCAGGCTGCCGCTCCTGCTGCCGTCGCTCACGGCGGCGGCGGGGCTCTGCTTCGCCCTGTCCATGGGCGAGCTGAGCGCCACGATGATGCTCTACCCGCCCGACTGGACACCGCTGCCGGTGCAGATCTTCGCGGCCACCGACCGCGGCTCGCTCTTCACCGGCGCGGCGGTCGCCGTGGTCCTCATGGGGACGACGCTGCTCGTCCTGCTCGGCGTCTCCCGCATCCGCACCAGGGCCTCGTACCGCTGATCCGCGGCCCCCTCCGTACGTACCGACTGTTCCCAGGAGAACGACCCATGCGCAAGAGCCACCTCAAGCCGATAGCCGCCGTGTCCGGCGCGCTCGCCCTCGCCGTCACCCTCTCCGCCTGCGGAGGCTCCTCGGCCGCCTCCGACGAGAAGGTCGTCACCGTCTACAGCGCCGACGGCCTCAAGGGCGAGAACGGCGACGGCTGGTACGACAAGGTCTTCAAGGACTTCGAGAAGAAGACCGGCATCAAGGTCGAGTACGTGGAGGGCGGCTCCGGCGAGATGGTGCAGCGCGCCGTCCGCGAGAAGTCCAACACCCAGGCCGATGTGCTCGTCACGCTGCCGCCGTTCATCCAGCAGGCCGAGGCCAAGGGGCTGCTGAAGGCGTACGAGCCGGCCGGCTCCGACCAGGTCGACGGTGCCGACAAGGCGGCCGACGCCACCTGGACATCCGTCGTCAACAACTACTTCGGGTTCATCTACAACAAGAAGGAGCTGAAGACCCCGCCGAAGAGCTGGGAGGAGCTGCTGGACGGGAAGTTCAAGGAGAAGGTCCAGTACTCCACCCCGGGTGTCGCGGGCGACGGCACGGCCGTCCTCATCAAGGCGATGCACGACTTCGGCGGCAAGGAGCCGGCGATGGCCTACCTGAAGAAGCTCCAGACCAACAACGTCGGCCCGTCCGCCTCCACCGGCAAGCTCGCCCCCAAGGTGGACAAGGGCGAACTCCTCGCCGCCAACGGCGACGTCCAGATGAACTTCGCCCAGTCCAAGGACATGCCCAACCTCGGCATCTGGTTCCCGGCGAAGGGGAGCGGCAAGCCCACCAGCTTCGCCCTCCCGTACGCGGCGGGGCTGGTCGACAAGGCGCCGCACAGCGCCAACGGCAAGAAGCTGCTGGACTTCATGCTCTCCGAGCAGGCCCAGAAGGACGTCAGCGCGGTCGGCGGCGGCTTCGCGGCACGCAAGGACATCGAGGCCACCGACGCCAACGCCGTCGAGCTGACCAAGCTGATGGAGGGCGTGGAGATCTTCGAGCCGGACTGGTCGGACATCGGCACCAACCTGGACGGCTACGTCGACGCGTGGAAGTCGGCCACCGGCAGCTGACCGCGCCCGATGCCCCACCGCACGGTTCGCGTCTCCGCCGGACTGTCGCGAAAGGGTAACGGGTCTGGACCCGCGTACGGCCTCCCGCTCCCGGGCGGGGAGCCGTACGCCCCCAGCGCGCACCCGGCGCGGACCGACCGGCGCCCCTCGCGCGGCACCCCTCTAAAATCGGGGATGTCGGCGCTGCACAACGCGGTGCCGCCGGCGTCCCGGCACCTCGCGTGCACAGCGTACGTACGGCAGGAGTCCCGTCACATGGCAGAGCGCAAGCCGATCGAATCCTGGCTCACCGACATGGACGGTGTCCTCATCCACGAGGGCACCCCGATCCCCGGCGCGGATGCCTTCATCAAGCGGCTCAGGGAGTCCGGACTGCCCTTCCTGGTCCTGACCAACAACTCCATCTACACCGCGCGTGACCTGCACGCCCGGCTGAACCGCATGGGCCTGGACGTTCCCGTGCAGAACATCTGGACCTCCGCCCTGGCCACCGCGCAGTTCCTGGACGACCAGCGCCCCGGCGGCACCGCGTACGTCATCGGCGAGGCCGGGCTCACCACCGCCCTGCACGACATCGGGTACGTCCTCACCGACCACGACCCGGACTACGTGGTGCTCGGCGAGACCCGTACGTACAGCTTCGAGGCGCTGACCAAGGCGATCCGGCTGATCAACGGGGGCGCCCGCTTCATCTGCACCAACCCGGACGAGACCGGCCCCTCCGCCGAGGGCCCGCTGCCCGCCACCGGGTCCGTCGCCGCGCTCATCACCAAGGCGACCGGCAAGGACCCGTACTTCGCGGGCAAGCCCAACCCGCTGATGATGCGGACCGGACTGAACGCCATCGGCGCGCACTCCGAGACCAGCGCCATGATCGGCGACCGGATGGACACCGACGTCCTGGCTGGCCTGGAGGCGGGCATGCAGACCTTCCTGGTGCTCACCGGCCTCACGACGCTGGCCGACGTCGACCGGTACCCGTTCCGGCCGTCCACCGTCGTCGACTCCATCGCCGATCTGGTGGACCTCGTCGACCCGAGCTGACACCGGGCCGCGGTCGCCCGACCGGGCGACTGCGGATGCGGAAAGAGGCCGCACGCGTGAACCTTCGAACAGGAGGTTCACGATGCGTTCCATACCCCTCACGTTCTGTGCCGCGGCGGCGGTCGCGGCGATAGCCCTGCCGACGTCCGCCGCCCTGGCCGTCCCGGCAGGCAACGAAGACCACGGTTCGGTCTCCGTGACCCCGTCCACCGTCGCCCCGGGCGGGGAGGTGCAACTGTGGGTCGACGTCTGCGGCAAGGGCAAACGGGCCAAGGGCGAGTCCGACGCCTTCGTCTCCGAGGCCCACTTCTCGCCCGCCGACGGGAAGGGCCTCTTCGCCGAGGCCACGATCCGCTCCGACGCCGCCCCCCGCTCCTACGAGGTCCGGGTGACCTGCAAGGACGGCAAGGGCAGGGCCACCGGCACCCTCACCGTCATGCACCACGGCCGCCCCTCGCCCGTCGCGCCCGTCCGGGCCGGAGGCGGCGGCACCGCGACCCTCGCGGACCAGGCCGCCGAGTCGGACGGACCCGGCACCCGGCACGCGGTGACCGGACTCGTGCTCGCCGCCGTCGCGGCCGTCGCCGTTGCCTTCCGCACCGTGCGCCGCCGCCGCCCGGCCTCGGACTGACGTGTCCGCCACGGACCGCCCGGCAGGCACCGGGCGGTTGCTCACCGGAGTGGCCTGGGCGGTCCTGCTGCTCGGCCTCTGGATCTGGGGCCGCGAGGCCGGCGACGGCCCCGGCGGCAGCTCCGCCCCCACCACCGGCGACGTCGCCGCGGTCGGGCGCCCCCTGGGCGTCCCGCTGCCCCCGGCGCACGACCCGCTCGACGGGGCGCCGCCGCAGAGCGTCGAGGTCCCCTCCGTGGGGATCGACGCACCCGTCGTCCCGCGCGGCCTGGACCGGGCGGGGGCGATCGACCCGCCCCCGTACGCGACACCGCAGACCGTCGGCTGGTACGGCAGCGGCACCGAGCCCGGCACCGAGGGCGCGGCCCTCTTCGTCGGCCATGTGGACACCGAGACCAAACCGGCCGTCTTCTACGGCCTCAGCGCCGCCCGCCCGGGGGAGAAGGTCCGGGTGACCAGGGCCGACGGCAAGATCGCCGAGTTCACCATCGACGACGTCCAGGTCTTCACCCGGGAGCGCTTCGACGCCCGGAAGGCGTACGGGCCGCGCGAGGACGGCCGGGCGGAGCTCCGGCTGATCACCTGCGGCGGCACATACGACCACAGCACCCGTTCGTACACCGCGAACGTGGTGGTCTCGGCATATCTGACCGGCGAGAAGGAGGCCGGGAAACAGGCGGGGGCGCAGGCAGGGGCGCAGGCCGGGAGGCAGGCGCAGGCGGGGGCCGGAACCGGGAGCCGCGCCTGAGCCGCGTCACCGCGGTCCCCACGCTGTCCGGCGAGCCACAGCGGCCCGCCGGACAGTGCTGTGTGGCCCCTCGCACCGAGGTACCGCTGAGCCCGGACGGATCCGGCCGGCGGTACCTCGGTGCGAGCGGTGGTGGACGGCGCGGGCGGCGCACCCGAGGGGAAGCGGACGCAAGACAGTCACCCGGACCGGTACCACCCGGAGGGTGACCCCGCCGGTACGTGAGGGTGACCCCGCCGGTACCCGGAAGGTGGCCCCGCCGAGCGCCGGTGCGACCCGCAGGGCCGCATCGGCTTCGCCGAGGTGATCGACGAGGCGTGCCGGCGCGGGTGTTGGCCCCGGCCCGGGGGCGGCGGGCCGGAGCCGGTGACCATGACCAGGCCGTCGGCACCAGCGCCGAACCACCGGAGTGTCATGCGCTGCCGCCTCAACTGGCCGGAGGGAAAGCCGCCTTGGCGTGTGTGCGGCGTGACATGAGAGGCGTCTGTGCAGGGGCTGCGCGAACCCGCCCATGAACGCCCTGCGACCGTACGGTTACAGCCCGGTGATGCTGTGAATCCTGTGAGTGGGACGTGTTCGCACCTCGGGTGCGCCCGCGCTCCGCGAGGGGGGTGGTTGGAGGTGGTGGCAAACGAACAAGACCCCCTCACGTTGAGCGAGGGGGTCTTGACTGTGCGTGCGCCGTCAGGGACTCGAACCCCGGACCCGCTGATTAAGAGTCAGCTGCTCTAACCAACTGAGCTAACGGCGCCTGCTGACCTGGAGAACTCTACCCGACCTCCGGGCGTGCTCAGAACCATTTCCCAGCCGCCACGCCCCGTCAGATGGTCGTTTTTTCTCATTGGTCCGTCAAAATGCGATATGTCAGGAGGGTTGAGACACTGACGCCCGTTGCAGATGCGCCCAAAGATCTTGACGAGTGCGGAGGGGAATCGCATGACTGTGCCGGTCTTCGAGGAGTACGAACCCACCATCGACTGCACCTGTGCGGGGTGTGCCGTGCAGCGGCGCACCGCTGCCAGGGCCCTGCCGGTACGGCACGGTGGCCACCCGGCGGCGCACGGCGCACGCCGTGCGCTGGTCCTGGTCACCGCCGCCGGGGTGTGCCTGTCCAGCGGGGCCGTCGAGGCGGCGGTCGCGGCCGGCCACGCCGCCGGATCCGCACGGACGGACGAGAGCGCCGATCCCGAACCGGCCACCCCGCAGGGCGAGACGGGACCGCTGATGGGTGCCGGGGCGTCCGGGCCACCGTCCTCCACCTCGGGCCTGCGCAGGACCACCCGGGCCGACATCATCAACCGGGCCAAGAAGTGGGTGTCCGCGAAGGTCCCGTACAGCATGGAGAAGTACTGGTCGGACGGATACCGCCAGGACTGCTCCGGCTTCGTGTCGATGGCCTGGGACCTCGGCGGCAACGAATGGACCGGGAGCCTCGCCGCGTACGGGACACGGATCTCCCGCTCGGAGCTCCAGCCCGGCGACATGCTGCTCTTCCACAACCCGGCCGACCCGTCCAGAGGCTCCCACGTCACGATCTTCGGCGGCTGGACCGACCACACGCACCAGCAGTACATCGCCTACGAGCAGGCACGCCCGAGGACGCGCAAGCAGGCGACACCCATGGCGTACTGGAACAACTCCGACCGCTACGTGGCGTACCGCTACAAGGGCCTGGCCGGCGGGTCGGGCGGCAGCGGATCGTCCGCGGGCTTCCCCGGCGCCGGGAAGTTGGGCCCCGGCGCCGACAACAAGTACGTCACCCAGCTCGGGAAGATGCTGGTCGAGCGGGGCGGGAAGCGCTTCTACACGGTGGGCCCGGGGCCCCGCTGGGGCGACGCGGACAGGCGCGCGACCCAGGCGTTCCAGAAGGCCCAGGGCTGGAAGGGCAAGGAGGCGGACGGCCGCCCCGGCCCGCACACCTGGCGTCTCCTGGTCAACGGCACCGGGCGCGGCATCCCCGCCTCCGGCGCGGGCGGCAGCGCGAATACCGCCGTCGCGTTCCCCGGGCGCGGCTATTTCAAGCCGGGTCAGTCCAACAGCCATGTCGAGCGGCTCGGTGAGCAGTTGGTGAAGAAGGGCTACGGAAAGCAGTACGTATCGGGCCCGGGGCCGCGGTGGGGCGAGGCGGACCGCCGCAACATCGAGGCGTTCCAGCGGGCCCAGGGCTGGCGCGGCACCGCGGCGGACGGATACCCCGGCCCGGAGACCTGGCGCCGGCTCTTCGCGTGAGGGAACGGACATGACGGAGGCGGGAATGCGACCCACGGCGGCGGACAGCTCCGGACCCCCGGAGGACGGAAAGGAACGGGAACCGGTGAACGCGGAAGAGAACCGACACTCCGGGCAGCCGGACCGGGCGGACCGGGCCCGCCCCGAGGCCGGGTCCGTCCGGGGCGAGGAGTCCACGGCCGTGGAGTTCCCGGGCGAGACGTCCCGGGGCGATGCCGGGAACGGCGACAAGTCCCGGGACGGGGCAGGTAACGGGAACGGAGCCGGGGAGAGGGCCGGAGCCGCGAACGGCGTCGGGAACGCGAACGGCGTCGGGAACGGGAACGGCGTCGGGGAGAGGGCCGGAGCCGGGAGGGGGGACGGGGCAGGCGACGGCAGCAGGGCCGGAACCGGGGACGGGAGCGTGGACCTCGTCCTGGACCTCGCCCCCGGGCAGGCCGTCGCTCCCTCGCTCGGCGCCGCGTCGGCCACGGTCTCCGTACCGGTGCGGGGCGCTGACGGCCCGTCCGGGTTCGGCGACGGGGCGCCGGAGGCCGTGATCACCTCCGTGGCCCTGCCCGTCACGGCCGGGTCCGCGCAGGGGGCCGCGGCCGAGACCCGCCGGGAGACCGGCCGGCGCCACTCCGTCATCGCCAACGAGACCACCGCCTCCATCCCCGTCCACCTGCTCTTCCGTGACGAGCGGGAGCAGTCCGCCACCACCGCGCTCCCCGCGACGGTGCCCGGGGAACAGCCCTCCACAGGCCGGGCGTCCGGGGTGCGGCGGCCCCCCGTACCCCGGTCGTCCCGTTCCCAGCCCCCGCCGCACCACCCGGCCCCTCGGCAGGCGCCCGCGCGGGCCGGGGTGGTGCGGGCGCCCACCCGGCCCGCCCCGGTCGGTGACCCCCGGCTCGCGGAGCGCCCCGGTCCGGTGCTGCCGGGCTGGGCCGCGCTGCTGACCGGCGCCCTCGGGCTCGGCGCGGGTCTCGTGGCCCTGTGGTGGGTGGGGGCGCTGCCCGCCGCCGCGCTCGCCCGGCTCGGCATCGGCTCCCGTCCGTACGACGGCATCGGCATCGGCGTCTGGGCTGTGTTCGCCCTCCTGGTGACCGTGGTGCTCTTCGCGCTCGGCGGCCTCGGCCGGGGCCGGGTCGGCCACGCCTGGGTGCTGACTCTCTTCGGCGACTACCGGGGGAGCGTCCGGCGCACCGGACTGCTCTGGGTCTCCCCGTTGCTGCTGCGCCGCCGTGTCGACGTACGGCTGCGGCACTGGCGCAGCGAGCCGCTGCCCGCCGTGGACGCGGACGGGACGGCGCTGCGCGTGGTCGTCCTGGTCGTCTGGCGGATCAAGGACACCGCGCGGGCCACCCTGGGGGTCGCGAACCACGAGGAGTATCTGCGCGAGCAGGTCGAGGCCGCCATGGCCCGGGTGCTCTCGCAGCTGCCCGCCGACGCCTTCCACGAGGACGCCCCGACCCTGCGCGACGCGGAGGCCGTGGGGGACGCGCTGACCCTGATGCTCAAGGCGGACTGCGAGCCCGTGGGCGTCGAGGTGTACTCGGCGCAGCCGACCGGGATCGAGTACGCCCCCGATGTCGCGGCGGCGATGCAGCGCCGCCGGGTCGCCGCGATCGACGCCAAGCACCGCGACAGTGTGCTGACTTCGGTCGTGGACGCGGTCGACGACACGGTCAACCGGCTGACCTCGCGGGGCATCGTGGAGCTCGACGACTACGAACGGAAGGCGCTGGTCAAGGATCTGACGGTGGCTTTCTACACGGGGCGCGGAGGTGGGGACGGGCCCTGAGGAAGGTGGGGTGCCGTCGGAGGGGTGATTCGGAATGCCACTCCCATTGGTCTGGACATGTTCACGTCGCGTCAATAATCTAGGCCTTGGTCTAGACCGCACGACACGCGCGCACCGGTCGAGCAGTGCTCATGGAACATCCCCCACGTTCTTGAGGAGCGACAGCAATGCGGAAAAGGGCAAGCGCGGCCGTGGTCGGCCTGGCGATTGCGGGTGCTTCGGTGCTCGCGACGAGCAGCGCCAGCAGCCATGGCTACACGGATTCCCCCATCAGCCGTCAGAAGCTCTGTGCCAACGGCACGGTGACCGGCTGCGGCAGCATCCAGTGGGAGCCGCAGAGCGTCGAGGGGCCCAAGGGCTTCCCGGCCGCGGGTCCGGCCGACGGCAAGATCTGTGCCGGCGGCAACGGCGGATTCGCCCAGCTGGACGACCCGCGCGGCGGCAACTGGCCCGCCACCCAGGTCACCGGCGGGCAGGGTTACAACTTCCGCTGGCAGTTCACCGCCCGTCACTCGACGAGCGACTTCCGGTACTACATCACCAAGGACGGCTGGGACTCGACGAAGCCCCTCACCCGGGCCGCCCTGGAGTCACAGCCGTTCATGACCGTGCCGTACGGGAACAAGCAGCCTCCGGCGACGCTGACCCATCAGGGCACGATCCCCACCCAGAAGACCGGCAAGCACATCATCCTGGCCGTCTGGAACGTCGCGGACACCCCGAACGCGTTCTACGCCTGCTCGGACGTTAAGTTCTGACGGATTGTCAGTTACTGTGCGGGGCCATGAGGAGTACCGGCACCGTCGCGGAGCTCGTACAGCGCCAATGGGGCGACCACCGGCCAGGGTTGAAGCACGAAGCCGCCGTGCTCAGCCATCACCAGGTCGCCTCGGGCGCCGCCGCGCGGGCCGCACTCCTGGTGGATCTGCTGCCGGCGGGCAGCGAACCGCATCTCGGGGTGCTGCTCGACAACACTCCTGAATTCCCGCTGTGGTTGAGCGCGGCGGCCCTGGCCGGGGCCGCCGTCGCCGGGATCAACCCCACCCGGCGCGGGCCCGAACTGGCCCGCGACATACTGCACACCGACGCCCGCGTACTGATCACCGAGACCGCGCACCTGCCGCTGCTCGACGGTCTCGTACTGCCGGGCGTACGGGTGCTGGTCACCGACACCGACGCCTACGCGGAGCTGCTCGCCCCCTACGCCGGGGCGCGTCCGGGCGAGGCGGTCCTCGCGTCCGTGCACTCCGGCAGCCGGATGCTCCTGTACTTCACCTCCGGGTCGACCGGGGCGCCCAAGGCCGCGATCTGCACCCAGGGGCGGCTGGCCGGGGCCGGACGGTCGCTGGCGGCCCACTTCGACGTGCGGCCCGACGACGTCCACTACATCTGCATGCCGATGTTCCACGGCAACGCGGTGCTGGCCGACTGGGCTCCCGCGCTGGCGGGCGGCGCCGCGGTCGCCCTGCGCCGCCGCTTCTCCGCCTCCGGCTTCCTCGACGACGTGCGCGCGTACGGGGCCACCTACTTCACCTATGTCGGACGTGCCGTGCAGTATCTGCTGGCCACCCCGGAGCGCCCCGAGGACCGGGACCACGCGCTGCGGCTCGGCTTCGGCACCGAGGCGGGAGCCGCGGACGCCGCCCGCTTCCGGGAGCGGTTCGGGGTGCCGCTCGTCGAGGGGTACGGCTCCTCCGAGGGCGGCGCGGCCGTCCAGCGCGGTCCCGGCACCCCGGCGGGCGCGGTCGGCCGGGCGGCGCCCGGTGACGATCTCGCCGTCGTCGACCCCGCCACCGGCGAGGAGCGGGAGGCCGCGGTGTTCGACGGGCACGGGCGGCTGCTGAACGGGTCCGCCGCCATCGGGGAGCTGGTCAACCGGGGCACCACCCCCTTCGAGGGCTACTGGCGCAACCCGGAGGCGGACGCCGAGCGGGCGCGCGGCGGCTGGTACTGGACCGGGGACCTCTTCTACCGGGACGCCGAGGGCTTCCTCTACTTCGCGGGCCGCACCGACGACCGGCTCCGGGTCGACAGCGAGAACCTCGCCGCCGCGATGATCGAGAACATCCTGGCCCGCTGGGACGACGCGGCGGCGGTGGCGGTCTACGCGGTGCCGGACCCGGTGACCGGTGACCAGGTGATGGCCGCCCTGGCCCTGCGCCCCGGGGCCGCGTTCGACCCGGACGCCTTCGCCGCCTTTCTGCGCGCCCAGCCGGACCTGGGGACGAAGATGGCGCCCCGGTACCTACGGATCGTGGGGCGGATGCCGGTCACCGCGACGAACAAGGTCCACCGCGTGGAGTTACGCCGCGAAGGGGTGAGCTGCGCGGACCCGGTGTGGTGGGACGCGGCCCGCGGCGGCGAGTACACCCTGCTGGACACGGCGGCGGACACCGCCGCGCACTTCCCGCCCGGGACCGGCCCGGACCATGAAAAACACCTTGGGTGCTCCCCGTGATACGGAGAGCACCCAAGGTGGTGTCTGTGCGCCGTCAGGGACTCGAACCCCGGACCCGCTGATTAAGAGTCAGCTGCTCTAACCAACTGAGCTAACGGCGCCTGCTGACTCGAAAATAATACCTGGTCTCCGGGGGTGCTGATGACACCCGCCCGCAGCCGCCGGCCGGGCCCTGCCCGCGGCCACCGCCCGGCCCGCCCGCAGCCGCCGCCCGGCCCGGGTTACAGCGCCATCGACAGCAGCACCGGAGCGGCCCGCCGGTTCAGCGTCTCCGCCGCGGACCGCAGTCGGTGCACATCCTCCACCGGGAGGGACAGCGCCAGACAGCCCGCCGAGGAACCGGCCGTCAGCGGCACCGCCGCACAGACCGTGCCCACCGCGTACTCCTGGAGGTCCAGCACCGGGACCGTCGCCGGCTGGGCGTCCAGCTTGGAGAAGAGGATCTTCTCGTTGGTGATCGTCCGCGAGGTGAGCCGGGCCGTCCTGTGCCGGGAGATGTGGTCGCGGCGGCCGTTCTGGTCGAGCTGGGCCAGCAGGCACTTGCCGACCGCGCTGGCGTGCGCCGAGGAGCGGAAGTCCACCCATTCGTTGACGGCGGGCGTCAGGGGGCCGTCGGCCACCTGCGTGACCCGGATCTCCCCGTCGACGTATCTGCTCAGATAGACCGCCGCGCCGACCGAGTCGCGCAGCTGCGTCAGGCTCTGCTGGAGCCTGGCTTCCAGTGCCTCGCGGCGGGCCGCCCCGGAGCCGAGCAGCAGCAGCGCGGCGCCGACGACATAGGCGCCGTCGGTGATCTGCTCGACATACCCCTCGCGGCGCAGCGTCAGGAGCAGCGAGGCGAGGTGGCCGGGCGGCAGCCCTGTCTCGCGGGAGATCTGGGCATCGGTCACACCGTCGCCGTGTTTGGAGACCGTTTCGAGCACGCGAAGGGCGTGCACCACCGCGTGGAACGGCGCGGTCGGCTCGGGCTTCAGCACCACGGTTTCCCCCTACCAGGTTGTGACCGCAAGCATTTGCCCCACGATAGCGGCCGGGGCGAGCCCGCCGGGCGGCTGTCGAAGAGTTCGCGGACGCGCCCCGGCACCGTCAGCTGGGGCGCATCCGTGCGGCATATGCCCCGGTCATGGGCGTGGCCTCAAGCGCGAGGTCACAGCACCGCGTTGAGGAACTCGCGCGTACGTTCGTGCTCCGGATCGGTAAAGATTTTTTCCGGCGTGCCGGCCTCCACCACCCGGCCCGCGTCGAACATCAGCACCTTCTCCGAGACATCACGGGCGAAGTTCATCTCGTGGGTCACACAGAGCATCGTGATGTCGGTGTTCCTGGCGATGTCGCCCAGCAGGTCCAGCACCCCCGCCACCAGTTCCGGGTCGAGCGCCGAGGTCACCTCGTCGAGCAGCAGGATCTCCGGCTCCATCGCCAGCGCCCGCGCGATGGCCACCCGCTGCTGCTGGCCGCCGGAGAGCTGGGAGGGGTGCGCGTCGACCTTGCCGGAGAGCCCGACCAGGTCGAGCAGCTCACGGGCGCGGGCCTCCGCCTCGTCGCGGTCCTTGCCGAGCACGCTGATGGGCGCCTCGGTGATGTTCTGGAGCACCTTCATGTTCGGGAAGAGGTTGAACTGCTGGAAGACCATCCCGATCTTCTTCCGGGACTCGCGCAGCTGCTTCTCACCGGCCGGCTTCAGCGATCCGTCCGGGGCGCGGACGTGCGACAGCGGGGAGCCGTTCACCCAGATCACCCCGTCGCTGACCTTCTCCAGCGTCATCAGCAGCCGCAGGATCGTCGTCTTGCCGGAGCCGCTGGGACCGATCAACGTGACGTGCTCGCCGCGCCGCACGGTGAAGTCCAGGTGGTCCAGGACCACATGGTCGCCGTACCGCTTCACGACACCGTCGAAGCGGACCAGCGGATGGGTGGCGTCCGGGACCACCGGGGCCGCGTCGCCGGGCACGGTGGCCGCGTTGTCCGCGACCGTGACCGCGTTGTCGGGGGCCGTGGCCGCGGTCTTCTGCAGGGGGAGGGGTTCAGTGGCCAAGGCGCTTCTCCAGCTTTCTCATCAACAGCGACGTGGGGTAGCTCGCGACCAGGAAGATCAGGCCGGCGAGCGTGAACGCCTCGGTGTAGTACCCGAAGTTCTCGGCCCCGTACTGCCGGGCCTCGAAGACCATCTCGTGCACGGTGATCACGGCGAGGAACGGGGTCTCCTTGAACATCGAGATCGCGTAGTTCCCGAGGGCGGGCAGCACATTGCGCACCGCCTGCGGCAGGATCACGGCCTGCCAGGTCCGGCGGGGCGGCAGCGACAGCGCGCGGCAGGCCTCCCACTGGCCCTTCGGTACGCCGTCGATCCCGGCCCGGTACACCTCGGAGGTGTACGCGGCGTAGTGGACGCCCAGCACCACGATGCCGATGGTCAGCGGTTCCACCGAGGTGAACAGGGCCGCCGCGCCCACCAGCTGGACGAGCAGCGGGGTGGAGCGGACGAACTCCATGGCGACCCGCACCGGGACCGTCACGAGCCTGCTCGGCGCCCGTCCGGCCACCGCGACGGCCAGCCCCAGGACCGCCGCGACGAGGGTGCCCAGCACGGTCGCGAGCAGGGTGACCTCGAACCCTTCGAGGAGCAGGGGCAGGACCTCCCCGGCGGCATTCCAGTCGAAGCCGTTCACCGGATACCTCCGACGGTGGTGGTGGCCGCGCTGCGGCTCCTGAACAGGCTGCCCGCGCCGGTGGCCAGGCCGAGCCGCCGCTTGGCGGTCCGCTCCAGCAGGTTCATCAGCAGCGTCAGGGCGTAGGCCAGTACGAAGTAGACGGCCAGCAGCGTCAGATACGCGGTGAGGGTCTCACCGGTGCGGTCGCGCAGCTGCTGGATGACGGTCATCAGGTCGGCCGCGGAGATCAGCCACAGCAGGGGGGTGCACTTCAGCAGCTGGATCAGCAGATTGGTGAAGGACGGGATCATCTGCACCCAGGCCTGCGGCAGGATCACCTTCCGCATCCGCCGGGCGGGGCTGAGGTTGAGCGCGAGCGCCGCCTCGTACTGCCCGCGCGGTACGGAGTTGACGGCGCCGCGCACGATCTCGGCGCCGTACGCCCCGTAGTTGAGGCCGAAGGCGACGACCCCGCAGAGCAGCGGCGTCAGTTCGTAGCCGGTCAGCGGCGGCATCGCGTAGTAGAGCCAGAACAGCTGGATGTAGAGCGAGGTGCCGCGGAAGAACTCCACGACGACCCGGGAGGCCCCGCGTACCAGGAGGAGCCGGCTGCCCGCCATCAGGCCCAGCAGGAACGACAGGGCGAGCGCCAGCAGGGCGCCCAGGACGGTGGCCTGGAGGGTCACCCACAGACCGGCGCGGACCTGGGGGAACTCATCGACGAGAGTGGAGAAGAAGTCACTCATGCGTATGGGACCGCCCCGTCAGCCCTTGCACAGATCGGCGGTCTTCAGCGTGGCCGGCGGGATCTCGGCCGCCCCGAACCCGTACTCCGTCAGCAGGCTCACATAGCGGGACCGGTCCGAGACGATCTTCTTCAGCTCGCGGTTGAAGGCGTCCCGCAGGTCCTCGTTGCCCTGCCGGAACACCGCGCCGCCCGGCGAGAACTGCTGCTTGCCGTTCAGCTCCGGGACGAAGGCCTCGGTGACCTCGGTGGTGGGGTTGGTCTTCGCCAGCCGGCGCAGGGAGATGCCGGTCAGCAGGAAGGCGTCGATCCGGCCGCCCTTGACCGCGTCCGCGCCGTCCTGCGGCTTCTGGAACGTCTTGATCCTGCCCTCGGGGATGCCCGCTCCCTTGGCGTACGAGCCCTCGACCGCGCCCGACATCACTCCGACGGTGATTCCGGCGGCCTTCACCGAGGCCAGGTCGGTGATCTTCTTCGGGTTGCCCTTCCTGATCATCAGCGCGGTCGGCGAGATGAACTCCGGTTCGGAGAAGATGGCGTTGGCGCACCGCTCGGGGGTGATCGCCATGCCCGCGCTGACCACGTCGTACTTCCCGGCCTGGAGTCCGGGTATCAGGCCGTCCCACTCGGAGAGGGTGGGCTTCAGCTCGTCGACGCCGAGCGCCTTGAAGATCTCCCGGTGCAGGGTGGGCGCCTCGCCCTTGAGCTCCTTGCCCTCCAGATAGCCGTACGGGGCCTCGTTGGCGTACGCGACCCGTACGAAGCCCTGCTTGCGGAGCTTGTCGAGTGCGCCTTCGCCGCTCGCGGCACCGGCGTCGGTCTTGCTGCACGCGGCGAGCAGACCGGGAACGACGAGCGCTCCGCCCACGGCCGCCGTTCTGTTGAGGAAACCGCGACGGGAAAGATTCGGGAAGTCGGCCATGGTTCGCAATCTCCTGGAGGGGTCGAACAGTCCGGACAGGGTGAACGCCTGCCCGATCCCGTACGTCTATGCAGGAAGCGGCGGCATGTAACCGAAAAGTGGCCGGAGGGTGACCTTCCCGTGCCTCAATGCGGGCGGAGTGCTACGGGAGGTGTGCGGTGCGTATCCCCCTGGAGGAGGGGGGTCATGACTGCCCGTCATTCCGCGAGGCGGACGAATCCTGGGGCGGATCGGTCGGCGGGTCGGTGGCCGGATCGGTCGGCGGGTCCGGGGGCGGCTCCGTGGAAAGGCCGGTGGAAAGGCCGGTGGAGGGGTCCGCCGTCGGGCCGGTCGGCAGGTCCGTGGAGGGGACGTAACCGAGCCGCTTGTCCACCACGTTCGGCAACGGCTCCCCGGCCGCCCATAGTTCGTACATCCGCACGAACTGCTCACCCAGCCGGTCCTGCCAGCCCGCCGTGTCCCCGCTCAGATGCGGTGACAGGAGCAGCCCCGGCACGTCCCACAGCCCACTGTCCGGCCCCGGCTCCTCGTCCTGGAACACATTCAGCGCCGCTCCCGCGATCCACCGTCTGCGCAACGCGTCCACCAGTTCGCTCTCCACGACCATCGGGCCGCGCCCCACGTTGATGAAGTGCGCCGAGGGCTGCATCAGCCCGAAGAAGCGCGCGTCGAACATTCCGCGCGTCGCCCCGGTCAGGGGCGCCGCGCAGATCACCCAGTCGGCACGGGCGGCCAGCCGGTCCAGATCCCCGACGCCGTGGATGGTGCGCCGCGCGGTACGGGCCACCAGCGCGACCTGGACGCCGAGACCGTGCAGCAGCCTGGTGATCTCCCGCCCGATCGGCCCGGCGCCGACGACCACCGCCCGCGACCCGGCGGCCTGCCGCCCCTCCCGCCGGTGCCGCAGCCGCCGGCGCTGGTGCTCCAGCGTGCCGGGGAGGTCCTTGGCGAAGGCGAGCACCAGGGCCGCCGCGTACTCGGCCACCGGCCGCTCGAAGACGCCCCGCGCGTTGGTGACCACAGTGCCGGAGGCGGTCAGTTCCGGGCAGAGCAGCCGGTCCACGCCCGCGCTCGCCGTATGCACCCACCCCGGCCGCGGCCCCGCGCCGGGCCAGGCCGCACGGACCGCGTCGGAGGCGGCGTCCCAGACCAGCAGGACGTCCGCGAGGGGAAGCCGTTCGGTCAGGTTCTCCTCGTTCGCGTACCGCACCACGACCCGGCCGGTCAGCCTGCCCAGGCGCGGCGACGGATCGGAGTCGAGGACGAGAAGGACGGGTCCTGGCATCGGTGAGTCACCACTTCGCAACGTCGGGGACGCACGGATCGACCACGCTCGCCACCCAACCTACCGCCGTCCGCGGCGCCCGGCAGGCGCCGAGAGGGATGCGCCCGCTGGGGGAATACTGGGAAGGGGCCGGGGCAGCAGTGGGACACGCCGCTCGGGCGACCGCTCGCCCCGCCTCCGGCGCCGGACACGCAGGACCGGACGAAAAGGAAGGGTGGACATGACGACCGTTGGACTTCTCTACCCGGGCCACTCCGCCGAGGACGACTTCCCGCGGATCGAGATCATGCTCGACAGCGACATCAGACTCCCGCTGTTCCACACCGAGACCGGCGAGGACGCCCGGCGCGTCGACGAGCTGCGCGCGATGGGCGCCCCCGACCTGCTCGCCGCCGGGGTGGAGGAGCTGCGGCTGGCGGGCGCCGAAGCGCTCGTCTGGACCTGTACCGGCGGAAGCTTCGTGTACGGCTGGGACGGCGCCCATGAACAGATCGCCACCCTCGCCCGTGCCGCGGGCATGCCGGCGTCCAGCACCTCCTTCGCCTTCGTCCACGCGGTACGGGAGCTGGGCGCCCGGCGGGTCGCGGTGGCCGCGACCTACCCGGAGGAGATCGCCGGGCTCTTCGCCGGTTTCCTGAAGGCCGGGGACATCGAGGTGGTCGCCACCCGGGGCAGCGGCATCATCACGGCGCGGGAGGCCGGCACCTGGGATGTGGAGCTGCTGAGGGAACTGGCCGTCGGCGGGGACCACCCCGACGCGGAGGCGGTGCTGCTCCCGGACACGGCCCTGCACACCGCCGCGTACATCCCCGAACTGGAGGAACTTCTCGGCAAGCCGGTCCTCACGGCGAACCAGGTGACGGTCTGGGAGGGGCTGCGGCTGGCGGACCGCCGGGCCTGGTCACCGAAGCTCGGCACGCTCTTCGCCACCCGCGTGCCGCCGCCGGGGACCTGGGACACCAGGGGGATCGAGGTCAGGGAGTAGCGGGCACGCCCCGGGAATAAACGGAGTCATCCTCCTGTTTGTTTCTTCCGATACGCGACAGCACCACCGGGAGAGGCCGACACGTGGACGAGATCCGAGGCGACGAGATTCGCGGCACCGCAGGCGGAACGGCTTCCGTGCCCCTGTCCGTGCTCGACCTGGTGACCGTGGGGCAGGGCCGCACCGCGACCCAGGCACTGCGCACCAGCGTGGACATCGCCCAGCTGACCGAACGCCGCGGCTTCCACCGCTTCTGGGTCGCCGAGCACCACTCCATGCCCGGGGTCGCCTCGTCCTCCCCGGCCGTGATCCTGGCGCACCTCGCCGCCCGCACCGAGCGCATCCGGCTCGGCTCCGGCGGAGTGATGCTGCCCAACCACGCCCCGCTGGTCATCGCCGAGCAGTTCGGCACGCTGGAGGCCATGGCTCCCGGCCGCATCGACCTGGGCCTGGGCCGCGCCCCCGGCACGGACGGCGCGACCGCCGCCGCGCTGCGCCGCACCGACCGGCCGGGCGAGGGTGCCGACGACTTCCCGCAGCAGCTCGCCGAGCTGATCCGGTTCCTGGACGACGACTTCCCCGACGGCCACCCCTACGCCCGGATCCACGCCGTACCCGGCCCGGTCCAGGCGACCGCGCCCGGCGGGGTGCAGTCCCCGGCCCGGCCGCCCGTCTGGCTGCTGGGCTCCTCCGGCTTCAGCGCCCGGCTGGCCGGTGTCCTCGGCCTGCCGTTCGCCTTCGCCCACCACTTCTCGGCCCAGAACACCGTTCCGGCCCTGGACCTCTACCGGGAGTCCTTCAAGCCCTCCGCCGTGCTCGACGCCCCGTACGCCCTGATCGGTGTCTCGGCCCTGGCCGCCGACGAGGAGCGCGAGGCCCGCCGCCAGGTGCTCACCGGCGCCCTGTCGATGGTCCGCCTGCGCACCGGCCGCCCGGGGCTGGTCCCGAGCCCCGAGGAGGCGGAGGCGTACGCCTTCAGCCCCATGGAGCGGGAGTTCGTCGACAGCTGGCTCGCCAATGTCATCCACGGCACCGCGGACGAGGTCCGCGCGGGCCTCGACGCCCTGGCCGAGCGCACCGGCGCCGACGAGCTGATGATCACCGCCAACGCCCATGGCGGCGAGGCGCGGCTGCGCAGCTACGACCTGATCGCGGACGCGTACGGACTGCCTTCCTGACCCGGCCGCCCGAGTGGGCCCCGGTGAGCGCCCGTCCGGCCTTCCCGGGGCTCACGGGGCTCACGGGGCTCACGGGCTCACGGCACGGGCCGCGTGCGGATCAGCCCGGCGATCAGCTCCGGCGACACCGCCCGTGAGTACAGCCACCCCTGCCCCGTGTCGCAGCCGATCCTCCGCAGCCGTTCCGCCTGTCCCGCCGTCTCCACGCACTCCGCGGTGACCGTCAGCCCCAGCCGGTGCGCCAGCTGCACCATCGCCTCGACGATCGTCTCGTCGGCGGGGCTGGGGTGGGAGCCGTCGTCGTAACGGAAGCCCCGGACGAAGGAGCCGTCCAGCTTCAGTACGGAGACGGGCAGCCGGCTCAGATAGGCCAGGTTCGAGTAGCCGGTGCCGAAGTCGTCGATGGCGATCCGTACGCCCATGTCGCTCAGCTCCTGGAGCGCCCGCAGCGGTTGGCCGGCCGAACCCATCACCGCGGACTCGGTCAGCTCCAGCTGCAGCAGCCCCGGCTCCAGCCCGGTCTCGGCCAGGATCTCCGCCACGTCGGCGACCAGGTCGGAGTCCCAGACCTGCCGCACGGCGACATTGACGCTGATGAACAGCGGCGGCTGGTCCGGGTGGTCCAGCTGCCAGCGCCGCGCCTGCCGGCACGCGGTGCGCAGCACCCACCGGCCCAGCTGGACGATCGAGCCGTCCTCCTCGGCGATGGCGATGAACCGGTTCGGCGCCAGTACCCCGAACTGCGGGTGATGCCACCGCACCAGGGCCTCCACCCCGTGCACGACGCCGTCGGTCATGCCGACCAGCGGCTGGTACTCCAGCGTGAACTCACCGCGCTCCACGGCGGGCCGGAGCGTCGAGGCGAGCGCCTGGCGGGTCATGCGGTGGGCGTTGCGTTCGGGGTCGAAGAGGGTCCAGCGCGCCTTGCCGTCCGCCTTCGCCCAGTACAGCGTGGTGTCGGCGGCCTGCATCAGACCGGTGGGCGAGGTGCCCGCCACGGCACGTTCCACCACCCCGATCGACGCGGAGACCGAGAGCCGCTGCCCGGCCAGGTCGAAGGGCCGCTGGATCGCGGTGAGGAGCGTACGGGCCAGCTCGGTGAGCTGCTCCGTGCCCGCGGAGTCCTCGACCAGGATCGCGAACTCGTCGCCGCCCAGGCGAGCCACCAGGTGGCTGCCGCCGCGGTGCGGGGACCCGCTTCCGGCACAGTCGGTCAGCCGCCCGGCGACGGCCGCCAGCAGCCGGTCGCCTATGCGGTGCCCCAGGGTGTCGTTGACCGCCTTGAACCCGTCCAGGTCCAGATAGCAGAGTCCGATACGGCCGTGCCGGGGCACCATCGTGTCGTCCTGGTACGGCGGGGTCTCCAGCGCCGTGGACAGCCGCTCGAAGAACAGCGTCCGGTTCGGCAGCCGGGTCACCGGGTCGTGCATCTGGAGGTGGCGCAGTCGCATCTGGAGCTCGTGCCGGTCGCTGATGTCCGCGACCGAGAGCAGCACCCGGCCGGGCGCGGAACCGCCGCCCGCGGTGTCCGGGGCGGGACAGGCGTCGGTGGTGTCCGGGGCGGGGCAGGCGTCGGTGGGGCCGGTCATCGGTACGACGGTGATCTCGGCCCACAGGGAGTGCCCGTCGGGATGCTTGAGCCGGCGGGTGCAGTGGAACCGGGAGCGCCGTCCGTGCAGCACCTCGCGGTACGCGTGCCAGGCGCGGCCGTCCGACGCGAAGTCGACCAGGTCGGACGCGGGCTGTGCGGCGAGGGCCGCGGGGTCGGTGCCCAGCAGCCCGCCGAGCGAGTCGTTGGCGCGGACGATCAGGCCCTGCGCGTCGACGACGGCCATGGGGAGGGTGGTGACCCGGAAGGCGGCTCGGTAGTCGCGCAGCTCGGAGGCCGTGGGTCCCGTCGCGTGACGTTCCGTGACCGGAGAGGGGGCGGAGCCGGAGCTTCCGCCTGCCGGGGGCCTCGGCCCTTCGGAGGTACCGCTCACCGCTCGCTCCCGCTGTGAAGATTGTCGTGAACAGGTGGGGTCGGACAGGCCGCCGGGTGGAGCGCCTGGGTGGGGGCGGGAACCACGCGGGAAAGCGTGGTGAAGCATAGAGGGTGGCGTGGCGGCCGTTCCAGCCCGGCCAGCGTGGCGAACCCGGTGGATGTACCGCACTGCGCCGTCCGGCGTCGCCCCGGTTTGCCCGCTGCTGATTGTTTCTGTGCGGGTCTGTCGATTCACGGGGGGCTGCGAGGAGCGGTCGTGACTTTCCGTGAAGGTCGGCGGAGGGTTTGGCGGCGGGATCGCCGGAGGGGGTGTCCTCTGACCCGTGTGGGGCAGCTCAACAGGGCGTATCGTCCCGAACCGTCACAGGGTGGTTGAGGTGTTCCGCTTTTCACCACCCGGAGGTAGATGTGCCGCGTCAGCACGGAGCCGGGGGAGTGGAAAGGCCGAGTCTGCGCGGTGTGGCGGCTGCTCTGACCTCCCTCGCGGCGCTCGCCGCCATGTCCCTCGTCGCGGGCCCCGCCGTGGCCGCCACGGGTGACGCGGGCCCGTGCGCCCTGCCCCGTACCGCCGCGCACCACTCGCTGGGGCTGGACAACTGGAACGGCTCCTACCCCCGACCCGACCGCACGCTCGACGCGGTCATGGTCTTCCTCTCGTTCCCGGGTTCCGAGCCGGCCCTCGCCCCGGACGTGCTGAGCGCCGACTACTTCCCCGCGACCACCCGCTTCTTCCAGCGCGCCAGCTACGGAAAGTTCACCCTGCGCCCGCACCCCCGGCAGCGCTGGACACGGATGCCGCACCCGGCCGGCTGGTACGGCATAGAGCGCGACTGGGACTCGGGGCGGCGCACCGCCTATCTGCGCGACGCGATCGAAGCGGCCGACGGCGAGGTCGACTTCTCCCTGTACGACATCGTCTATCTCGTCGCCGACCCGGACGCCCCCGGTGTCGACTCCGACGCCACCAAGGTCGTCAACTTCGATCGTCCGCTGCGCGCCGACGGCACGGACATCAGGCGCGTCGTCACCGTCTTCGAGCAGCATCCGCCGGACCGCAACGTTCTCGCGCACGAGACCGGGCATGTCTTCGACCTGGCCGACCTCTACCACCGGCCCACGGACGGCAAGGGCGACTGGGACACGTACGTCGGTGACTGGGATGTCATGGGCAGCCAGTTCGGACTGGCACCGGACCTGTTCGGCTGGCACAAGTGGAAGCTCGGCTGGCTCGACGGCCGCCAGGTGGTCTGCGTCCAGGGCGAGGCCGATCTCACCCTGGAGCCCGTCTCCACCGCCCCCGTCCCTGGCGGGTCCATCGGGACCCGGCTCGCCGTCGTCAGGACGGGCGAGGACAGCGCTCTGGCCATCGAGGCCCGCAGCGCCACCGGCAACGACCGGACGACCTGCTCGGAGGGCGTCCTGATCTACCGGATCCGCAACGGCACGCCGTCCGGCGGCGGTCCCGTCGAGGTGATCGACACCCACCCGGACACCCAGTCCTGCTGGGACCGGTCGGTCTACCCGCCGCTCGCCGACGCCCCGCTCGGGGTCGGCGAGACCTTCACCGTGCCCGGCGAGCGGACCAGGGTCGAGGTCGCCGACCGTACCCCGTCGGGTTCCTGGACGGTCCGGGTCACCACCGGCACCTGACACGAAGAAGCCCCCCGCTCGCGCGAGGGGCTTCTTCTGTCTGTGCGCCGTCAGGGACTCGAACCCCGGACCCGCTGATTAAGAGTCAGCTGCTCTAACCAACTGAGCTAACGGCGCCTGCTGACGTCGTAGACATTAGCATCCGGATCGGCCGGAGGAAAAATCGGATTACCGGTGGCCGCGAGCGGTGCCGACCTCCCCACCCGTACGCATGCCCAGAGCATGACGTCGGGCCCGGGGAGCCACGGGTTACGGGTGTCCGGGGCGACCACCCAGCGGGGTCCGGAACTATGGGGAGCGCAGGTCAGGGGCGGGACCGTCACCGCGTCGCCGGTGCCGTGGCAGAGCAGCGGAGGCACGGCCCGCTCCGTCGCGTGCTCCTGTCCCGGGCGCCCCTCCGGGTGCCGTTCCGGGCCCTCGGAGGCGGCGCCGCCCCACCCCTCCCAGGCCAGCAGCGAGGGCAGCCGCTGGGCGGTGCCGGGGGCCGCGAACAGCAGCATCCGGCCGCGGTGCGTGGCGACCGGGCCCGAGCCCGGACCCTCGGCCCAGAGCCGCTCCAGCATCCGGCGGCCGAAGAGGGCCGGCACATTCACCACGTCGAACGCGGAGCCGCACGGCAGCACGCCCGGCGCACCGGGACGAGCCTCCCACTGCGACAGCGTGCTGCGCGGATAGGACGTGGCCCCGGCCAGCCACGCGGCACCGGCCGCGGTGATCTGAGCGGTCTGATGGGCGGCGTGGTCCCGCAGCAGGGCGAAGATGTCGACGCCGTGGTGCGCGGCGGCACCGGCCTGCCGGGTCGTTTCGTCTTGCAGCCATGCGCTCATGGAGACAGGTCTACCGGGAGTGACCGGATCGATTCCGAGAGTTGCGAAAACCGGGACAGGGCGGAAGGCGAAGGGGTATCTTGCCCGACGGCATATGCCAGAGGTCATACCTGGAGTGACCGAGGAAGGCCTGGGCCCGGGGCTCACGGGCGGTATCGCCGCCGGACGCGCGGGCGGTCGGGCGGTCGGGCCCGGGGACGCGCGGGCGGTCGGGCCCCGGGGTCCGTGCGTGGCCGGGCCCGGAACCGGCGGCGTGGCCGGGACCGCGGGGCGCCGAGGAGGGGCCGGGGTGGTCGGGGCCCCGGTCGCCGAGCAGGGGCCGGCGGGCGGTCGGGACCCGTGTCGCCGAGGAGGGGCCGGCGGGCGGTCAGGGTCGGGGGTTGTTGAGCAGGGACCGGCCGAACTCGATCATCTTCTTGGCGTAGTCCTCGGTCCACTGCGCGCGTTCCGCGACATCCGCCGTCGTCAGCCGGTCGAACCGGCGCGGGTCCGCCAGCTGCGCCGCCGCTATCGCCTGGAACTCGACCGCCCGGTCGGTCGCCGCCCGGAACGCGTGCGTCAGCTCCGTCGCGCGGGCCAGCAGGTCCTTCGGGTCCTCCATCGACTCCAGGTCGAAGAAGTGCTCGGGATCGGCGACCGCCTCCGACGGCTCGAAGAGCAGCGGTGCGGGACGCAGCCTCCGGGGCTCGTTCCGCTCGGGCTGTGCCATGTGGTGTTCCTCCTTCGGGCGGCCGGACGGCCACCCTCCATTGTCCAACCCCGCGCAAGGGTGCTTCCCGCTCCGCGCTCCGGGGCGGGAAGGACGGACCTCCTTCAGGGCCGCCACCGACCGCCGGTGTCGTCGGCGGATCTCAGGGCCGCCACCGGACCCGGTGCTCCGCCAGATGCGCCAGCACCGCGTGATTCGCCTCCCAGCCGTCCGGGAACTTCACCGTGACCCCCAGCTGCACCGGCTCCGTCGAGGGGTGCTCGTCCAGCAGGTCCGCCACGCCCTCGCGGCACACCACGACACAGGCGTGCCGGTGGCGCGAGGCCAGGACGCAGAGGCGGCCCGTCTCCAGATGGAAGGCGGTCGCGTCCGGGCGACCCGACAGCGGATGCAGGACCACGGTCACATCGAACTCGCGGCCCTGGAGCCGGTTCGCCGTGTCCACCGCAACGCCCGTGACACCCAGCTCCGCGAGCGCCGCCCGGACCGCCGCCGCCTGATCGCGGTGCGCCGTGCCGACCGCTACCCGGTCGGCCGTCACCGGCACGGGGTCCGCGGACCGCTCGCTCGTCGCGACGCCGCCCCGGTCCAGCATCCGGCGCACCACCATGGCCACCGCCCGTACCGCCTCCGGGTCGGTGCGCGGGGTGTGCCGGGCCGGAAGCTCCAGCAGTGCCCAGCCCGACTCCGCCGCCTCGTCCAGAACCCGGTCCGGACCCGATCCGTCCGACGCGACACCGAAGGAGAGCCGCCGGTCCCCGTGGCCCGTACCGCTGCGGAACGGGGTGTACGGGTAGAACGCTTCGGAGACCAGCGGCGCGGCCGACGCCGGGAGCCGCCACGACACCGGCAGCCGGTGCTGCGGCAGCTGCGGATTGTGCGCCAGCAGTGTGGAGACCGCGCTCGCCGACGGGTCGTAGCTCAGCCCCGCCCACTGGTCAGCGCCGACGATCGAGAACGGGTCCAGCTGGCCGGGGTCGCCGACGAACAGCGCCCGCTCGAAGAGCCCGGCGACGGCCAGCAGCGCGTCCGAACGCATCTGGTACGCCTCGTCGACGATCGCGTGGCCCCACGGCTCCACGTTCTTCACATGCGCCCACTTGGCGGCCGTCGAGATGACGATGTCGAGCCCGGCCAGATCCGCCGCCTTCGCCGACTTCCGGACGTTGGCCAGGCCGTCGAGCACCTTGTCGTACGGATCGGAGTCGCTGCTGTGCAAGCGGCCCACCGGCAGCTCCGGGTCCTTCTCCGCGAGGCGCACCACCAGGTCGTCGACCTGCGCGTTGGTCTGCGCGATCACCATCAACGGGTGTCCCGCGGCGGCCAGTTCGAGCGCGGCGCGGACCACGAGGGTCGACTTCCCGGCGCCCGGCGGTGAGTCCACGACGATCCCGCGCGAGGTTCCGCGCAGGGTGTCGCCGAGGATCGCGTCGGTCGCCCGTGCCGCCTCGGCACCCGGGTCGAACACGGCCTTCACAGCAGGTCCTCCGAGGTCACGGGGTCGGGATTCTCCGGGTGTCCGGCCGGCGCGCCCGGTGGGCCGCCGTGGGTCCACGGCGTCTCCTCCGGGTCCGGCAGCGCGGGGCCGCCGCGCTGATCGTGCTCGAACAGGGTCCAGGCGATCCGGTCGCCGGGTTCCGGCACCGAACCGGGGGCCGGTTCCCTGCCCCGCCCCATCCGGTCCAGGACGCGCAGCACCAGCAGGATCTCGCCCGTCCCGTCCGCCGCCCCGTCCGCTCCGACGCCCGCGCCGCTGTCCGTGGCGCCGCTGTCCGTGGTGCCGGTGCCGGTGCCGGTGCCGGTGCCGGCCGTGCCGTCCGCCGCCGTGTCCCCGGCGGCGTACCACGCGAACTCCGCGGTCTGCGGCTTCCCGTCCAACGAGCGGTAGACCTTGGTGCGCTCGCCCAGATGCGGGCGCTCGGTCGTACGGACCGTGACCAGGGGGCGCGGCGAGGGGCGCTTCGACTCGGTGTACGTCATCTCCACCTCCGTCACCTCCGCGAGGAACGCCTCACCGGAGAGCCGCCGTCCGGCGAGCACCAGCGGATCGTCCAGCGCCTCCTGCGCGTCCAGCTGCGCCTGGGCCGTCTCCCGCGAGGCCAGCTTCCGCGCCGCCGTCACCGCGTCGTCCCGGCGCGGCTGCGGCGGCTCACCGGAGCGCACCCGGTCCCGGTGGCCGGTGAACGACCAGCGGTCCCGGGTCCACCGCTCCTGCGCCCTGGCCCCCTCCGGCAGCCCGCGCAGCAGATCGAGCCCTCGCCACACGGCGTCCCAGGTGGGCAGCAGCACCCCGGCCAGCAGGGAACGGATCTCCCGCTCGGCGTCGCTCAGACCGGCCAGCCGGGCATCCGCCGCGAGCCCGTCCTCGGCCGCCGCCAGCGAGGTGCGCGCCCGGTCGTACCGCTCGATCGCGGGAGCCAGCAGCCGGTTGTCGAACGCCGGGTCGGTGGCCGGCCCGGCGGGCGGGCAGAGCAACTGGCCGCCCGGGTCCCGCGCCAGCTCCGCACGGAGCGCCGCCTCCGCGCCCGACCCGCCCGCGGGCGGGTCGATCCAGGCGAGCAGCGCGCCCAGGTGCTGGTCCTCCAGACTGCTCTGCCCGGTCGCCCAGTGCCGGTTCAGCAGATCCGTGGTGGCGAGCAGCAGCGAGGAGCCCGGCACCCGGGCCCGCTCCCCGTAGTGCGTCAGCCAGCGGCCGAGCAGGGGCACCCGTGCGGGCGCCGGGTAGGGGGTGTCGGGGTCGTCCTCGGCGGTCCGCCGGAACCGCATCGAACGCCCCAGCAGCCGGACGAACTCGATGCCCGCCCGGCTCGGAACGATCAACTGGGCCGCGTCCGCGCACAGTTCGACCTCGACCTTGACCTTCTTGCCGGTCCCGGGATCGGCCTCGCTGCGCTCGGCGGGCTCGACGACGTCCTCGTACCCCTCGATGTGCGGCAGGACGGCCTCCGCCAGCTCCGCGAGGAACGCGAACCGCAGATCGCGGTCGCGCGGCTGGGCCACCGCGAGCAGCCGGGGCGCCTCGCGGTCCGTCCCGACGAGAGCCCCGAGCGGGGCGCCCGCCTCACCGGCCGTGGTCAGCGGCACCAGCACCAGCGGCGCTGCGGTGAGATGGCGGTGGCGGACGGTGGCCATCGGCTGCGCGAGGCCGCTCTCCACGGCCTCCAGCCGGGCCAGCGTATTGATCAGCGACATGCGGCCGTGCCCTCCAGCGCCTCGGCGTACGGAGCGGTGCTCCCCGGTGTTCCGGTCCGTGCCGCCGCCGTCTCCAGGGCTTCCGCGCGCAGCGCCGCCGCCCTGCGCAGCGCGGCGACCGTCGGATCGGCCGGGTCGCCCTTCCTGCCCGCCGCGGCGGCCAGTACCTCGGCCACCGTCGTCAGCCCGCCGAGCTCGCCCCGCACGCCGCGGCCCAGCGACTCCACCGCGCCCTCGGCCCGGGACCTGGACCGGCAGTGGAAGGCCAGCTCGCACGCCGCCAGGCACTCCGGGGCGTACGCGGCGCCGACCGATTCGACCGCCGCCTCCAGCTCCCGCGGTGAGCACTCCGGGTCGAACGTCGTCCCCTCGGGCAGGGCCGCCGCGATGTCCTCGATACGGGTCAGCCGGGTCAGCTGGCGGCGGGTGACGGCGCGCTGCTTGCGTACGTCCACGACCGAGGCGGTCGGCAGGTTGGAGAAGTCCTTCGGGCAGACCAGCAGCACCCGGTGCCCGACCTCGGCGCCCTCGGTCACCGCCGCGACCCGCTCCAGCGCCAGCACATAGACGGCGGACTGGCGGGCCGCCGCGCCGACCTTCGCCGCGTCGGCGGAGCTGTCGATCATGGGGAAGGACTTGATCTCGACGACCGTCCACCGGCCGTCGGGGTGCACCACCACCGCGTCCGGCTCCAGATATGCGGGAGATCCCGCCACCTCCAGGGCCAGCATCGGGTGGTCCAGCAGCGTCCAGGCGTCCGCCGCCGTCGCCTCCCGCAGGGCGAGCGCGGTGCGTGCGGCCCGGCCCTCGGGCCCGGCCGCCGTCAGATCGGGCACCCGCACCTCGCTCGGCGCCCCGCCGCCGCCCCCGAGCCGCTCGTGCAGCAGGCGCAGCAGCTCCGTACCGCCGTCGGCCTTGACCTTCGCCTCGAACGCGTTGCCCCGCATGAAGGCGAACTGGGACTGGCCGAACGGGGCGGGGGAGCCGAGCGCGGCGGCGAGCACGGCCTTGTCCACCCCGGCGCCGTCGAGCAGGGCCCGGCGTCTGCAGCCGGGGTTCGCGGCGAGAGCGGCCAGCGCGCGGGCGTCGAGCGGGTGCGGTGCGACGGACGGGCCGCGCAGTTCAGCGAGCCGCTGCCGGAGCGTCGTCGCTCGCGGCTGTGCCGCTTCGTGCCGTGTCGCCTCGCTCCGTGCCGTCGAGCTCGGTGTCGCTTCGTGCCGCGTCGGTGGAATCTGCGGAGGTGGTCCGCTGGCCGGGGATTCGCTCACCCGCGGAAGTCTTGCATCCGGCACTGACAATCGGGGACCTCGTCGCGGAGACAGCCGCGGCGACGGGGGCCGACGACGCCCTGAACCGGTCCTTGATCCGGTCGGCCAGCCGCATCACCGGCCTGGTCAGGAGTGCTCCGACGCCCATCACGGCCGCACCCGCGACGGCGTCGAGGAAGTAGTGGTTGGCCGTGCCCATCACCACCAGAGTGGTGAACAGCGGATAGGCGATGCCCGCTGCCCGAACGAGGGGATGGCGGCCGTGGCGCCACAGCAGGATGCCGCACCACACGGACCACCCCACGTGCAGACTCGGCATCGCCGCGTACTGGTTGGTCATTCCGCTGAGCCCGCGCGGCGCGCTGGCCCCGGTGCCCCACCAGCCGTACGCGCTGTACTGCGCCATCGTGTCGACGAAACCGTGCCCGGCGTCCAGCAGCCGGGGCGGACACGTCGGCATCAGCGTGAAACCGATCATGCCGAGCAGGGTCGAGGTCATCAGCCAGGTCCTGGCCGCCCGGTACGCGGCCGACCGGCGCCGGAACATCCATATGAGGATGGCCGGGGTGACGAGGTAGTGCAGGGAGGCGTACGCGAAGTCGGCGGGTATCCCGAGCGAAGGGGTGTCGGTCAGCAGCCGGTTGAGCGGATGCTCGGCGTTGATATGGAGTGCCTTCTCCAGACGGAGGATGGCCAGACCGTGGTCGACCGCCGTCGACACATCGCCGCGGACCACGAGCCGGCCCGCCGAATAGAGTCCGTAGACCACGGCGATCAGTGGCAGTTCCGTCCACCAGCGGGGCCGGTGGCCGGGCACGTTCGCGGCGGTGGCGTGCGGCATCCGGTAGCTCTCCCCATGTTCATACGGCTGACGGCGGGCGTTCAACCGTACGGCGGTCACGAGCCGCCACTCCCCCCGGGGGTCCTTTTCGGACGCCCCGCGCATATGCCGTTCCGGTCGCGGACCGAGGGCGGAACGGCGCTGCGGAGAGAGGGACGCGGATACGGCCCCGGAGGTTGCCCGATGGGCACGTGAGCGATGATGGAGCGGGACGAACAGGCCCCGCCCGCCGACCGGGCCCGGAACCTCGTGGCCGTCCCCCCTTCGCCGTCCCGGCCACCGCAGTCCGGGACCTGTTCACCGTTTCACCGTTTCAGGGAGAGCCGTCATGGCACCGCGAATCCTGCTCGCCCGGCATGGCCAGACCCAGTGGTCCGTCCAGGGCAATCACACCGGCAGGACCGACATTCCGCTCCTCGACACCGGCCGCGCGGGCGCCAAGCTGCTCGGGGAACGGCTGCACCGGGCGCCGTGGGCGGGACTGCCCGGGGCCGAGGTGCGGACCAGCCCGCTCGTCCGGGCCGCCGAGACGTGCGACATCGCCGGGTTCGGCGAGCGGGCCGAGCCGTGGGACGCGCTCATGGAATGGGACTACGGGGCGTACGAAGGGCTGACCCCGGCGCAGATCCGGGCGGAGCGTCCGGACTGGCTGATCTGGCGCGACGGTGTCCCGGGGGGCGAGACGACCGCGGACGTCTCCGCCCGCGCCGACGAGATCGTGGACTGGGCGCGCTCGGCGGACCGGGACGTCCTGGTCTTCGCCCACGGGCACATCCTGCGGGCCCTGGGGGCGCGCTGGCTGGGCGAGGACCTGTCCTTCGGCGCCCGGATCAGGCTGGATCCGACGTCGCTGTCGGTGCTCGGCTGGGCGTACGGGATGCCCGCGATGGAACGCTGGAACGACACGGGCCACCTGGAGCGGTAGCGGGGCCCGCGCCCCGGGGAGCTTCGGCCGGCCGCTGGGCCAGGTCGGCCGCTGGGCCCGGCCGGTCACGGTCCTGCGGCCGGTCACCGGGCCCGGACGCTCGTCGGACCCCGGCCGGCCACGGGCCTGCGGCCGGCCACCGGGCCCGGACGCCCATCGGACCCCGGCCGGCCACGGGCCCCCGGGTGTCCATCGGACCCCGACCGGTCATGGCCGTCCGGCCGTCTCCGGACCGCGGCCGTCATCGGGGTGCCGCCGTCTCCGGACTGCGGCCGTCACCGGGGTGCCGCTGTCACCGGACTGCCGCCATCTCCGGACCGCGGCTGTCTCCGGACTGCCGTCGTCTCAGCCCGCAGCCGTGTCAGCCCGCCGCCGCCCCCGGCTCAGCCGCGTGTGCCCCGGTCCGCGTGGCGGGTCAGGAACGCCGCCACCCCGGCCGCCCCGCCCCGGGGCTCCAGCACCCGTGCCGCCCCCGCCAGCATTCCCCGGATCCGGGAGGACTGGACCCGGTCGAGCAGGTCCAGGACCTGGTGCCCCGTCGCCGCCGCCTCGTCGGCCAGGCCCCCCCGCGCCAGGTCGCCCGTCAGCTGAGCCCGGTACAGCGCCAGGTTCCGGGTGAAGTGGGCGTCCTGGAGCGCCACCGCGCGCCGTCCGTGCCGGGCGGCCCGGGACCAGTCGCCCAGCGCCGACCAGCACTGCGCCTCCAGCAGCTCCAGCTCCGCGTCCCGGAAGAAGGTCATCCACTCCGGATCGGCGGCGGCCGGTCCGCGCTCGAAGGCCGCGCGGGCCCGGCCGATCGCCCGGTCGCACCCCGTACGGTCCCCGAGCCCCGCCCGGCCCCCCGCCTCCCGCAGCGCGAGCAGTGCCAGCAGCCGGGGCGAGCCGAGCGCGCGGGCGGCCCGCTGCCCCGCCTCCGCGGCGCGGACCGCCTCCCTCGGCCGGCCCGTGTCCCGCGCCAGGAACGACGCGTTGCAGAACGCGTGCGCCTCCAGCGCGGAGTCGCCGGCCAGCCGGGCCGTGGCGAGCGCCTCCGCGTAGTGCGAGCGGGCGTCCTCGAAGCGGCCCGAGTCATGGGCGAGCCAGCCCACGGAGATGGCCAGCTCACCCGCGCCCGCGTGCAGCCGGTCCGCGGTGGCCCGCCGGGCGGTGCTCCCGGCGTCCAGCAGCGCGTAGGCGGCCCGCAGCGGCTGGGCCGCCCGCCGGTAGAGCCCGTCGCCGCCGTGCCGGTCGTCCAGCAGCCGGATCTGCCGCACCGCCTTCTCCACGGCGCTCACCTCGGCCTCGCCGACCCGTCGCTGTGCGGGCAGGGAGATCGGGGCGGCGACCGCGTGGGCGCGGCCGAGTCCCAGGGACGCGGTGGCCACCGTGGTGGTGCCGCTCGTCATGAACACGCGACGCAGCACGTCGCTCTCCTCGTCGATGTCGCTGTGGAGCGTGGGGGTCGGGGAATGGGCCGGGGGCAGGGACAGGGACAGTGCCGGGGGCAGGGGCGCGGTCGGCCGGGGCACGGTCGGCCCCGGTGCCCGGCCGGCCGGGACCGCCGGGCACTCCGCCGTCCCCGCCGTCTCCCGCGCCCCCCTCCCGCGCACGCTCTCGCGGGCCGAGAATCCCAGGTCGGCCAGGGACGCCCCCGGGAACATGTGCAGGAAGACCCGCTCGTACGCGTAGTTGGGACAGCGGATCTCGCCGGACTCCACGCGGCCGATGTACCGGGCGTCGCACGCGACCTGTTCGCCGATCTCGCGGGCGGCCCTGCGCACGGCCGCCGCGAACTCTCCCGCCGAACGCGGGCCGCGCAGTTGCCGGAAGACAAGGTTGGGAACTGCCCGTGTCGACACCATGACGGGGCCCTTTCTGGTGCGGCCGGACTCCTGATTCCGGTGTCCCGGCGGGGCAAGAACGTACCCGCTGTGACAAGGCGCACACGCTGCGTTTCACGGCAAAAGGGATAACTCACCTCTGATCCGCCATGAACTGCCACCCTTTGCGGCGGCGTGGCGCCGTAGCCCTTGACGGGGTCGGCGCGTTGGTACATGTGGAGACGGAGTGTGGCTCCGTCGGGCGATGAGAGGAGGGGTTCCCTTGCTGCATCCCGGCTCGGAGACCGGCTCACGGACGACCGCGACGACCCCGACAGACACGACCACGACCCCGGCAGACCCTACGGCGACCTCACCCGGCACGGGGGTCCCGGCCGGCACGACGGTCCCGGCGGACACGACGACGACCGGCAGGGCGCCCGATCCGGTGCCCCCGGCCGCCGGAGCCGCCGAAGAGCCCTGCGACCTCGTCACCGTCCCCGCCCGCCACGGCCTGGAGGCCGTCGACATCCTGCGCCGCGGCGCCGACCAGGAGGCGGTCGGCCCGGTGCTGCACGACGGAGCCTGCGACACTCTGGGGTTCCTGGTGCCTCCGGGTACCGCCGAGGCCTGGGACGTACCCGGCAGTGCCTGTACGTCCTCGAACGGCCGCGGGCTGCGCATCCCCGTCCCCGCCGAGCCGTCCGTCTCCGGCACCGGCTGGCTGCTGCCGCCCGCCGAGGACGCCCCCGTCACCGATCCGTCCGCGCTCCGGGCCGCGCTCGACGAGGCGGCCCGGGTGATCGAAGCGGCCGACAAGTGCAGCTGAGACCGGCTGGTAAGGAGGGAGGGGGGCGACACCACCCCCCTGTGCCGGCCGGTCTCGGCCCATAATGGGAGGACGGGAGGAGTTCCTCCCGCCGCGGGCGGTACGCCGCGGCATCCCATGAGCGAGGATCAGCGAACGTGGCACGTCGAGGAGGGCCGGCCGGGGGCTCGGGCGCACGGAAGGACTCCGGGCGCAAGCAGGAGCGCCGGGCCGGCAGGGGAGAGCGGGCCGGGGCGGTCGAGACGGTCGACGGCGGACGCGCCGAGCTGATACCCGACCGGGAACGCCCGCACGGCTGGACCCTGCTGCTGGACGGCGCCCCGCAGTCGCACGTGGACCTCGACGACCCCACGTACCTCTCCTTCGAGTACCAGCGCAGGATCGGTCACATCATCGACCTGGCCGCCCCTCCGCAGCAGCCGCTGCACGTCGTCCACCTGGGCGGCGGTGCCTTCACCCTCGCCCGCTACGTCGCCGCGACCCGCCCCCGCTCCACCCAGCAGATCGTCGAGCTGGACGCCGCCCTCGTCCAACTGGTGCGCCGGGAACTCCCGCTGGACCCGCAGGCCCGGATCCGGGTCCGTTCCACGGACGCCCGCGCCGGACTCGGAAAGATCCAGGACGGCTGGGCCGACCTCGTCATCGCCGATGTGTTCAGCGGGGCCCGTACCCCCGCCCATCTCACCTCCGCCGAATTCCTCGCCGAGGTACGCCGGGTCCTGAAGCCCGGTGGGCAGTACGCCGCCAACCTCGCCGACGGTCCGCCACTGACCCATCTGCGCGGCCAGGTCGCCACCGCCGCCGCGGCCTTCCCCGAACTGGCGCTCGCCGCCGACCCGACCGTGTGGCGCGGACGCCGCTTCGGCAACGCCGTGCTGCTCGCCTCCGACCTGCCGCTCGCCGTCGCCGAACTGACCCGCCGGGTCGCGAGCGATCCGCACCCCGGCCGCGTCGAACACGGCCGGGTGCTCGCCGACTTCACCGGAGGCGCGGCGGTCGTCACGGACGAGGGAGCCAAACCCTCCCCGGCCCCGCCGCCCTCGGTCTTCACGTAGACACGGGACGCGCGGACCCCAACACCCCCTGCCCACCCACGGCTCACGGCCTGCCCGCCCACGGTCCACCGCCTGTCACCCACGGCCCGCGGCCTACGGCTCGACGACCTGCACCGTCGGCGGATGGCCGTTCCAGGTGCAGAACACCGAGTCCGTCCGCCCGTTCCCGTCACTGAAGTCCACCCGGATCCAGGCGTCGTTCGTCCACACCTGCATCGACCAGCCCGGCTCCGGCGTCGCCGTGACCAGCTTGGCCGAACTGCTCCCCAGTTCGAGAACGACCCGGCCCCCGTCCGTGCGGTACCCCTTCACCTCGCCCGTGGGTGCCGAGGGCTTCGCGGTGGTGGGGGACGGCTTCCGGGGCGGTCGCGGGGACGGCGACGACGAAGTGGTTCCAAGGTTCGAGGTGTTCCGGCCGGTCCCGTCCGCACCGTCCGCACTGTTCCCGCCGCCCCCGCCGTCCCGGCCGGATGCGTGCGGCGAGGCGGAGGGCGAGGCGCGGTGCGTCGAGGACGCCGCAGGCTCCCGCTCCGCGTCGGCCGGCCCGGTCCGCTCCGGGCGCGCGCCCGGAGCGATCGGCAGGGAGAGCGGAGGGTCGTACGCCGTCCCCGCCAGCACCGTGTGCACACCCCACCACGACAGCGTGGCCGCCGCCCCGGTGGCGAGCGTCCACGCGCCCGCGTGTACGAGTCCTCGTCGCATCCGGGACATCCTGCACCACCCGGACCCCTCCTGTCCCCGTACCGCAGCGGGCGGGACCGGGCGGGGGCCGATGGCGTACGGTGCCGCCCATGGCAAGTGTGCTCGTGGTCGAGGACGACCAGTTCGTACGTTCCGCCCTCATCCGGCACCTCAGCGAGGCATCTCATACGGTACGGAGCGTGGGCACCGCGCTCGAAGCGCTGCGCGAGGTCGCGCACCTCCGCTTCGACGTGGTCATACTCGACCTCGGGCTGCCCGATCTGGACGGTGCCGAGGCGCTGAAGATGCTCCGGTCCATCACCGACGTACCGGTGATCATCGCCACCGCGCGGGACGACGAGAGCGAGATCGTACGGCTGCTCAACGACGGCGCCGACGACTATCTGACCAAGCCGTTCTCGGTCGAACACCTCTCGGCGCGGATGGCCGCCGTGCTGCGCCGCTCGCGCGCCTCGGGAGGCGACGGGCCGCCGCGGCGGATCATCAGGGTGGGCGGGCTCTCCATCGACCCGCTGCGCCGCCTGGCCGAACTGGACGGGGTGGCCGTCGATCTGACCCGCCGTGAATTCGACCTGCTCACCTACCTCGCGGGACGGCCGGGGGTCGTCGTCCCGCGCAAGGAACTCCTCGCCGAGGTCTGGCAGCAGTCCTACGGCGACGACCAGACCATCGACGTCCATCTGTCGTGGCTGCGCCGCAAACTGGGGGAGACCGCGGCCCGCCCGCGCTATCTGCACACCCTGCGCGGCGTCGGTGTGAAGCTCCAGCCCCCGGCGCCGGAGCCACCCGCGTGAGATGGGCCCTGGTCAAGGTCTGCCTGGCGGTCACCGCCATGGTGGTGATCGCGTTCGCCGTGCCGCTCGCCCTCGTCGTCAAGGAGATGGCCGGCGACCGGGCCTTCTCCGACGCGGAACGGCAGGCCGCCATGATCGGCCCGACCCTCTCCATCACCACCGACCGCAAGGAACTGACCCGGGCCGTCATGTCCACCGAACCGGGTGAAGAGGGACACCTCGCCGTCCATGTCCCCGCCGACGAGCCGGAGCACCCGGCCCTGGAGATCGGCACCCGGCGCGCGCCCCGCAAGGACGTCGAGACCGTCAGGAAGGCCGGGCGCGCCTCCATCATCGCGGTGCGGGGCGGCTCCGTGCTGCTCCAGCCCACGGCTCTGGGCTCCGGGGACAGCGCCGTCGTCGAGGTGTTCGTACCCGAGGGCGAGGTCTCGCAAGGGGTCACCACCGCCTGGCTGATGCTGGCGGGCGTCGGCCTCGCCCTGATCGTCGGCTCGGTGGCGGTCGCCGACCGGCTCGGCGTGCGGATGGTGGAACCCGCCCGGCGGCTCGCGGGCGCCGCCCAGAACCTCGGCGAGGGCAGGCTCGGCACCAGGGTCCCGGAGGAGGGCCCCACCGAACTGCGGTCCGCGGCCGTCGCGTTCAACTCGATGGCCGACCAGGTCGTACAACTCCTGGCCAACGAACGGGAACTGGCCGCCGACCTCTCCCACCGGCTGCGGACCCCGCTCACCGTGCTCCGGCTCAACGCCGCCTCGCTGGGCGAGGGACCGGCCGCCGAACAGACCCGGGCGGCGGTCGAGCAGCTGGAGCACGAGGTGGACACGATCATCCGTACCGCCCGCGAGCAGCGCCCGCAGACCCAGGGCGTGCAGACGGGGGCGGGGGCGGGCTGCGACGTCTCCGAGGTGATCCGGGAGCGGATGAGCTTCTGGTCGGCGCTGGCCGAGGACGAGGGCCGAGAGGTGCGTCTGGCGGGAGTGGGCCGTACGGTACGCATCCCGGTCGCCCGGCCCGAACTGGCCGCCGCGCTGGACGCGCTGCTCGGCAATGTCTTCCGGCACACCCCGGAGGGCACCGCGTTCGCGGTCGATGTGCACCACGGCGGCGACGCGGTGATCGTGCTGGTCTCCGACGCGGGCCCCGGCATCGCCGACCCGAAGGCCGCCCTGGCCCGCGGCTCCAGCGGCCGGGGCGGGGCGGCGGGCGCGCTGGGCTCGACGGGGCTCGGCCTGGACATCGTGCGCAGGGTGGCCGAGTCCACCGGCGGCGACCTGCGGATCGGCCGTTCGGTCCTCGGCGGTACGGAGGTCCGGATCCGGATCGGGCTGCACGAGGGTGCGCCGGAGCGCAGCGGGCGGGGCCCCGGCCGGCGCGTGGCCCGGCAGCGGCGGCGGACGGCCGTCCGGGACGGGGAGGCCGGGAGCGGGCGCGGCGGGGGCCCGCCCGTCGGGGGCCCGCACCATTAACCCGTGCCGATGGGCTCCTTAAGCCCACCCTAAGAACCCCGACCCGGGCCCGAATCGCCCCGTTTGCCGGAACCGGTGCCGCTAGCGTGCTTCCACGTCCTCACTTCCGCCGGCCACCACCGCCCGCGCACCCCGGCCGGACCCCAGGCCCCCCACCACCGGCCGGGGCGCGCGCCCCCCATGGGCCGCGAGGACGCTCCGGCCCGGAGGACAGCCCCGGGCCGGAACGGACCCCCGGCCCGGAGGCCGCCCCTCCCGGCCGGAGAGGCCGACGGCCCGGAGGCAGCCCCCTCCGGGCCGGACGGGCTCAGCCGCGGTTCACCGCCGGGCCGGACCGGCTCAGCCGCGGTTCACCGCCGGGCCGGACGGGCTCAGCCGCGGTTCACCGCCGAGAGCACGGCCATCACCGAGGCGGTCAGCACGGAGGTGTCCTGGCCCGCTCCCCAGCGCCGCTGACCGCCGACCAGACACTCCACGTACGCCATCGCGGGGCTGCCCTGGCCCCGTCGCGTCGCGTGCTGGACGAAGTCGAGGATCTCGACCTCGATGCCCGCCCCGGCCAGCGCGTGCGTGAACGCCGACACCGGGCCGTTGCCCGTGCCCTCGTAGTCGCCCTCGCCCCGGGCCCCGCCGTCGTCCGTCCGCAGCGTGCAGACGAAGCGGTGCTCGCCCGCCGGGGTGCGGTCCGTCGTCCAGGAGGTGAGGGCGACCGCGCCGTCCCGGCCCGGAGTCAGATACGTCGCTCCGAACAGCTCCCACAGGTCCTTGGGCGTGGCCTCCGTCCCGCTGTCGTCCGTGGCCGACTGCACCGTACGGGAGAAGTCGGCGCGCATCGCGGGCGGCAGGTCCACCCCGTAGTTGCTGTGCAGCAGATGGGCGATGCCGCCCTTGCCCGACTGGCTGTTGACCCGGATGACCGCCTCGTAACTGCGCCCCACATCGGCCGGGTCGATCGGCAGGTACGGCACCGACCAGAACGCGGACCCGCTCGCCTCGTGATGGGCCAGGCCCTTGCTGATGGCGTCCTGGTGGGTACCGGAGAACGCGGTGTAGACGAGGTCGCCGCCGTACGGGTGGCGCGGCGGCACCGGCAGCCGGTTGCAGTGTTCGACCGTGCGGCGGATCTCGTCGATGTCGGAGAAGTCGATCATCGGGTCGACACCCTGGGCGTGCAGGTTCAGCGCCAGGTTCACCAGGTCCACATTGCCCGTGCGCTCCCCGTTCCCGAACAGGCACCCCTCCACGCGCTGGGCGCCCGCCAGCACGGCCAGTTCGGCGCAGGCGACCCCCGTACCGCGGTCGTGGTGCGGATGCACGGAGAGGATCACCGAGTCCCGGCGGGCCAGATGGCGGTGCATGTACTCGATCTGGTCCGCGTACACGTTCGGCGTCGCGATCTCCACGGTGGCCGGCAGGTTGTGGATCACCGGCCGGTCGGGGGAGGCGTCCCACAGCTCCGTCAGGCTGTCGCAGATCTCCAGGACGAAGTCCGGCTCGGTGAGGATGAAGACCTCGGGGGAGAACTCGAACCGGATGTCCGTCCCCGGCATGGCGTGCGCGAGCCGTGCCATCAGGGTCGCCGCCTCCCGGATCACCGCGTGCACCTCCGCCCGGTCGCGCCCGAGCACCACATCGCGCCAGACCGGTGCCGTCGGGATGTAGAGGTGGACGACCGCGCGGTCCATGCCCGCCACGGAGGCGAAGGTCCGCTCGATCAGGTCCGCCCTGGCCGGGGTGAAGACGACCGGGGTGACGTCGCCGGGCACCGCACCGCTCTCCACCAGGTGCCGCACGAAGTCGAAGTCCGTCCGGCTCGCGGACGGGTAGCCGATCTCGATCTCCTTGAACCCCATCGTGACGAGCAGGTCGAACATCCGGCGCTTGCGCGGGGTGTCCATCGGCTCGGCCAGTGCCTGATTGCCGTCCCGCAGGTCGACCGGCACCCAGAGGGGGGCCTCTTCGATCCGGGCGTCGGGCCAGCCGCGGTCGGTCAGCGGCAGTTCGACACGGTCGAAGGCGGAGCGGTAGCGGTGGGAGGGCATATCGCTGGCGCGCTGCGGATTCCAGGCGGGCGCACCGGCGGGTACGGGGCCGCGCGGTGTACGGAGGGTGGGGAAGCCGTGCGTCGTTGACGGGGAGCCGGACATGACGTCGGACATGGAAACGGTCTCTTCTCGGGTCGCCGGACGCGACCGGCACAGCACGGCACCCCGCGGCGGGGTGCCGGTCGCTTCAGGCCCCGCCGCGGCAGCCGAGAAGAAGGAGACCGCTGTGCGTCATGCCGGTACAGTAGCCACTCGACAAGTCCTCAGACAACCTGACAGGTGGAACTCGTGTCGTCGCCCGGCCCGCTCGGCAGTCCCCTCGGCCCACTGCGCCCCAGCCCTCTCGTCGAACAGGCCACGGACCATCTGCGCGGGCGGATCACCGGCGGCCAGTGGCCGGTCGGTACGAAGATCCCCGGCGAGACCACCCTCGCCAAAACCCTCGGGGTCGGCCGCTCCACGGTCCGTGAGGCCGTGCGCGCCCTGGCCGCGACCGGACTGGTCCAGGCCCGGCAGGGCTCCGGGGTCTTCGTCATCGCCGACCGCCCGCACGAGGACTGGCCCACGCGGCTGCGCCGGGCCGCGGTCACCGATGTGTACGAGGTGCGCATGCTCATCGAGGTCGAGGCCGCCCGGCTGGCCGCCGAACGCCGCACCGAGGACGACCTCGCGGCCCTGGACGAGGCGATGGCGGCCCGGCGGGCGGCGAGCGGCTGGGGGGACGCGGAGTTCGTGGACGCGGACATCGCGCTGCACCGGGCGGTGGTGGCCGCCGCCCACAATCCCGTACTCACCGATCTGTTCGGGGAGTTCGCGCCCGCCCTGCGGCAGGGCCTGATCGAGCTGGTCGACCTGCTCGACCTGCGCGCCACCCACCCCGGCCACGGCGAGGACACCCACGCCGCCCTCGTCCGGGCCGTCGTGGCGGGCGACGGGCGGGAGGCGGCCCGGACGGCCAGGACCGAGCTGGAGACCACGCTCGCCATGCTGCGGGACACTGCCTGACGGGACGCGCCCGCCGCGTACTCCCGCGCCCGGACACGGCCTGCCCCGTACCCGCGCGCCCGCGCGGCCCGGACGCGCGTCCCGTACTCCCGCGCCCGGACGCGCCCCGTCGCCGCGCTCCTACTGCGCCTTCCACTCCTCCGCGTACTCATTGAAGATCGCCCGCAGATGGTGGCCGATCTTCAGATAGTCCAGGTCGTCCAGGTTGGCCAGCGACACACGTACCGACCACTCCGGACCGTCGAACCCGCCCCCGTTCAGCAGCACCACCGACGTCTGCTCGGCCAGCCGGAACAGCGGGTCGACCGGCTCGTAGTTCTTCTCCAGGAAGTCGGCGAACGGCTTCCCGTGGACGCGTTCGGCTTCCGCGAGCAGGTCCAGTTCGATGTAGTAGGCGGCCCGCTTGGAATCCTCGGAGATCTTCATGTGCACGCCCTCCAGCAGGAGGTCCAGGCGCTGCTGGACGATGGCGCGGATGCGGTGCTTGTACGCCTGACCCTCGTCCAGCATGTCGAACAGCGAGAAGAGCGCCATCATCACCTGGAGGGGGAGGGAGAGGCCGGCGGTGTGGTTCAGCGCCACCTGCCGGGAGTCCGCGACCAGCCGGTCGATGAACTTGATCTTCTCCGGCTCCAGCGAGAGCGTCCCGTACCGCTTGTTCAGCCCGGCCTTCCGCTCCGGGCTCTGCGCGGCGAGCATCTCGTCGATCACGTTGTCGTCGTGCAGCCCGATCACCCCGAGCCGCCAGCCCGTGGCGCCGTAGTGCTTGGAGTAGGAGTACACCAGCAGCGTGTTGCGCGGCAGTTCGGCCGCGAGCGAGCGGAAGCCCTCCACGAAGGTGCCGTACACGTCATCGGTGACGACGATCAGGTTCGGGTTCTGCTCGGCGACGATCGACACGATCTGCTCGGCGACCCGCGGCGCGAGCGCCAGCGAGGGCGGGTTGCTGGGGTTGACGCAGCAGACCAGCTTGACCGTCGGGTCGGCGAGCTTGGCGACCTCCTCCGGCGGGTAGCGCCACTGCCGCACCCCGGTCTCCGTGAACAGGTTCGCCTCGACATGGACGACGTCGAAGCCGTACGTGTCCAGCTCCGGGATCTCCAGGTACGGGGTGAACACCGGGACCATCAGGGCGATCCGGTCGCCCTTCTCCAGGATCCCGTTCTTCAGCAGCGAGTCGAAGATGTAGCACATGGCCGCCGTGCCGCCCTCGGTGGCGAACAGGCTCAGGTTCTGCCCGGCGGGCGGCCGGTGGTCGAACATCTCGTCCGCGACATAGCCGCGCACGATCTCCTCCGTGTGCCGCAGCATCCGGCCCGGCACCGGGTAGTTGTCGCCGATCGAGGAGTCCGTCAGCTCATGGACGAACGCGTCGCGGTCGAAGCCGAACCGCTTGACCGCCAGATCGACGCTCGCCTTGAGCAGTTCGATGCCGGGCAGCTCCGGGTGCGTACGGGTGAAGTGCTCGAAGCGGTCCGCGCAGCCGACCTCCTCCGGCATCCCGCCCAGGTTGTCGGCGGTCCACACCCGGCGGGACTCGGCGATCGCGAAGTAGCCCAGCGCGTGGTACGCCTCGCGGGGACCGGTGGCGACCCAGTTCGGGTTGCCGCGGCCCGCGTTGAGCATGGCCCGGGTCGTCTTGCCCTTCTGGCCGGGCTTGTCGCTCTGCGCGGCCTGGGCGATCTTGATGAACTTGTCCTTCAGCTCGAACGGGCTGAGCTGTGCGAAGGACCGGATCTCTTCACGGCTGAGGGTGGTCTTGGGCATGCTGGTCTCCGCTCCCGGGCGATTCAGTGGTTGAGGATGACGATCACGGCGCCCCACACCGTCAGCAGGACGTTGCCGACCGCGTAGGGGATGGTGTAGCCGAGCGTGGGGATCTGGGACTTCGAGGTCTCGTTGATGGCGCCGATCGCGGCGGTCGTGGTCTGACCGCCGGCCAGCACACCCATCAGGATCGGGAATCTGATCTTCTGGATGTAGTGCCCGACCAGGAAGCCGACGACCAGCGGTACGACGGTGGCGACCGCCCCGAAGACGAGCAGCCCCCAGCCGGCCGTGGACAGTCCGCTGGTGAAGCTGGGCCCGGCGTTGATGCCGACGACCGCGACGAACAGGCACAGCCCCAGCGTGTCCATGAACCACTGGGCGCCGGGCGGCACATTCCCGTACGTCGGGTACTTGCCGCGGATCCAGCCGAAGACCAGACCCATGATCAGGCCGCCGCCGGAGGTGGACAGCGAGATCGGCACCCCGCCCGCGGTCAGCGCCGGAATACCGAGACAGCCGCCGAGGAAGATCCCGAGGCCGACCCAGACCATGTCGGTGGCGAAGCTCGTCGGCACGGGCTTGCCGAGCTCCTTGCCCGCCGGGCCGACGAGCCGCTCGGGCCCGGTGAGGATCAGCGTGTCACCGCGCTCCAGCTCCGTGGAGAGCCGGTAGGGGAACTCGGCCCCGGCCCGGTAGAGCTTGTCGATGTAGACACCGACCATGAACGGCTCGCGGCGCAGCTCCTCGATGGTCCGGCCGAGCTGGGCCTTCTCCGAGGCCACGACATGGAGCGTCTCGGTGCGGTAGCCGAGCAGTTCGACATCGTCGGCCTCGGCGCCGATGTGCGTACGGGCGTCGAAGTCGACCAGGTCGTGGCGCAGCGCGCTGACGGCGACGGTGTCGCCGAGCGCCAGGGCCCGTGACTGGTCGTGCTCCAGCACCGTCCCGCCGCGGCGGACGCCGGTGATGTAGACCCGCCGGCCGAGCGACTTCTGCTGGTTCTCGAAGTCCTCGACCGTGCGGCCCACGAGATCGGGACGCTGGACCGTGTAGGCGCGCAGCACCACCTCGTAGTAGCCCTCGCCCTCGTCGGGGCTCTCGTTGGGGGCGTCCAGCTCCGCGGCGAGCTCGGCGCTCTCCTTGGCGAGGTTCTTGCGGTACAGCCGGGGCAGGACGTTGGCCAGCAGCATCGCGCACAGGATCGTGCCGAGCGGATACGTCACCGCGTACCCGACCGCGACCAGGTTCTCCTGGGTCTTCACCTCGGAGGAGGAGAGGCCGGGCAGCGTACCGATGGCGTCCTGGGCGACACCGATGGCCGCCGACTGGGTGAGCGCGCCGCTCATCAGGCCGGCGCCGAGCCCGGGGCCGTATCCGAGCATGGCGGCGAACAGCCAGGACACCAGCAGCCCGGTGACACAGACGACGACCGCGTTGACGACCTGGGGCAGGCCGTCCTTCCTGAGGCCGCGGAAGAACTGCGGGCCGACCCGGTAGCCGAGGGCGAACAGGAACATGATGAAGAAGAGGTTCTTGACCGTGTCGTCGATCTGGACCTTGAACTGGGCGCCGAGCACGAGCCCGGCGACCAGACAGCCCGTCACCGCGCCGAGCGCGATCGCCTTGTAGCGGATCTTCCCGAGCAGGAAGCCCAGGGCGATGACGAGGAAGACGAGCAGTTCGGGGTGGGGATGGAAGACGTTGCGGTTGAGGAAATCGATCACATCAGGCTCCTAGGACGCCGACGAGGATCGGCCCGGTGAGCGGCAGCAGGAAGTTCGAGAGCGTGTATGTGATCGTGTAGCCGAGCAGGGGAACGGAGCTCTGGGCCACCTGGGTGATGGAGGTGATCGCCGGGGTCGAGCACTGCTGTCCGGCGATGGCACCGATCAGCAGCGGCTTGTCGATCTTCAGCAGCTTGCGTCCGACGATCAGCGAGACGGTCGCGGGGACCAGCACCATGGCGATGCCCGCGAAGGGGAGCAGCGCCCCGTACTCCTTGAGCAGCGGCCAGGCCTGCGGCCCGGCGGTCAGCCCCGTGCAGGCGATGAAGACCGCCAGGCCCAGGTCCTTGAGGGTGGTCGCGGCCTGCGGCGGGAACGCGCCGAAGGTCTGCCTGCGGGAGCGGAACCAGCCGAAGATCAGCCCGGAGATCAGACAGCCGCCGCCGGTGCCGAGCGACATGGGGATGTCTCCGGCGTCGACGACGATCTGGCCGAGCAGTGAGCCCGCCACGATGCCGAACCCGATGTAGATGAAGTCGGTCGTGTCGTTCTTGACCACGGCGCCGATCTTCGCGACCAGCTTGTTCAGCCCGCCGCGCGCACCGACCAGGGTCAGGACGTCGCCGCGGTAGAGCGTGGTGCGGCCCGAGGCGGGCAGCTGCTGGTCGTTGCGCACCACCTCGGTGATGTAGACCCCGTCCTCGCGGAACTCGGGATGGGTCTTCTCCAGCTGGTCGATGGTCGAGCCGTGGGTGGACTTCTCGGTGACGGCGACCTGCTTGGTGGCCAGCGGGGTGTCGAGGCCCGGAATCGCGGGCGTCTCGGGGCCGATCTCCCGGCCCGCCGCGATGATGGCCGAGCGCCGCCCGACGACCTGGATCAGATCGCTGAGCGTCAGCTCCAGGTCGGGCGCGGGGGGCAGCAGCTTGCTGCCGCGCTTGACGCCCTCGACCGTCACATGACCGCCGAGCGCGGTCTCCAGCTCACCGATGGTGCGTCCGTCGGCCAGTGTGACCAGGTAGGTGCGCCCGACCGTGCCGGGCAGGGCCTCGCGCTCGTCGGACTCCAGCCCCGCCGTGCCGCCGCGCATCTTCTCCCAGAGTTCGCGCGAGGCGTCCGCCAGGTTGATGCGCAGCAGCATCGGCATGATCTGACTGGTGTAGAGCACGATGGTGATCAGACCGAACAGGTAGCAGACCGTGTACGCGGTGGCGACATGTCCCTGGTACTGGGAGATCTGGTCGGCGGTCAGATCGTTGAGCTTGCCGATGGCCTCGGTGGCCGTACCCACGACGGCGGACTCGGTGGCCGCGCCCGCCAGGATGCCGGCGGCGGTGCCCACGTCCAGGTCGAAGGCCTTGGCCAGCCCGTAGGCGATACCGAGTACGCAGACCAGTTCGATCAGACAGAGCGTGAAGAAGCGCAGGCTCTTGCGGTTGAGGTTGGCGAAGAACTGAGGACCCGCCATGTAGCCGAGCGAGAAGATGAACAGCGCGAAGAAGACGGTCTTGACGTCGTCGTCGACGCTGATGTGCCGGGTGCCGAGCAGCAGCGAGACGATCAGCGTGCCGCAGATACCGCCGAGCGTGATCGGTCCGACGCGGAGCTTGCCCACCAGATATCCGGCGGCAAGACAGAGGAAGAGTGCCAGTTCGGGATGGTCGCGGAGAACGCCCATCCCGCCTCACTCACCGATCAGGGAGTTGGTGATCAAAAGGGACATAAGGGTGAAATTAGCAGGGGTTGGGTGCGCGGGCACTTCACCGCGACGGCCCCATGTCCGCCCGCTTTCCCCGCGGGTGGGCCCTTCCCTCCCGGAGGGTGCGTGAGGGGGAGTGCGGAAACCGTCCGGGTGCGGCGCCCCGCGAGGTGGTTCGTTCACCTTCCGGTGGTCGTGCCGCCGTCGCGGACTTGTCGCGAGGGGCTGTTTCCGGACGGCGGGCGGTCCGGGTGCGCGCGGGCCCCCGTTCCCGCCGGGAAGGGGGCGGGCGTGGCCGACGGGCTTGTGGCCTGCGGGCATTCACGGTGCGGCGGGGCCGGAGCCGGGTGCCGACGGCATCGGCCGGGGGTGCCGGGCGGGCGTGGCCGCGTGACGCGATGGACATGCTCGCGCAACGGAAACGTCTTCAAGTCTTGACACCCACCCCTCCGAGGAAGGAACCTTCCGGCATCGGCGCATGGGAGCGCTCCCACAACGCACGGGGATCCCGTGCGCATGGCACTGCCCGTGCCTCCCCCAGTACCACCTGGCGTCGTCCGCGCCGCCGCACCGGCCTCGCGGAGCACCGCCAGTCCCACCCTGGAACAAGGAGTAGTGGAATGCGCATCACCCGCAGCGTTGCCGGCGGACGCCGCAGAACCGCGATCGTGGCCACCACGGGCCTGACGGTCACCGCCCTGCTGCTCACCGCGTGCAGCGACTCGTCGGATTCCGGCGACAGTGCCGACGCCGACGGGAACATCACGCTGACCGTCGCCGACTTCGGGCAGTTCGGGTACAAGGAGGCCGGGCTCTTCGAGAAGTACCACGAGCTCAACCCGAAGATCACGGTCAAGGAGGACACCACCGCCGAGGAGAAGAACTACTACCCCAAGCTGCTTCAGCAGCTGAACTCGGGCAGTGGGCTCGCGGACGTCCAAGGCATCGAGGTCGGCCGGATCAAGGAGATCGTCGACACCAAGGCGGACGCGTTCGCCGATCTCGGCAAGGTGATCGACGTCGACGAGTGGGTGTCGTGGAAGGAGAAGCAGGCGACGGCCCCCGGCGGCGCGGTGATCGGCGCGGGGACCGACATCGGCCCGATGTCGCTCTGCTACAACACCGAGCTGTTCGCGAAGGCCGGGCTGCCGACCGACCGCACCGAGATCGCGAAGCGGACCGCCGGGGGCTGGGAGGACTTCCTCGCGCTCGGCGAGGAGTTCAAGAAGAAGGCACCCAAGGGCACGTACTTCATGGACTCCGCGAGCGCGATGTTCAACGCCGTGGTCAGCTCGAACGCGAAGCAGTACTACGACGAGGGCGGCAAGCCCATCTACCAGGACAGCCCCAGCGTCCAGCAGGGCTGGGACCTGGCCGCCGAGGCGGCGTCGAAGAAGCTGACCCAGGGCCTCGCCCAGTTCGAGGACCCGTGGCAGGCGGCCCTGCGCAAGGGCACGATCGCGACCGTGGTGTGCCCGGCGTGGATGGCCGGTCAGATCTCGACGTACGCCGGTGAGGCCAACAAGGGCAAGTGGGACATCACCAGCGCTCCCGGTGCGACCGCCGCCAACTGGGGCGGCTCCTTCCTCTCCGTGCCGAAGTCGGGGAAGAACGTGGACGAGGCGATGAAGCTCGTCAAGTGGCTGACCGCCCCCGAGCAGCAGGCGGCCGTCTTCAAGGCGATCGGTGTGTTCCCGTCCAACAAGGGCGCGTACGAGCTGCCGGACGTGAAGAACGCCACCCTCCCGTACTTCAACAACGCCCCGATCGGCCAGATCTACGCGGATGAGGCGACGTCCATCCCCGAGGCGGTCCTCGGCCCGAAGGACGGCGTGATCAAGGACTCCATCTCCACGCAGATCAACAACATGGAGCAGCGCGGCACGGACCCGGACGACGCCTGGGACGCGGCGACGAAGGCGATCGACAAGGCGATCGGCTGAACCGCCGCCGGTGCGGGCGGCCCACGGAGGGCTGCCCGCACCGGCGGGCTTGCGCAGCCGCCCGCATGGCTTCCACGCGCGGCCTCCACCTCTATCTTCACCTCCACCTCCATCCACCTCCATCCGCATCCGCATCCGCGTTGTCGACCCCGACCCCGACCCCGACCCCGACCCCGACCCTGTCCCCGTCTCCCTCTCTCCGGTCCGACCGTTCCTCGCGTCGTCCTGCCGGCGCACCCCTGGGAAGGACTCCCGCCCGTGGCAACCTCGACCCCCACCCGGGACACGCACGCCCCGCCACCCGGTGATCCCGGGCGCGAACACCGCGACGCCCGACGCCAGTTGTGGCGGAGCCGGCTGTGGCGATTCGACGACAAGGCGTCCCCGTACGCGTACATAGCGCCGTTCTTCCTCGTCTTCGCCGCCTTCGGGCTCTACCCGCTCATCTACACGGGCTGGATCGCCCTGCACCGGGTGGAGATGACCGGCCTGGACCGGATGGAGTGGGTCGGCTGGGGGAACTTCGACCGGATCCTGCACGACTCCGAGTTCTGGACGGCGGTCAGCAACACCTTCCTGATCGGGGTCATCTCGACCGTTCCGCAACTGCTGGTCGCGCTGGGCCTGGCACATCTGCTGAACTACAAGCTGCGGGCCAGCACGTTCTGGCGCACCGTCATCCTGACGCCGTACGCCACGTCGGTGGCCTCGGCGGCCCTGGTCTTCGCGCTGGTCTTCCGTGCGGACGGCGGCCTGCTGAACTGGGCCCTCCAGTTCGTCGGATTCGGCGACACCAACTGGGCGAACGGGCACTGGACGTCGAAGATCGCCATCTCCGTCATCGTGATCTGGCGCTGGACGGGGTACAACGCCCTGATCTACCTGGCCGCGATGCAGGCGGTGCCGAACGAACTGTACGAGGCGGCCTCGCTCGACGGCGCGTCGCGCTGGCAGCAGTTCCGCAAGGTGACCATCCCCTCGCTGCGGCCGACGATCCTCTTCACGATCGTCATCTCCACCATCGGTTCGATGCAGTTGTTCGGGGAGCCCCTGCTCCTGGAGGGCGGCGCGCTCGGAGCCACCGGAGGCAACGAGAATCAGTACGAGACGCTCAGCGTCTACCTCTACAACTACGGCTGGAATCTCGGGCATCTGGGCCCGGCCGCCGCAGTGGCCTGGGCGATGCTCGCCCTCCTGCTCATCATCGCCGCGGTGAACTGGCTCATCGGCCGCTTCGTACGCAGCTCAGCGGCCTGACCGGGAGCGATTCCATGACCATGACCAGCCCCACCAAAGCCCCGCGGCCCGTCCTCCCGCCAGCGCGGGAGCGTCGCACACCGCACCGTACGAACCGCTTCCGGATGGGGGCGGGCCAGCAGATGAAGGGCGGCCCGTTCGCCTACGCCGCGCTGACCGTCGTCGGCATCGGTTCGCTGCTGCCGCTCTACTGGACGCTGGTGGCGGCGTCCAGGACCCAGGACGAGGTCCTCGCGTCCACCCCGCCGTTCCTGCCGGGCGGGCGGCTGTTCGACAACCTCGGAACCGCCTGGGAACAGGCGAACCTCGGCAAGGCGATCATCAACAGCGTCGTGGTGTCCGCGTCGATCACCGCGGCGACGCTGTTCTTCTGCACGCTGGCCGGGTACGCCTTCGCCAAGATGCGCTTCCGAGGGCGCGGCTGGCTGATGACCGCGGTCATCGCCACGCTGACGATCCCGCCGCAGCTCAGCGTCGTCCCGCTGTTCATGATGATGTCCGACCTCGGCTGGGGCGGGCAGTTGGAGTCGGTGATCTTCCCGACCCTGGTGAGCGCGTTCGGTGTCTTCTTCATGCGCCAGTACCTGATCGAGGCGCTGCCGTACGAACTCATCGAGGCGGCGAGGATCGACGGAGCCAACAACTTCCGCATCGTGGTGAGCGTGGTGCTTCCGGTGGCCCGCCCGGCGATGATGGTCCTGGGCATGCTCACCTTCGTTCAGGCGTGGAACGACTTCTTCTGGCCCTATCTCGCGCTGAACCAGCAGAACCCGACCCTCCAGGTCGCGCTGGGGCAGCTCAGCGCCTCGTACACCCCTGATCAGAGCATCGTGATGGCGGGCGCGCTGATCAGCACACTGCCGCTGCTGGTCGTGTTCGTGCTGTTCGGGAAGAAGATCGTCGGGGGGATCATGTCCGGCGCGGTCAAGGGGTGAGGGAGCCGGCGGAGCCTCGCCCCGAGGTTCCCCGACGCCGCCCCGGTCCGACTTCCACGTCCGACTCCCACACCCGGTGCGGAGTGCACCGGCCGGCCCCCTGCCCTGCTCTCGCCCCCGCTCCTGTTTCCACCCCCCTGTTTCCACCCCTCGCCCCTGCTTCCGCCCTCTGCCTCTGGCCCTGCCCCTGTCCCTGCCCCTGGCGCGACCCGTCAGCCCCCTGCCTCAACCTGCCCCGGCCTGCCGACTTCCTGCCCCAGGCTGCCTGCTTCCTGCCGCCAGCCCTGCCCCACCCACTTCTGGGAGCGCTCCCGTTATGACTGCCGTACGCCCTGACACAGCAATCCCCGGTACCCCCGCCCTCCTCGCCGGCTCCCCGGCCCCGCTGGGGTCCGCCCCCGCGACGGGCGCCGCCCCACAGCGGCCGGCGGGGGAGACCCCCTTCCCGGCGGGCTTCGTCTGGGGCGCGGCGACCGCCGCCTACCAGGTGGAGGGAGCCGCCGCCGAGAACGGCCGCACCCCCTCCATCTGGGACACCTTCAGCCATACACCGGGCAAGGTCCGCAACGGCGACACCGGGGACATCGCCGCCGACCACTACCACCGCTACCGCGACGACGTCGCGCTGATGAGGCAGCTCGGGCTGAAGGCGTACCGCTTCTCCGTCTCCTGGTCCCGCGTCCAGCCCACCGGCCGCGGCCCCGCCGTCGAGCGCGGCCTGGACTTCTACCGCAAGCTCGTCGACGAGCTGCTGGAGGCGGGCATCACGCCCGTCGCCACGCTCTACCACTGGGACCTCCCGCAGGAGCTGGAGGACGCGGGCGGCTGGCCGCAGCGCGTCACCGCCGAACGCTTCGCCGACTACGCCGCGATCATGGCCGGGGCGCTGGGCGACCGGGTCGGCATGTGGACCACGCTCAACGAGCCGTGGTGCTCGGCCTTCCTCGGTTACGGCTCCGGCGTGCACGCCCCGGGGCGCACCGAACCGGGCTCCGCGCTGCGTGCGGCGCACCATCTCAACCTCGCCCACGGCCGGGCGGCCGGGATCCTGCGCGACCGGCTCCCCGCTGCCGCGCAGCTCTCGGTCACCCTCAACCTCCACCAGGTCCGCCCGCTGACCGCGAGCGCCCAGGACGCGGACGCCGCCCGCCGGATCGACGCGGTGGGGAACCGGATCTTCACCGGTCCGATGCTGCGGGGGGAGTACCCCGAGGACCTGCTCGCCGACACCGCGCACCTGGTCGACTGGTCCGGGCTGGTGAGGGACGGTGACCTGGCGGAGACCGCGCGCCCCGTCGACGTACTCGGCGTCAACTACTACACGCCGACGATCGTCTCCACGCCCGCCTCGGGCGCCGGGGACACCCGCAACGACGGCCACGGCAACAGCGACCACTCGCCGTGGCCCGGTTCCGAGCACGTCGCCTTCCACCTCGCCGAGAACCGACCGCGTACGGCGATGAACTGGTCGGTCGACCCCGAGGGGCTGTACGACCTGCTCCTCGACGTCACCCGCGACCACCCGGGCCTGCCGCTGATGGTCACGGAGAACGGCGCCGCGTTCGACGACTACATGTCCCCCGAGGGCCGGGTCGAGGACCCCGAGCGGATCGCGTATCTGCGGGGCCACCTGGACGCCGTGCAGCGGGCGGTCGCCGCCGGGGCGGATGTGCGCGGCTACTTCCTCTGGTCGCTGATGGACAACTTCGAGTGGGCGTACGGGTATTCGAAGCGCTTCGGGGCGGTGTACGTCGACTACGCGACCCAGCGGCGCACCCCGAAGGCGAGCGCCCACTGGTACGCCGATGTGATCCGCCACCACGCGCTGCCCCCGGCGCCGGAGGCGCGAGCCTGACGTACGCGCCCGGCGCACGCACCCGGCACACACGCCGGCCCCGCTCCATCGGAAGGCCCCGCGCACCGGCGGGGTCTTCCGGCGTTCCGGCGGGTCGGGGAACCCGTAGACTCGAAACCGCTGGGAGCGCTCCCAAGCCGCACGGTCGACCCTACCGGGGCGAAGCGTCCGAAACTTGGATTGGCTTTGCGGCTGTGAGAAATTGACCGGGAACGGGGAGGCAGCCATGGCGGCAGGGCGAGTACGGAGCGGCGGGCGGCCCACGCTCGAAGAGGTGGCGGCACGGGCGGGCGTGGGCAGGGGCACCGCGTCCCGTGTCATCAACGGTTCGCCACGGGTCAGCGTGCAGACCCGCGAGGCCGTCGAGGCGGCTGTCGCGGAGCTGGGATACGTACCCAACCGCGCCGCCAGGGCGCTCGCGGGAAACCGCACCGACGCCATCGCGCTGGTCGTCCCCGAGCCCGAGACCCGCTTCTTCGCCGAGCCGTACTTCTCCGACATCGTGCGCGGTGTCGGCGCCGCGCTCGCCGACACCGAGATGCAACTGCTGCTCACCCTGGTGGGCAGCGACCGGGAGCGCCGGAGGCTCGCGCAGTACCTCACCGCGCACCGCGTGGACGGCGTCCTGCTGGTCTCGGTGCACGCCGACGACCCGCTGCCCGACCTGCTCGAACAGCTCGGGATGCCGTCCGTGATCAGCGGCCGCAGAAACGCCGCCGAACCGCTCGCCTCGGTGGACTCCGACAACTTCGAGGGCGCGAGGGCCGCGGTGGACCACCTGGTCTCACGGGGGCGCCGCTCCATCGCCACGATCACCGGCCGCCTTGAGGTCTACGGAGCGCAACGCCGCCTGGACGGCTACCGCGCGGCGGTCGCCGCGGCGGGCCTGGACCCCGACGAACGCCTCATCGCCCCCGCCGACTTCACGGAGGAGGGCGGCGCCCACGCGATGCGCGAACTCCTGGCCCGCCGCCCCGGCCTCGACGCGGTCTTCGCCGCCTCCGACGTCATGGCCGCCGGCGCCCGCCAGGTCCTGCGCGAGGCCGGCCGCCGCATCCCCGACGACGTGGCCCTGGTCGGCTTCGACGACTCGGTCGTCGCCCGCCACATGGACCCGGCCCTCACCAGCGTCCGCCAGCCGATCGAGGAGATGGGCCGCACGATGGCCCGGGTCCTCCTGGACGAGATCGCGGGCCGCCAGGAAGAGCGCCCGAGGATCGTGCTGCCGACGGAACTGGTGGTACGCGACTCGTCGTGACGGCCGGGCGTCCGGACGCCCGGCCCCCGACGCACGGAACAGCCCCCTTCACCCTTGGGCGGAGGGGGCTGTTCCGTGTGTCCGGGGACCTGCCGCGACCCGGTTCGCCGCGTCGGTGCAGTGGGGGCCACCCACGCGCACGCGGGGACCGGCGTTGTCGGGGGCTGATCCGGGAACGAATCAGCCCCCGACCTGTTGTTCCAGGTCGGGGGCTGATCCATCAGGGTGAGTAACGGGACTTGAACCCGCGACATCCTGGACCACAACCAGGTGCTCTGCCAGCTGAGCTATACCCACCATGTCGTCCGGTCTTTTTCTGACCGGCCGAGAAAAAGTGTACAGGGTCCGGGAGGGTGCTCGCGCCCCGGTTGTTCCTGCCCGGTCCACGGGCCCCGAAGGGCCCGTGACCTGGGCTGTCGTCCTACGCCGGAGGCAGCACGTGGCGCGCCGCGATTTCCTTGGCGCGTTCCGAGTCCGGGCCGGGCTGCGGTACGAAGACCGCCTCCCGGTAGTAGCGCAGCTCCGCGATGGATTCGCGGATGTCCGCCAGGGCCCGGTGGTTGCCGCTCTTGGCCGGGCTGTTGAAATACGCCCGCGGATACCAGCGGCGGGCCAGCTCCTTGATGGAGGACACGTCGACGATCCGGTAGTGGAGGTAGCCCTCCAGCGTCTGCATGTCCCTCGCCAGGAAGCCCCGGTCGGTGCCGATGGAGTTTCCGCAGAGAGGGGCCTTGCCCGGCTCCTTCACGTGTTCGCGTACGTATGCCAGGACCCGCTCCTCGGCGTCGGCCAGGGTGGTACCCCCGGCCAGCTCGTCGAGGAGACCCGAGGTGGTGTGCATCTGCCGCACCACCTCGGGCATGGTCTCCAGGGCCGCGTCCGGCGGGCGGATCACGATGTCCACCCCTTCACCGAGCACGTTCAGCTCCGAGTCGGTGACCAGGGCGGCCACCTCGATGAGTGCGTCGTCCGCCAGCGAGAGCCCGGTCATCTCGCAGTCGATCCACACCATGCGGTCGTTCATGCGCCCCACCCTACGGGGCGCTCCGCTGTCCCGGCAGGGCCGGGCGCCCGTGAGCGTACGCGTCCGGACCCGGTACGGAGTGGTCCCCGGCGCCCCCCGATGCCGCGCTCGCGAGCGGCATCGCACCTGCCCCGGACGGGGGCACGCCCCGGCGGCCGGACGGCGAACCCTGGGAGGGCACGACCGTCTCGATCACCGCGGAGGACTCCGCCATTCCCCCTTGCGGACGACGGGCCCGATAGGCGGCCCGGTACGCGGCGGGGGAGGAGCCGAGCTGGCGGCGGAAGTGCCCGCGCAGCGCGACCGGGGAGCGGAAACCGCAGCGCCCCGCGACCTCGTCGACCGAGTAGTCGGAGGTCTCCAGCAGCCGCTGCGCCTGCAGCACCCGCTGGGTGATCAGCCACTGGAGCGGTGCGCTGCCGGTGAGCGAGCGGAACCTCCGGTCGAAGGTTCGCCTGCTCATGTAGGCACGCGCCGCCAGCGTCTCCACGTCGAACTGCTCGTGAAGATGCTCCAGGGCCCAGGCCACGACCTCGGCGAGCGGGTCGGAGCCGATCTCTTCAGGTAAAGACCTGTCGAGGTAGCGCTCCTGGCCGCCACTGCGCCTCGGTGGCACGACGAGCCGGCGGGCCAGTGCCCCGGCGGCCTCCGTGCCGTGATCCGTACGCACTATGTGCAGACAGAGATCGATCCCGGCAGCCGTCCCGGCCGAGGTGAGCACATCGCCGTCGTCGACGAAGAGCTCACGCGGATCGACATGCACCGACGGATAGCGCTTGGCCAGCGTCGGTGCGTACATCCAGTGCGTGGTCGCCGGGCGGCCGTCCAGCAGACCTGCGGCCGCGAGCACGAAGGCCCCGGTGCACAGTCCGACGATGCGGGCACCCTCCTCATGGGCGCGGCGCAGCGCGTCCAGTGCCTCGGCGGGCGGCGGTGAAGTGATCGAGCGCCAGGCGGGCACCACCACGGTGCCGGCCCTGCTGATCGCCTCCAGGCCGTACGGCGCGGTGAGTTCGAGTCCGCCCGTAGTACGCAGCGGCCCTTCCTCGCCGCCGCAGACCAGCAGGCGGTAGCGGGGAACTCCCGCGTCCTGCCGGTCGATTCCGAAAACGGAGAGCGGGATGGAGCTCTCGAAGATAGGGCCACCACTGAACAGCAGCACGGCTACGACTTCCCGGCGTCGCCGCCCGGTCAGTTTTCGTGCGGCCTCCGTTGCGGTGGCGGAGTCCTGGCTCATGACGCTAAGCCCCCCTCGGTGTTCGCGTCTCCCTGGTCCTTACGGGCCTGTCGCTCCTGCACGTTTCCCCTCGGTATTGCACGGGTCCCCAGCCATCGATACCCATGATCGAATCTACTGTGTCCCGCAGTCCCGACGTGAACACGTTCCCCCACCGGCACTATGTCGACAAGGCAACTTGGCGCGAAGCATTCGATCACGAAGCGTTCCACTCGCGGGCCGCGCAGGGAAGTGCGCCTCGCGATCATGGCCCGTCCGCGTTGGGTGAAAGCGTACCGCGCGGTCTCTTCCTGCCTGGCGGCAAGTGGGTTGGTCGGCCATATCGCCAAGGATTCGGCGCAGATGTGAAGTTGGCTGAAAAGTGGTGGTTGTGCGAGCGGTTCCGGTCACGCCCGGCGCACAACTGCTCGCCTCACGGCCGCTGTAGTGCGCTCCTAACGACCGCTCCGCTGTGCTCCTTCGGGCGCCCGGAGGGTGGCGCGTTCGGACCGGCGCAACAGCAGCCGGCACACTGCCGTGACAGAGGCGAGACCGAGCGCGGAGACGGTGGCATTACCGACCGATGTGCCGTAGACGACCAGAACCGCCGGGACGAGCAGACCCCCGAACACCGCCCAGCGGACACCGTCGCCCGCCGGATCGGACGCCGCGTCGCGGCTCTGCTCGGACGAGGGTCCCGGCGGGGTCGGCACAGCTTTGCTCCCTGAGGTGGCGATGAGGTGGCACGGTGTGACGATGTGGCTAACGGAGACCGTTCGAAGGGGTCACTCCCCGGTGCGCCGATTCACTTTCGAGCGCTTCCGTACGGCCCTCAAAACAGGGCGACCGGCCTCCTCCGGCCGCCGAACCGCTCGGTGTAAGACACAACCGGCATTGCCATCCGGGGCCGCCTCGGGCATGCTCCCTCCAACGTCGCGCGCGCTTTTGCGGGGGTCTGGGCAGTGGAGGAGTGGCGCCGTACCCTTGGGGGTAGGGGGTTGGGAAGATGATTCCCGGACACAGCTACACCGCTCGCTGATGCACCTCCCCAAGCCGCTCCCTCCTCACGAGGACTCTCTTCGCCGAGACATCGATGGCCGGTCACGAAATCCCTGAACCCGCAGACCGCAAGCAGGTAGCCGACCCACTGTCGGAGCCGCAGACGGTCGAAGAAACATGCCATTCCTGCGATCCCGCCTTCCGCCACGGTGTCGTGGTCGGTTTCGACGGCTCCACATCCAGTGAACGGGCCCTCGCGTACGCCATCGGCATGGCCTGCAGATCCGGCTCCGGTCTGATCATCGTCCACGTCGCCAACCGGCTGCCGACCACTGTCTGGGCGGGGTGCGAACCCCCCGTGTTCGTCGATGTGCCCGATCACCGCACCGAGGTACTCGGGCTCGAACTGGCCTGCGCGGACTACCTCTCCGAGGTGCCCTGGGTGCTGGTCGAGCGCGGCGGCGACATCTGCCATGAGCTGGAGGAGGTCGGCCGCGAGTATTCGGCCGACGCCATCGTCGTCGGCTCCACGCACGGCATCGTCGGCCGGATCTTCGGTTCGGTGGCGGGCCGTCTCGCACGCCGCGCGCAGCGCCCGGTCATCGTCATCCCCTGACCCGTCGCGGCGCCCCGTCGCGGCGGCCCCACCGGAGCCCCCCGCCGACGTGAGGCGTCGGGCATCGGGCACTGGGCGTCGGGCATCGGGCATCAGCCGGGCTTCGGGCGCCGGACATCGGGTGCGCCGCGCCGTGGAGCGAGGCGCCGTCCCCTCGGACGGAGCGTCACAAGGCCCTGGAAGGCGCCTGGTTGGCCGCTGGAGCGCTCCGCGCGAGCGGCGGTGCCTTCCTTCCCCACCCCCGGAGTCCACGGGCCCGTCGGGGCCCACGGGGCAGCCGCGGCCCTCGTGCCCCTCGTGCCCCTCGGGCCGCGCGCCCCCGCCCTTCGGCGCCTCTCCGCCCCCTGCCGCCTCCCCCGGATGCCGGAGAGCCGCCCCGCACCCCGGGGAAGGGGTGCGAGGCGGCTCTCCGCGGGCGCCGTCGCGGGGTGCGGCGCGGGGCGGCTACTCCACCGTGACGGACTTCGCCAGGTTGCGCGGCTTGTCGATGTCACGGCCCATGGCCAGCGCCGTGTGGTAGGCGAAGAGCTGGAGCGGGATGCCCATCAGGATCGGGTCCAGCTCGTTCTCGTTCTTCGGTACGACGATGGTGTGGTCGGCCTTCTCCTGCTCGCGGTGGGCGACGGCGAGGATGCGTCCGCTGCGGGCCTTGATCTCCTCCAGTGCCGCCCGGTTCTTCTCCAGCAGGTCGTCGTCCGGGACGATCGCGACGGTGGGGAGCTCCGGCTCGATGAGCGCGAGCGGGCCGTGCTTCAGCTCCGAGGCGGGGTACGCCTCGGCGTGGATGTACGAGATCTCCTTCAGCTTGAGGGAGGCCTCCAGCGCGACGGGGTAGCCCCGCACACGGCCGATGAACATCATCGACCGCGCGCCCGCGTACTCCTCGGCCAGCTTCTTGATCTCGTCCTCGGATTCGAGGATCTCACCGATCTGCTCGGGCAGCTTGCGCAGGCCCTCGATGATCCGCCTGCCGTCGGCGACCGAGAGGTCCCGGATGCGGCCCAGGTGCAGGGCGAGCAGCGCGAACGCGACGACGGTGTTGGTGAAGCACTTCGTGGAGACGACACAGACCTCCGGGCCCGCGTGGACGTACATGCCCCCGTCGGCCTCGCGGGCGATCGCGGAGCCGACGACGTTGACGACGCCGAGGACGCGGGCGCCCTTGCGCTTGAGCTCCTGGACGGCGGCGAGCACGTCGTACGTCTCACCGGACTGGGAGACCGCGACGTACAGGGTGTCGGGGTCCACGACCGGGTTGCGGTAGCGGAACTCGGAGGCGGGCTCGGCGTCCGCGGGGATGCGGGCCAGCTCCTCGATGAGGCCGGCGCCGATCAGACCCGCGTGGTACGAGGTGCCGCAGCCGAGGATCTTGATCCGGCGCACGCCCCGCGCCTCGCGGGCGTCCAGGTTGAGACCGCCCAGGTGCACGGTGGAGAAGCGGTCGTCGATCCGGCCGCGCAGCACCCGGTCCACGGCGTCGGCCTGCTCGGAGATCTCCTTGTGCATGTACGTGTCGTGGCCGCCCATGTCGTACGACTCGGCCTCCCACTCCACCGTGGTGGGCGTGGCCGTCGTGGTCGAGCCCTCCGTGGTGTACGTACGGAAGTCGTCGGCCTTGAGGGTGGCCATCTCGCCGTCGTCCAGGGTGACGATCTGGCGGGTGTGGGTGACCAGCGCGGCGACGTCGGAGGCGACGAACATCTCCTTCTCGCCGATGCCGAGGACGACGGGGGAGCCGTTGCGGGCGACGACGATGCGGTCGTTGAAGTCGGCGTGCAGGACGGCGATGCCGTAGGTGCCCTCGACGGACTTCAGTGCCTCGCGGACCTTCTCCTCCAGGGTGAGGGCCTGCGAGCGGGCGATCAGGTGGACCAGCACCTCGGTGTCGGTCTCGGAGAGGAAGACGACCCCGTCCGCGACGAGCTTCGCACGGAGCTCGGAGGCGTTGTCGATGATGCCGTTGTGGACGACGGCGACCTTGTTGTCGGCGTCCAGGTGGGGGTGGGCGTTCTCGTCGCTCGGGGCGCCATGGGTGGCCCAGCGGGTGTGGGCGATCCCGGTGGTACCGGCGAACCGCTTGGGGACCCGGGACTCCAGCTCGCGGACCCGGCCCTTGGCCTTGACCGTCTTCAGGGTCCCGGGCTTGCCGGCCGCCGCCTTGCCCGTGATGACGATGCCCGCGGAGTCGTAACCCCGGTACTCCAGCCGCTGCAGGCCCTCCAGCAGCAGCGGGGCGACATCACGCTTCCCGATATAACCGACGATTCCGCACATAGAGTCTCTGCCCCTCCATCGACGTACAAAGATCAGACCGTGCTCAGCCGTAGACGATGCGGCGCAACTGGCGGAGCGAGAGCTCCGGCGGCGCCACCGCGCGGTGCGGCAGCTCGGCCGCGATCCGCTCGAAGATCTCCGCGTTGACCAGGCCGCCCGATTGCAGTTCACGGTGGCGGCGCCGGACGAAGTCGTCCGTCGTCTCGTCGAAGTACGCGAGCACGTCAAGGATCACCCGGGCCGCTTCACCGCGCTGGAGCGCGCTGGAGCGTACGAGGTGGTCGATGAGGTCGTCGTGCGACGAGCGGCGTTCAAGCACTCGTCGATACTGCGCGGAGCGGAGGGCTTATGCAAGAAATCTGCCCGATATCGGGCAGGGGGCGGCGGCGGGGGGCGGCAATCAGGTCAGAGGCGCTTCAGTACGGCCTGCTTCGCCGCGCCGAACTCCTCATCGGTGAGCACTCCGGCCCGGTGCAGCTCGCCGAGCTCGCGCAGCCTGCGCAGCAGTGCGTCGTGATCATCGGCGTCGGCAGTGGCAGCGGCAGGGGCAGGGGAGGGGGAAGGGAGCGCGGCCGGTGCGGCGGCGCCCTCCGCGGGCGCGCCCAGGCTCTTGCGCGTGTCCGGCAGTCGCATCAGCACCGCCGCCGCGACCAGGACCGCGGTGTTCTCCTTCTTCGACATGCCCCACAGGTCCAGCGAGTACGGGTCGAACTTCGGCGGCGCCGTGGAGGGCCCGCGGTCCAGCTCGAAGCGCAGGTAACCGTTCTCCAGACCGAGGGACGGCAGCCAGCGCACACCCCGGACCACCGACACCGGGAAGGAGACCGCGCCACCGGCCGTCTTCGACTCCTCGGCCTTCCAGTTCCAGGTGAGCCGCACGGTCTCCCCGTCGAACGAGGCCGTGCCGTCCCCGCCGCCGCCGGACACCGGGAGCGAGGGGCCCGGCAGCAGGAAGCGGTCCACCGGGCCCTCGGGCACCTGCTCGATCAGCAGGGCGTTGCGCACCTCGTCGACGAAGTACTCGGCGACGCCCGTGCGGTCCTTCTCCACCGTGAGCACATAGGGGTCCGCGCCGTCCTTGAGCCGGCCCTCCGCGGCGAGCAGCACCGGGCAGGCCCCGCCGCGCAGCCGTAGCCGCAGCCGGCCGCCCCTGCGCTCCGACTCGAACGAGATGCCCGCCAACGCCTGTACGGGTATGGCGAGTTCGCCGAGGCCCTGACGTACCGGATGCGCCTTGCCGCCCGGCACGATGCGCACCGTTTCGCCGTCGAAGGTCCACGTTCCGTCGCGCTGGATGATTTCCGCCATGCCGGTGATTCTGCCAGCAGCCCATGCCGAACTTGGTCTAGTCCTTGACGCCTCCGCGACCACCGCGATACGGATGGTGACCGTTCGGTTGCTCAGAAGAAGCGCAGGTGACCCCGTCGAAGGGACCGGCTTGTGACACAGCACGGAGATCGAACAGATGGCCTTCCCCCGGCTGCCGGGGGTGGCGGAGCTGGGATGGTCGCCCGCGGCGACGCACGACTGGGAGACGTACAAGGTGCGGCTCGCCGCCCAGGGTCCCCGGATGACCGCGCTCGGCATCGGTTTCTACCGCTCGCCACAGGTGCCGTGGGACGGGCGGTGACGTACGGAAGGTGAGCGGTGAGCGCCCGTAGGGCCTGGATCCGGGCGCTCACCGGTTTTGTGGGGGCCCTGTCAGGGCCCGGTGCCTCTCATGGCACAGCAGACCGGCGGGACCCGGTCGTCGGAACCCGGCCGTCGGAAAGCGGTCGCCGGAGCCCGGTGGAGGTGGCCGGTTCCCTGGTCAGCCGGTACGCGGTTCCGGCCAGGGCCGACGAGTGCTCCTCCGAGTGCTCCGGTACGGCCTCCGGCGTGCGCCCGCGCATGCGGCGCGGACCGAGGGGCAGGCGCGGTGCTTCCGACGGGAGTTCGGATCGACGCAGGTGGCGGCGGGCCGCACCCGTGCCGACCGGCCCCCGGTGCGGTGGGCGGGGCCGGCGCGGCGAAGCGGCAACGGATCGCGGCGTCACCTCCGCGCGGGGTGCGGCGGCCCTTGCCGAGGAGCGCGAGGTCCGTCCGCCGCGCATGGCCGAATTCGTCGGGCGTTCCGCAGCCGAGCGGTCTGTTTGTAGTGGTCCGGCGGCCGGGCCGCCCGCCGGGAAGCGGGCGGGGGCTCTCGGCGAGGGGGGCGGGCATCAGTGGTGGACCCCGGCGGTCGCGGCCTGGAACCGCTCCCGCGTGCAGGCACTGAGCAGCGCGCTCCTCCCGGGCTCGCCGATCACCCGCAGTGCCTCGAATCCCACCGACCGGTGCAGGGCGTGCGCGGTGCTGTTGCGCACATCGTGATCGACGACCACACGGCGTACGGCCGGGTCGGCGAAGAGCGCCTCCATCACCGCGGTGAGCACGGCGAGCGTGTGGCCGAGCGGCTGGGTATCGGTGGGCGCGATCAGGAAGTGCATCCCGACATCGCCGGGCTCCGCCTCGTACAGGCCCTTCAACCCGGTCCCGGCGGGGTCGTAGCGCTCCATCAGGAACGCGGGCTCCCCGTCGTGCAGCCCGATGAAGGCGTCGTGGTGCGGGCGGGCGGCGATGGCCATGTACTCCCGCTCGACGTCCTGGAGCCGTGTGCCGCTCAGCGGCCGGAAGGCCGCCTTGGGGTGGGTGACCCAACGGTGCACCAGAGCCGTGTCGTCGAAGGGATCGAGGGGGCGGACGCCGAAGGTGGAGCCGCACGGCTCAGCAAGCGCGGACAAGGGAGTCTCCCAGGTACTTCTCGGCGTGGCCGGCGAGCAGGTCGAGGACCGCGGCGAGGTCCTCGACGCTCGTTCCGGGGTTGAGCAGGGTGACCTTCAGATACTGGCGCGAGCCGACCTTCGTACCGGCGACGACCGCCTCGCCGGAGGCGAACAGCGCCTTGCGGGCGTAGAGGTTGGCCCGGTCGATGCCGGCGGGCGCCGTGACACGGGCGGGCACGTAGCGGAACACCAGGGTGGAGAGCTGCGGTCGGACGGCCACCTCGAAGCGCGGGTCGGCGTCCAGCAGCCGCCAGCCCTCGGCCGCCCGGTCGCAGACCTCGTCGAACAGCGCACCGATACCGTCCGCACCCATGACGCGCAGGGTCATCCACAGTTTCAGCGCGTCGAACCTGCGGGTCGACTGGAGGGACTTGGCGGCCTGGTCGGGGACGCGCTCCTCGGCCGCCCGGCGGCGGTCCGGGCCTTCGGCGCGGGCCGGATGTTCCGTGCGGACCGGATGATCGGGGCGGTACGTGACATGGCGCAGCGTCGCCCGGTCGCGGACCAGCACGGCGGAGCAGCTCACCGGCTGGAAGAACGCCTTGTGGAAGTCGACGGTGACCGAGTCGGCCCGTTCGATGCCTTCGAGGAGCCCCCGGCGCTCGCGGGAGGCCAGCAGCCCGCAGCCGTACGAGGCGTCGACGTGCATCCAGACGGAGAACTGCTCGCACAGCGCGGCGATCTCCGGCAGCGGGTCGAGGGAGCCGAAGTCCGCGGTGCCCGCGGTGGCGACGACGGCCATCGGGACCGTGCCCTGGTCCGCGCACCGCTCCAGCGCGCGGGCCAGGGCCACGGTCTGCATGCGTCCGGCGCGGTCGACGGGGAGAGGGACGACCGCGTCGGGCCCCAGACCGAGCAGCCTGACGGACTTCTGGACGCCCGCCCGTCCGCACTCGGAGACGAGGACGCGCAGCCGGCCGAGGTGCCCGGTCCCGGTCCCGGCCCTGGCCCCGGCTTCCTCGCGGGCGAGCAGCAGGGCCTGGAGATCGGACTGCGTACCGTCGCTGGTGAAGACGCCGTCGGCGGCCGGGCCGAGGCCGAGGCGCCCGGCGGTCCAGTCGATCAGCCGGCGCTCGATGAGCGTGCCGCCGGTGCTCCGGTCCCAGGTGTCCAGGGAGGAGTTGACGGCGGAGAGGACCGCCTCGCCCAGCACGGCCGGGATGACCGCGGGGCAGTGGAGATGGCCCAGGTAGCGCGGGTGGTGGAAGTGGACCGCGTCACGGAGGTAGACCTCGCCGAGCTCGTCCAGGGCGGCCGAGGCGTCACCCAGCGGCCGGTCCAGGTCGATCGCGTCGACGGCCGGGGAGAGCCCGCCGACACCCACCCCGCTGAAGGGGCGGTCGGCGGCGGCGATGGTGGCCGCGACCCGTTCCACTCCCGCGGTGACGGTGCGCCGATAGTGCTCCGCGGTCGTGTTGTTGAGCAGGTGCGAACGCATGAGGGGGTCCTCCCGGCCGAGGGGAACTCACCCCGCCCTCCGGGCAGAGAGGGAGGGGTGAGGGTCGCGATGCGAAACTAAGGTTAGCCTAACCTAACCTTCGCGATGCTGTCCCTCGCCCCTCCCCGTCACATGCGAAGCCGCCCGCCTCAGGCGTCCTCGGTGGCCGCTTCGGCGCGCAACTGCTCCTCGCTGAGCCCGCGGCGCCAGTAGCCGACGAAGGTCACGCGCTCGCGGTCGAACCGCCGCTCCTGGACGAGATGGCGGCGCAGCGCCCGCACCGTGGAGGACTCGCCCGCGATCCAGACGTACGGCGTTCCCCCGGGCAGTTCGGCGGCCCGGACGGCGTCCACGGCGGACGGGGCGCCCTCGCTCCGTACGAGCCAGCTGATCCTGGCCCTGGCCGCGGTGTTGAGGGCCTGGCGGTCCTCGGTGCGCGGGACGTCGAGCCAGACGCGGGCGGTCATCCCGGCGGGCAGCCACTCCAGGGCGGCGGCCGCGGCGGGCAGTGCCGTTCCGTCGGCCCAGATCAGCACCCAGTCGGTGTCCTGCGGCGGCCGGAAGCGGACGGCCGTGTTGTCCTCGACGGCGGGGCCGAGCACCTTGACCGGCTGCCCCGGGGCGGCGGCCATCGCCCAGCGGCAGGCGGGACCGCCGTCCTCGTGCAGCGCGAAGTCGATGTCGATTTCGGTGCGGCCGTCGCCCGTACGGCGCTGCGCGCGCACCGTGTACGAGCGCATCACCGCCCGTACGTCCTCCGGCAGCGCCCGCCACCGGGTGAACCAGTCCTCGCCGGTGGGCAGTACCGGCTCGGGCTGCCCCGGGTGCGGCAGGAACAGGGACAGGCTCTGGTCGCGCCCGCCGGCGGCGAACCCGTCGAGCCCCGGCCCGCCGAAGGTGACCCGGAGCATGGAGGGGCCCAGCCGTCTGGACCGGAGCACGGTCGGGCCGAAGAACCGGAAGGGGGCGATGGCGGGTGCGGGGGCAGTCGTCATACGGGAGTTCCTCCGGAACGGGCGGGGCCCGTGGGCGCGCGGCCCGGCCCCGGCAGCGGTGCGCCTGTGGTGCGCCGGTGGCGCGGTCGGCGTACGGCCGTGGTGCGTTGGGCGTACGGGCCGTGACGCGCCGCCGGTGCGGCAATCCGAAGGAAGGTTAGCCTACCCTTTGTGAGTTGGGGAATGGGTGGACGACCGGAACGGGTGGCCGGAGGAAGGGGGACGGGGCCTGACCACCGGCCCGCTCCGCCCCTCTCGCCCGCACCTGAACGGCCGGACGGAACTCAGGCGCGGGCGCTCGTCTCCGGCGTGCAGAACGTGACCTGCGGGTAGTGCTCGAAGGGCCCCTCCAGGAGGGGCTGGGGCCGTTGGCGCAGGTGCAGTTCGAGGAACGCGCGGGTGTACCTGCGGGTGATCCCCGCTACCCGGGCGGCCGGCAGACCGGCGCCGATGCCGATTCCCAGTTGTTCGGCCAGCAGTCCGACATCGGTGAAGGAGGCGTGTTCGGCTCCGGCCACCACGAGCCACCGTTTCCACCCGGTCAGGCGTTGCCAGTCGCGTTCCCAGGTGGCCACCGCGCTGCCACCGCCGCCCGGACTGTACTGACCCTGCCTGCCGAGGAACAGGAACGGCCGGGACAGGCCGCCGTCCGGGACCGGTACGTGGGTCGAGCCGTCGATGTCGATTCCCGCGCGTACCCGGGAGTCGGCCTGCATGGTGGCGACGGCGCTCGCGCCGCCGACGGAGTGGCCCGCCATCGCGATCCGTGACGGGTCGACGAGCCGGGCGCCGTTCCCTCGCGCGTGCGCCCCGGTCAGCTCGTCCAGGACGAAGGAGACATCGGCGGCCCGGCCCGTGACCAGCCGGTTCCAGAACGCCTCGTCATGCGGGACCTCGCCGGCGGCGCAGGTGGCGACCCGGCCGTCCGGGAAGGTGGTGGCCACACTCTCGTAGGTGTGGTCGATCGCGGCCACGATGCAGCCGTGGCTCGCGAGGTCCTCGGCGAGAGCGGTCAGCGTGGTGCGCGGCTTGGTGAATCCGGGAGAGAGCACGACCAGCGGCAGACCGCCCGCGGGCCCTGCCGGTCGAGCGTCGGCGAAGGCATGGGTCCGTGTCGTGCTCAGCACGTCCGACGGCACTCCGGTGATGCCCCCTTCCTCAAGGATCAGTTCTGACTCCGCAGGAGTCATGTACTGGGCCCGCCGCCCGCTCGTCGAGGCCGTCGGATACCACAGGGAGACCATCAGTTCGCGCGCGCTCGCCCCGGAGGCCCAGGGGTCGGGGCGGGAGCCGTCCGTGAGGTGCAGGGACGTGGTGCCGACCGCACGGTCCCCGGTCGGTCCGGGCAGGCACGGGGTGCCGCGACGGAAGAGCGCGTGGTTCACGGGTCAGTCCGTTCTCTACTGGGGGCGGGCGGCGGGACGGTGAACAACGACGCCGTCCGTCCGCCCGCGGTTCCCGCGCGGGAGAGCCCTTCGGTTCCCGCGTCCGGCGGACCGTGCCCAGCGGCGGCCAGGGGGTGTACGGGGGCACGCGCGCGGCGTCACCAGACGATGACCCCGCCGCCCACCGCACGGGCGCGCTCCCCCGCGGCGGCGATGTTGGCCAGCCGCTGGGCCACGTAGTCCGCGCGGTAGCCGCCGTGCGCGGCCAGGGCCTCGGTGTGCGGGCGCAGCAGCTCGCACTCGGCGAGGAAGTCGGCCACCTCCTCCGGCTCGACGAGCAGCATGTCCGTCGCGAGCCGGGGCAGGAAACGGGCCCCCAGCGCCCTGGCCGGCTCCGCGCCCCACAGCCGCGTACGGCAGCTCTCGAACCCGGCCATGTCCCGCCCGTCCGGCGGATCGTCGAGGAGGTCCCAGGCCCCGTCCTCGCCCGGCAGATACGTGTGCACCAGCAGCGTCACGCGCCGAACTCCCCCCGACAGGCGTCGAGCCCCTCGACGGTGACCGGGATGCTCCGGTGCTCCTCCCAGCGGGCCCGCTCCAGCCGCAGTCGTTGCAGCGTGACGGCCCTGCCGCGTACGGCCGCGACCTCCAGGCCGTCCGGGACGTAGCCGAGCCGCCGCGAGACGCCGAGCGAACGCGGGTTGTCCGTCATCGCGCCCGACGTGGCGCACCGGGCCCCGAGCCCGGCGAAGGCCAGATGGAGCGCGGCGGCCCGCATCTCGGTGCCGATGCCCCGCCCCTGGTGCGCCAGCCCCAGCCAGGAACCGGTCGCGACCTCCCGGGTCACGGCGAAGTCCCGCCCCGTCACGTCCTGCCGCCCGACGACTTCGCCCTCGTGCAGAACGGCGAGGCTCAACGCCCAGTTCTCCGCCGACCAGTTCGCCACCGTGCCCAGCACATGCAGATACACGGCCCGCCCGACCTCCTCGGGCGAACCGTCGGTCCACGGCACGGTGAAGGGCATGGCGTCCGGCGCGTGCACCCCGCCGGCGGCGACCGAGGCGAGTTCGTCGAGCAGCCCGGTCCCGGGAAGGCGCAGTTCGAGGCGGGGGGTGCGGATGCGGAGGCCGTACAGGGGCCGGTGTCGGGGTGTCATGACGGGACTCTGCCGGGCGGCGGCAGCCGGTGTCGAGCGGGTTTCGGGGCCGGAGGGGCGGGGCCGGGGGCGGCGGGTCAGGTGGACGGGTGCGGCGCGAACCGACCGGTGAAACCCGCCCGGCACAGCCGCTCGCACCCCGCTGTCACGCCGAGGGGGACGGGATCGGCCACCATGAACCCGCTTCTCCCGCGCCGGATGGAACGCCCGGGAGGAGCGGAGATTCTCGCCCGTGTCGCGTGCACGCGGCTCCACCGGCACGGCGGAGCCGGGAACACCGAGTCCGACGGCCCGCTCACGACAGCGCCGCAGGGGCCCGACCGGCTGTTCCGCGCGAACGGGGAGGCCGCCGCGCGACCCGCGTCCGGGTCGCGCGGCGGCCTCCCCGCCGACGTGATCACCGGTCAGGCCGGCAGCCCCAGCTCCCGGGCGATCAGCATCCGCTGGACCTCGCTCGTGCCCTCGCCGATCTCCAGGATCTTCGAGTCGCGCCACATGCGGGCCACCGGGTACTCGTTCATGAAGCCGTAGCCGCCGTGGATCTGGGTCGCCTCGCGGGCGTTGTCCACCGCGACCGTGGAGGAGTACAGCTTGGCGATCGCCGCCTCCTTCTTGAACGGCTCGCCCGCCAGCAGCCGGGAGGCCGCGTCGCGCCAGCCGATGCGGGCCATGTGCGCGCGCATCTCCATGTCGGCGATCTTGAACTGGATCGCCTGGTTGGTGCCGATCGCTCTGCCGAACGCGTGCCGCTCGGCGGCGTACTTCACCGACTCGTCCACACAGCCCTGGGCCAGGCCCGTGGAGAGGGCGGAGATCGCGATCCGGCCCTCGTCCAGGATCCGCAGGAACTGCGCGTAGCCGCGGCCCTCCTCGCCCAGCAGGTTGCCCGCCGGGACGCGGACGTCGGAGAAGGACAGCTCACGGGTGTCCGAGGAGTTCCAGCCGACCTTGGAGTACGGGGCGGCCACGGTGAAGCCGGGGGTGCCGGAGGGCACGATGATCGAGGAGATGCGCGGCGCGCCGTTCTCCTTGCGGCCGGTCACCGCGGTGACCGTGACCAGCTCCGTGATGTCCGTACCGGAGTTGGTGATGAAGCACTTGGAACCGTTGATCACCCACTCGCCGGCCGCCTCGTCGAGCACCGCCGTCGTGCGCGTGCCGCCCGCGTCGGAGCCGCCGTCCGGCTCGGTCAGGCCGAAGGCGCCCAGCGCCTCGCCCGAGCAGAGCCTCGGCAGCCACTTCCGTTTCTGCTCCTCGGTGCCGAAGCGGAAGACGGGCATCGCTCCCAGCGAGACCCCGGCCTCCAGGGTGATCGCCACCGAGGAGTCGACCCGGGCCAGCTCCTCCAGGGCGATGCCGAGGGCGAGGTAGTCGCCGCCCATGCCGCCGTACTCCTCCGGGAACGGCAGCCCGAACAGGCCCATCCGTCCCATCTCGCGCACGATCTCGTACGGGAACTCATGGCGCTCGTAGAGGTCGCCGATCTTCGGGGCGACCACATCCTGTGCGAACTGCTCGACGGTGCGGCGCAGTTCCTCGTGTTCGGGGGTCAGCCGGTGATCCAGGGCCATGGTGGTCTTCACTCCTTGTGGGAGAGCGCGCGGACGGTACGGGAGGGGCTGGGGCGGCCCAGCTGTTCGGCGAGCCACACGCTCGTGGCGACGAGCTCGTCGAGGTCGACCCCGGTTTCGATGCCGAGGCCGTGGAGCATCCACACGAGGTCTTCGGTGGCGAGGTTTCCCGTCGCGCTCTTCGCGTACGGGCAGCCGCCGAGGCCGCCCGCGGAGGCGTCCACGGTGCTCACCCCGTGCTGGAGCGCGGCGAGGGTGTTGGACAGCGCCTGGCCGTACGTGTCGTGGAAGTGCACCCCGATGGTGTCGGTGCGCACGCCCTCCTCGTTCAGTTCGGACAGCAGTGTCTGGACATGGCCGGGGGTGGCGACGCCGATCGTGTCGCCGAGCGACAGCTCGTCGCAGCCCAGGTTCATCAGCGCCTTGGCGACCCGGACGACCTGGTGGACGGGCACGGGCCCCTCCCACGGGTCGCCGAAGCACATCGACAGATAGCCGCGCACATGCACCTTGTCCGCCTTGGCACGGGCCACCACGGGCTCGAACATGGCGAGCGACTCGTCGACGGTCCGGTTCAGATTGCGGGCGGCGAAGGTCTCGGTCGCCGAGCCGAACACGGCGATCCGGCGGGCCCCGAGGGACAGCGCCCGGTCCAGCCCGCGCTCGTTCGGCACGAGGACGGGCAGTGCCACGTCCCCGATGTCCGCGATCTCCCCGAGCAGGGGGTAGAGCTGCTCGGCGTCGGCCAGCTGCGGCACCCAGCGGGGGTGCACGAAGCTCGTCGCCTCGATCGTCGCGAGCCCGGCCACGGCGAGCCGGCGGATGAACTCCGCCTTCACCTCCGTGGGGACGACCGCCTTCTCGTTCTGGAGGCCGTCGCGGGCCCCCACCTCATGGATGCGGACCCGGGCCGGCAAGTCCGGGGCGGGCACCTCCATGGGCAGCCCGAGCGGTCGCGCGGTCATGATTCCTCCCCGGTCACGGGTGCGGCGACGGGTGCCACCACGGCCAGGACCTGGTCCATGGCGACCGTGGCCCCGGCGATGACGTCCAGTTCGGTGACGGTGCCGGCGTGCGGGGCGGAGATGACGTGTTCCATCTTCATCGCCTCGACGACCAGCAGGCTCTGCCCGGCCCCGACCTCGTCCCCGACCGCCACCTTGACCACCGTGACCGTGCCCGGCATCGGCGCGGCCAGCGTGTCGGCCCCGGCGCGGGCGGCGCCGCTCAGGGACGCCTCCACCGGGTCGTGGTCCTGGACGTGCCAGGTGTCGCCGTCGCGGCCCAGCCAGTGGCCGCCGCGGTGGAAGTGGTGCGTGACGCCGTCCAGTTCGACCGTGACCCCGTGCGGGGTGACGGCCGAAGCGTGGGGGGCGGCGCGGTCGGCCGGCTCGCCGCCCGCGACCCGGAGCGGGAACGTCAGGGGGGCCGCCCCGCCGCCCGTGCGCCAGCCGTTCGGCACGGAGAAGGGGTCGGTCCAGCCGTCCGCGTCCGGCCGGGGGGCCAGCGCGTCGAGCCGCAGCGCCGCCGCCGCCGCGTACACCTCGTCCGGCACCCCGTCCGGGACGAGCCCGTCCGCCTCGCGTTCCACCAGACCGGTGTCCAGCTCGCCCGCCACCACCGCCGGGTGGGCCAGCAGACGGCGCAGGAAGCCCGCGTTGGTCGGGACGCCCAGGATCACCGTCTCCGCGAGGGCGGCGCGCAGCTTGCGTACGGCGGTGGCGCGGTCGGGGCCGTACGCGATGACCTTCGACAGCATCGGGTCGTACAGGCTGCCGACCGGCACGCCCTCGCTGAGCCCGGAGTCCGTGCGCACCCCGTGCCCCTGCGGCTCGCGCAGCGCGAGCACCGTGCCGCCGGAGGGGAGGAAGCCGCGCGCGGGGTCCTCGGCGCAGATCCGGGCCTCGATCGCGTGCCCGGTGAGGGTGATGTCGCTCTGGGCGTACGGGAGGTGTTCGCCCGCCGCGACCCTCAGCTGCCATTCGACCAGGTCGAGGCCGGTGATCAGCTCGGTGACCGGGTGCTCGACCTGGAGGCGGGTGTTCATCTCCATGAAGCAGTACGCGGCGGGGTCGTCGCCCGGGACGATGAACTCCACCGTGCCCGCGCCGACATAGCCGCAGGAGCGGGCCGCCTGGACGGCCGCCTCGCCCATCGCCGCCCGGGTCTCCTCGGTCAGCAGGACGGACGGCGCCTCCTCGATGATCTTCTGGTGGCGGCGCTGGAGCGAACACTCGCGCTCGCCCAGGTGCACCACCCGGCCGTGCGCGTCGGCCAGCACCTGGATCTCGATGTGGCGCGGCCGGTCGATCCAGCGCTCCACCAGCAGGGTGTCGTCGCCGAACGAGGCGCGCGCCTCGCGCCGGGCCGCCGCGATCTCCTCGGCCAGCAGTGCCTCGTCCCGGACCAGCCGCATGCCCTTGCCGCCGCCGCCCGCCGAGGGCTTCAGCAGCACCGGCATGGCGATCTCGCGTGCGGCGTCGGCCAGTTGGGCATCGGTGAGCCCGCTGCCGGAGGACCCGGGCACCACCGGCACCCCGGCCGCCGCGACGGTCTCCTTGGCGCGGATCTTGTCGCCCATGAGGGAGATCGCGGAGGCGGGCGGCCCGATGAAGACCAGCCCCGCGTCCGTGCACGCCCGCGCGAAGTCCGCGTTCTCGGCGAGGAATCCGTACCCCGGGTGCACGGCCTGCGCGCCGGTGCGGCGGGCCGCGTCCAGCAGGGCTTCCACGCTGAGGTAGCTCTGCGCGGCGGGCGCGGGACCGATCCGTACCGCCGTGTCCGCCTCCCGCACGTGCCGGGCGTCGGCGTCCGCGTCGCTGAAGACGGCGACGGAGCGCACACCCAGCTCGCGCAGGGTCCGGATCACCCGGACGGCGATCTCGCCGCGGTTGGCGACAAGAACGGTGTCGAACATCGTCATCTGTTCCTCACATCCGGAAGACGCCGAAGCCGGGCCCGGCCGGGTCCTTCTGGGGCAGCGGGGCGTTGGCGCAGGCCGTCAGTGCGAGCCCCAGCACCTGGCGGGTGTCCAGCGGGTCGATCACACCGTCGTCCCAGAGCCGGGCGGTGGCGTAGTACGCGTTGCCCTGGGTCTCGTACTGCTCGCGGATCGGCGCCTTGAAGGCGTCCTCGTCCTCGGCGCTCCAGTCGTCGCCGAGCTGGTCGCGCTTGACGGTCGCCAGCACGGAGGCGGCCTGCTCGCCGCCCATGACGGAGATCTTGGCGTTGGGCCACATCCACAGGAAGCGGGGGCTGTAGGCCCGGCCGCACATGGAGTAGTTGCCCGCCCCGTAGGACCCGCCGACCACCACGGTCAGCTTCGGCACCCGTGTGCAGGCCACCGCCGTGACCATCTTCGCGCCGTGCTTGGCGATGCCGCCCGCCTCGTAGTCCCGGCCGACCATGAAGCCGGAGATGTTCTGGAGGAAGACGAGCGGGATGCCGCGCTGGTCGCACAGCTCGATGAAGTGCGCGCCCTTCTGGGCGGACTCGGAGAACAGGATGCCGTTGTTGGCGACGATGCCGACCGGGTGGCCGTGGATACGGGCGAAGCCGGTGATCAGCGTCGTGCCGTACTCCGCCTTGAACTCCTGGAACCGCGAGCCGTCCACGACCCGGGCGATCACCTCGCGCACGTCGTAGGGCGTCCGGGAGTCGACCGGCACCGCCCCGTACAGCCCCGCGGGGTCGACCTTCGGCTCCTCGGCCGGCCGCACGGACCAGGGGAGCGCCCCGCGCTCCGGCAGGGTGGCCACGATGTTCCGGACGATCCGCAGCGCGTGCGCGTCGTCCTCCGCGAGATGGTCGGTGACCCCCGACGTACGGGAGTGGACCTCGCCGCCGCCCAGCTCCTCGGCCGTGACGACCTCACCGGTCGCCGCCTTCACCAGCGGCGGACCGCCGAGGAAGATCGTGCCCTGGTTGCGGACGATGACGGCCTCGTCGCTCATCGCGGGGACGTACGCCCCGCCCGCCGTGCAGGACCCGAGCACCGCCGCGATCTGCGGGATGCCGGCCCCCGACATCCGGGCCTGGTTGTAGAAGATCCGCCCGAAGTGGTCCCGGTCGGGGAACACCTCGTCCTGCATCGGCAGGAAGGCCCCGCCCGAGTCGACCAGATACAGGCACGGCAGCCGGTTCTCCAGCGCCACCTCCTGGGCGCGGAGGTGCTTCTTCACGGTCATCGGGTAGTAGGTGCCGCCCTTGACCGTGGCGTCATTGGCGACGATCACGCACTCCCGGCCGCTGACCCGCCCGATTCCGGCGATCACCCCGGCCGCCGGTGCGGCGCCCCCGTACAGCCCCTCGGCGGCCAGTGGGGCCAGCTCCAGGAAGGGCGAGCCCGCATCGAGCAGGGTGTCCACCCGCTCCCGGGGCAGCAGCTTGCCGCGCGCCACATGCCGGGCGCGGGCCTTCTCACCCCCGCCGAGCCGTGCCGTGGCGAGCCGCGTGCGCAGCTCTCCGGCGAGCGCGTGATGCGCCGCCTCGTTGGCCTGCCAGGCCTCCGAGGCGGGATCGGCCGCGCTCGCCAGGACCGGTGCCTGCTGCATCGTGTCGAGCCCCCTTGCCCGTACCGCGATAGTTAATGAGCGTTAACGCATTGCGTTCAGGTTAACGAGCGCTAACGGCCCTGTCTAGAATGAATCCCCATGAGCACCCATGCCGCCGCCCGCGTCGCGGCTCCGACCCGCCGCGAGCAGATCCTCCGGGAGGCGGCCCGCCTCTTCGCCGAGCGCGGCTTCCACGGCGTCGGCGTCGACGAGATAGGGGCCGCCGTCGGGATCAGCGGCCCCGGTCTGTACCGCCACTTCCCCGGGAAGGACGCGATGCTCGCCGAACTGCTGGTGGGCATCAGCGAGCGCCTGCTGGAGGGCGGCCGGCTCCGTGTGTCGCAGGACGCCGCCGACGGGGACGGCTCCCCCCGGGCCCTGCTCGACGCGCTCATCGAGGGGCACATCGACTTCGCCCTGGACGACCGTCCCCTGATCACCCTCCACGACCGTGAGCTGGACCGGCTGCGCGACACGGACCGCAAGCGGGTGCGCCGGCTCCAGCGCCAGTACGTCGAGGTCTGGGTCGGCGTCGTCCGCGAGCTCTACCCGGACGTGGCCGAGGACGAGGCCCGGGTCACCGTCCACGCCGTCTTCGGCCTGCTGAACTCCACCCCGCACCTGGCCCGCCCCGAGGCCCTTCCCGACCGTGCGGCGACGGCGGCGCTGCTGCACCGGCTGGCACGCGGAGCGTTCGAGGCGGCGGCCGGTTCGCGCTAGCGCGCGGGGCGGCGGCGGGGTCGCGGCGGCGCGGCGGCCTCGGCCGTCTGTTCGCGCCGGCGCGCGGCCGGCGGTCCCCGGCGCCCTCGGCGGGCAACCCCGAGCGGCGCGACCGCGTCTCCCCGCCGGGGGACGAGCGGCACCGCCATGCCCCGGGACGACCGCAGGACGAACGAGGGGACCCGACGGATGGCCGTCACACGATCGCGCCAGGAACCGCCCGCGCCCCTGCGGCAGCGGATCGTGGAGGTCGACGCCCTGCGCGGCTTCGCGCTCTGCGGGATCTTCCTCGCCAACGTCATGGTGATGTCGGGGATCGAGGGCACACGCGGCGGCGGCCCGCTCACCGATGGTGTGCACCACGTCGCGCTGTGGCTGGTCACGATGCTCGTGCACACCAAGTTCTACCTGCTGTTCTCGTTCCTCTTCGGCTACAGCTTCACGCTCCAGCTGACCTCGGCCGAACGCGACGGCGCCCGCTTCGCACCACGGATGCTGCGACGGCTCCTCGGTCTGTTCGTCCTCGGTGTCCTGCACGCCGCCCTGCTCTACCCCGGCGACATCCTCACCACGTACGCCGTGCTCGGCCTGATCCTGTTCGCCGCCCGTGACGCCGGCCCGGCCAGGATGTGGCGCGCCGCCCTCCGGGTGTACGGGGCCGTGGCCGCCCTCTACCTGTTCGCCGCGACGGGCGTCGCGCTGCTGGACCCGGCCGACGAGGGCGAGGCCGCCGAACTCGCCGCGCGGGCCGCCGACCTGACCGCCGCCTACCGGGGCGGCGCGGGCGATGTGCTCCGCGCGAACATCGGGGCCTGGCCGGACATCCTGGTCGGGATGCTCATGATGGGCGGCATGGTCGTCACCGCGTTCCTGGTCGGCTGTGCGGCGGGCAAGCGCCGCCTGCTCACCGGCCTCGTCGGCCGCACCGACCGGCTGCGCCGGATTCTCCTGGCGGGACTCCTCGTGGGCCTGCCCGGCGGGGCGCTCATGGCGGCGGGCACGGTCGGGCCGATGTCCGCCCGCTGGGAGATCCCGATGTTCGTCGTCGGCATGGTGACCGCCCCGGCGCTGACCGCCGCCTACGCCAGCGGCCTGCTGCTCTGGTTCACCACCCCGCGCGGCGCCGCACTCGCCGCCCGGCTCGCCCCGGCGGGCCGGATGGCGCTGACCAACTACCTGACGCAGTCCCTCGCCATGGCCCTGGTCTTCACCGGCTACGGGGCCGCGCTGTACGGCAGGGTGGGCGCGGCCACCGTCCTGGCCGGTGCGCTGCTCTTCTACGTCTGCCAGCTCGCCGTGTCCGCCCGGCTGATGCGGCGCCACCGGCTCGGCCCGGTGGAGTGGCTGCTGCGCGCGATGACGCTGTGGGGCCGGCCCGGACGACGGCCGGCCCGGCCCCACGCGTAGAGCCCGCAGGACAGTCTCTACCGCCCGGCGGCGGCCCCCTCCCGCGCCGAGACGGTGACGCGGTCGACGCGCATCGGGTGGCCCGGCTCGGTGGCCGGGCCCGGAGCCGCCCCGTCCGCGAGCGGGAGCTTGCCGCCGACGGCCACGTTCAGGATCAGGAACACCCCGTGGTCCACCGCCCGCTTCCAGGTACCGGTGTCCATCGAGGCGGCCGTCACCCGGTGGTACGCGCGCCCGTCCAGATACCAGCGGATCTCCTCCGCGCCGGGGGAACGGTCGACCTCGACGGCGTACGAGTGGAACTCCGTACGGCAGCCGGGGCACGGCTGCGGCCCGGACGTCCGGCCCACCGGCTCCTCGCAGGGGCCGCCCACCATGACACCGCAGTGCATGCTGCCGAAGACGGTGTCCCGGCCGTTGACGGACTCCATGATGTCCAGCTCCCCGACGCCCGGCCACCCCGTGTAGCCGTCACGCAGCGGCGCGCCCAGGGTCCAGAAGGCCGGCCAGTAGCCCGCCGCCCCGGCCCCCGTGACATCCGGCAGCGCGATCGACGCCTCGATCCGCAGCACCCCGCCGGGGGGCGGCGCGAAGTCGGAGCGCCGGGTCTCGATGCGGCCCGAACTCCACTTGCCCGCCTTCCTGGTGGGGACGATCTCCAGCGCGCCCCTCCCGTCGAGCCGGACGTTGTCGGCCGAGTCGGTCATGGTCTCGATCTCCCCCGTGCCCCACTGCGGCGCGGGGCAGCCCGGGTAGCAGGTGCCGAGGTCGTACTGCCAGCGCGCGGCGGACGGGCGGCTGCCCGCCGGACCGTCGAAGTCGTCGCGCAGCAGCTCGGTCCAGCCGTCGGCCCCGGGGGCGGCGGGGCCGCTCGGCGCGGGCGTTCCGGACACCCCGGGCACGGGCAGCGCCCCGGCCTCGCCGAGCAGCCGCTCCAGCCGGGGAGCCAGCACGACGGCAGCCGCGTTGGTCAGATGGGCGTCGTCCCGGTAGAGCAGGACCCTGTCCCGTACGGCGGGGCAGTCCGGCCCGTTCCCCGGGCACAGCACGGGGTTCACACTGATGCTCCGTACGCCGGGCAGCGCGCCCGACGCGATCCGCCGGGCCAGCGGATCGGCCGGCACGGCGTCCTTCCTGGCGAACGCGCACGCACCCGGGTCCTCGGGGCTGCCGGAGACACACGCGGGGATGTCCGTACCGGGTACGGGGGTGTCCTCGATGTAGACGATCGGCACCCCGAGCGCGCGCAGCGGCTCCAGTGTCCTGTCCCAGCCGTCCGCGAGGAGTCCGGGGTCGTCGGTGTAGCGGTTGAGCGAGGAGATCACGATGAGCCTGGGCTTGGGCTGCTTCCGCAGCCGCTCCAGCGCGTCCGCCCGCCAGACGTCGCACTCCCGGTAGACACGGCCCAACTGGGGACTGTCCACGGTGAGCCGGGGCAGCGGGCAGCCCTGCTTCACCAACTCCTGGAGCGCCCAGCCGCGTTCGGCGGCCAGCGCGAGCATCGGGGAGAACCACTGCCCGGCGTGCGAGTCGCCGAGCAGCACGATCCGGTCCGGGCTGTCCGTCGCGCCGAACAGGCACTCGGGGCTGCGGGTCACGGCGGGCGCGACCTCGCAGGCGCCGTCCGGCGGGAAGTCCTTCCGCGCCTGTACGGGGTTGGGCACCACGGGCCCGCCGGCGAGCGGCGCACCGGCGTCCCGGGCCAGCAGCGAGGGCCCGGCGGCGGCACCCGGCGGAAGTCCTCGCAGGTCGACCGGGGTGGCCGGGCCCAGCAGCCGGAGCGTCGTGGTGCCCACCACCAGCGCCAGCACGACCGGAAGGATGATCGCCGAGACACCCACCGCCAGCCCGCGCCGGGGCAGTTCGGACACCGTACGGCTGCGGCGCAGCGGCTGCTCGACCCAGCGCAGGGCGGCCAGCGCGGGCAGCGCCGACGCCAGGGTCAGCGCGGTCCGCGCGGGCCAGCCGAGCGCCCCGAACCGGGCTTCGGCCAGCACGAGCACGGGCCAGTGCCACAGATAGAGGTTGTAGGAGAGCCGCCCGACCGCACGCGGTGCGCGCCCCGCCAGCAGCCGTCCCACCCCGTACGGCCCCTCGGCGTGGCGCTCGCCCCGGCCGGGGATCGCGGCCAGGATGACGGCCATCGTGGCCAGGGTCGGCACGAGCGCGGCGTACCCGGGGTACGGGGTGCCCGCGTCGTACGACAGGACGCACCAGACGATCGCCCCGGCTCCGGCCCAGCCGCACAGCAGACGCAGCGGGCGCGGCCCGCGCATCAGGTGCCAGGGCAGCAGGGCGAGCAGTGCCCCGGCCCCGAACTGCCAGACCCGTGAGGGCGTTCCGAGGTACGCCAGTGAGACGGAGGAGCCGGTCCAGTGCAGGGACAGGGCGAACGAGCCGAGCGCCAGTACCGCCGTGACCAGGGCCACGACACCGCGTACCGCCCGTCCCCGGCGGACCGCGCGGGCCGCACCGATCACGATCACCGCCAGCAGCGGGGCCCAGAACAGGTAGAACTGCTCCTCCACCGCGAGGGACCAGAAGTGCAGCAGCGGGCTCTGACCGTGCCCGGCGGCGAGGTAGTCGGTCTGCTGGGAGACGAACCGCCAGTTGGCGACGGACAGCGCCGCCGCCACGACGTCGTACTCCAGGTCGGTCCGCCGCAGCGGTACGGTCAGCCAGGCGCCGGCCACCGCCACGGCGGCGAGCACCACGGCGGCCGAGGGCAGCAGCCGCCGGGCGCGGCGGGAGAAGAAGTCGCCGAGCCGGATCCGGCCGGTGGTGATCGCCTCCCGGACCAGCAGTCCGGTGATCAGGTAGCCGGAGATGACGAAGAAGACGTCCACCCCGACGAACCCGCCGGCCATGCCGGGTATCCCGGCGTGGAAGGCGAGGACCGCGAGCACGGCCACCGCGCGCAGGCCCTCGATGTCGGGCCGGAACGTGGACCGGTGCGGGCTCGGCCCGGATTCGCCGCCGGGGCCGGTGGGACCGGCAGGACCCGCGGGACCGGTGGGGTCGGCGGGGTCGGCGGGGTCGGCGGTGGGAGGTGCACCGGTCGGGACGCCGTTGCGGCGCCGACGCGGGGTCACAGGGAACGGCATGGAGATGATGCCTTTCACGTCAGCTCAGCTCAGCCAGGGGAGCATCGGGTTGACGAGCCCGGAAGCGAGCAGGCCGGTCAGGAGAAGGACGGCGGTGGCGGCGAGGGTCTCGGGCCAGCGCCGGGGGAGCATGCCGGTCCGGACGCGGAGCCGGGTGGCGGCGGGGCCCGCGTTCAGGGCCGGGGGCCGGCTCGCGTTGCGGCCTGCGGCCGGTCGAGCGGCACGGCGGATGTCATGACGGGCGTCATGGCGGATGTCACGGCGCGCGTCATGGCGCGCGGCCCTTCGTGCGTTCCTGCGGGTCGCCCGGTCCGTGGCCTTCGCCGTCGTACGCAACTCGGCCAGCAGGTCCCGGATCAGCGGCACGTTGATCTGGCACTGCACCAGGAGGTACAGCCCCAGGCCCCAGTTGGGCTCCCAGCCGTTGCGGGCGACGGCCAGCGCGAGTCCGGCCGCGGCGGCTCCGTTGGACACGACGAGCCAGCCCAGCGAGACGCCCACCACCCGGCGGGCCATCCCGCCCCGGGTGCCGGTGCCGCGTGCGCCGGTGGGTACCCAGGCGGCGCTGCGCCCCCGCAGGGTGTGCAGGAACGCGGTCGCGGCGGCGACGCTCGTGAGGACGTTGGCGCGGATCACCTCCACCCGCCAGCGGGTCCGGCTGACGCGCGGCAGCAGCACATGCCAGAGCCAGAGCGGAGCGAGGAGCGGCAGTACGTGCCAGGGGCGGATGTGGTCCGGGTACAGGAACATCATGACCAGCGGCGGCAGCGGCGCCGCGAAGGTGTTCACCGCGGTGGCCAGGTAGCCGATGATGCCCTCGTAGAAGCACAGCCGCATCCGCCAGGGCGCCCGCATCCGCCGCAGCACGGGTGTCCCGAGCAGATGCAGGTTCCCCATCGCCCAGCGGTACTGCTGGTTGACGAAGGCGGTGACATGGTCGGGGGAGGTGCCCTTGGCCACCAGCACCGGCACGTACTGGGTGCGGAACCCCCGTTCGTACAGGGCGAGTCCGGTGTACAGGTCCTCGCTGTGGTCGAGCCGGGCGAAGCCGCCCGCCAGGTCGATCGCGCTGCGCCGGTAGACGGCGTTGCTGCCGCAGCAGATGGCGGCGTCGCTCGCGTCGCGCGACGGCTGGATCCAGCGGAAGAACCACTCCTGGGCCGATCCGGCGGCCCGCTGGATCCAGTCCATGCCCTCGTCGGTGTCGAAGCACTGCGGGCTCTGCACGATGCCGACATCGGGATCGGCCAGATACGGGACGAGGTGGCGCAGGAAGTCCGGCCGGGGTGCGAAGTCGGCGTCCAGGATCGCGATGAACTCCGAACTGCTGAGGGTGAGCGCGTGGTTGAGGTTGCCCGCCTTCTTCAGGTGCCCACGGTCGGGCCGGACGACATAGGTGTAGCCGTGCTCGGCGGCGAGCGCGGCGACCTCGGGCCGGTCGGCGTCGTCCAGCACCCAGACGGTCAGTGCCCCGGGCCAGTCCACGGCGGCGACGGCGCGGTAGGCGTTGGCGAGGACGGGCAGCGGCTCCCCGCAGGTCGGCAGATAGAGATCGACGCCCGGCAGCTCGGCGGGCTGCCAGGCGCGCACGAGTACGTCGTGCGACTGCCGGGTCAGCCGGCGCTGGCGAAGGCTGTTCAGCGAGGAGAGGACGAGGGCCACGACATTCAGCCCGAGGACCGCGAGGAACGCCCACAGGGCGGGTGTCCGGAGCGCGAAGGTGAACATCGTCGCCGCCGTGAACACGAAGGCGAGTGAACTGCTGACCAGGACCCAACGGCGCTGTGGGCCGAAGTACCAGTAGAGCTCGTCGTCGGAAGGTGGTTGCGGAAGGTGACACACGCTCATAAAGCCCCCCACGGCTGCGTATGTAGCGGTTTCAGGTGGCCCACCCTAGTAGCAAAGGTATAGACCACTTGACCCGTCAAAGGGGGAACGGGCGGAATCAGACACGGGATTGGCGTGACTCAGGTGGTCCAGACCTCTGTGCGGATCCATTCGAGACGCCGGGCCCGTCCGGACCACGAAGCAGCAGGTCACGCGGGGGTGAACAGCACGGGAAGTCTTCCGCCGGGCCGGGCGCCGGGCCGGACGAGGGACTGACGAGGGACTGACGAGGGGCTGACGCCGGGGTCGGCGAGGGGTTCGACGCGGACCCCGGCGGGTACGGCGAGGGGCCGGCGAGGGGGTGATGGCCGGCCGGCGGCGTGGGCGCGGGGAGGGGCGCCGCGCGTACGACGGGGCACGAAGGGCGTTCCCCCCCCGTGCCGCCCGGTGAGCGGGACACCCGGCGCGATGCGCACACAGGGCGGCACAATGGGTGCATGCCGATACCCAGCCGCGCCGCACTCGTCGACCACCTCGTCCGTACGCGCATCGCAGGTGATGTCGCCACACCCCGCGACAACAACCTCTCCCACTACCGCAAGCTCGCCAACGGCGACCGTCACTACTGGCTGGGCCTGGAGCTCGGCGACCGCTGGGCCGACGAGCAGGACGTCCTCGCCGTCATGGCCGAGCGGTGCGGAGTGAACGACGACCCCGCACACCGGGCGGGCCAGGACACCATCGATCCGGAGCTGACGGTCGACGGCCTGGAGCGGATGGCGGCGCGGCTGCGCAAGGCGGCGGCGGGCTCCGAGCGCGTCCTGTTCGCCACCGGCCACCCCGGCGGTCTGCTGGACGTGCACCGGCAGACGGCGGACGCCCTGCGCCGGGCGGGCTGCGAGATTGTCCGGATTCCGTCCGGGCTGATGGCGGACGAGGGCATGGTCTTCCAGTTCGCGGACGTCGCCGTGCTGGAGCGGGGGGCGACCCTGTGGCACACGCACTCCCCGGCCCCGATGGCGGCCATCCTGGACGCCATGGAGCAGCAGGGCCGGCCGCTGCCCGACCTGGTCGTCGCCGACCACGGCTGGGCGGGCTGCGCGGGGCAGCGCGGGCTCGACTCGATCGGTTACGCGGACTGCAACGACCCGGCCCTGTTCCTCGGCGAGTCCGAGGGCACCCTCCAGGTCACCGTCCCCCTGGACGACCACGTCACCGACCCGCGCTTCTACGACCCGATGACGGACTACCTCCTGGACGCGGCCGGGCTGCTCTGACCGGGCCGGGGGCCGGTCCTGCGACGGGGCGCGAGGGGACGCGACGGGGCGCGACGGACGTGAGGGAGGGCGAGGGGGCGCGAAGGGGGGCGGCGCCTCACCCGGTTCCGCGCGCCCGGCGCGCGGCCCGCTGTTCGGGCCCCGGCGTCGGATCGAGATAGACGCGGTGGATGGACGGAAAGCGTTCCCGCAACTGGGCCTCCGCCTCCTCGCAGGCCCACTCGACCTCCTCGGCGCCGGCCATGTCCCTGAAGTCGATCTTCGCGGCGATCAGGATCTCGTCCGGCCCCTGGATCAGCGTGGTCAGCTCCAGTACGTCCACGATGTGCGGGACCGAGAGCAGTTCCTCGCGGACCCCCGCCCGCATCGCCGCCGGCAGCGGACGGCCGATCAGCAGCTGGGCGTTGGACCGGCCGAGCACCCAGGCCACGTACACGAGCAGCACGCCGATCAGGACGGAGGCGATGCCGTCCCAGACACCGGACCCGGAGAGCTGCCCGCCGAGCAGCCCGCCCGCGGCCAGCAGCAGACCGATCAGCGCCGCCGAGTCCTCCATCACGACAGCCTTGACCGCGGTGTCGGGGGTGTGGCGCAGGTAGTACGCGTCCGGGACGCGCAGCCTCGACGCCTCGCGCCGCACCTGCTTGACGCCGGTGCGCAGGGAGTAGCCCTCCAGCAGGAAGGCGACGCCGAGCACGATGTACGAGACGAGCGGATCGCCGGGCTTCTCGCCCTCGACGAGGGTGTGGATACCGTCGTACAGGGAGAAGACGGCGCCGCCGACGAACGTCGCGATGGAGGCGAGCATCGCCCAGATGTAGCGCTCGGGGCCGTAGCCGAGGGGATGGTCCTCGTCGGCGGGCTTCCCGCTCCGCCGGAGCGCGGTGAGGAGCATGACCTCGGTGACGGTGTCGGCCACCGAGTGCGCGGCCTCGGAGAGCATCGCGCTCGACCCGCTGATCAGCCCCGCGACGGCCTTCGCCACGGCGATGCCGAGATTGGCGACCGCCGCCACGACGACCGTGAACGCGGACTCCCCACCACCGGATTTCTCGTCGCCCATGGTGGGGAGTATGTCCGAATCGACGGACTTCGGCCTGTTCAGTCCCGGGGGACCCGGACCACGCCCTCCTGGATGACGGTGATCGCGAGCTGCCCGTCCTGCGTGTAGATCCGGGCCTGGCCCAGACCGCGCCCGCCGGACGCCGAGGGCGACTCCTGGTCGTACAGCAGCCATTCATCGGCCCGGAAGGGACGGTGGAACCACATCGCGTGGTCCAGGCTGGCGCCCACCACGTCCCCGACCGCCCAGCCGCCGCGCCCGTGGGCGAGCAGCACCGAGTCGAGGAGCGTCATGTCGGAGACGTACGTGGCCATGCAGACGTGCAGCAGCGGGTCGTCCGCGAGCTTGCCGTTCGTCCTGAACCACACCTGGGAGCGGGGATCACGGGGTTCACCGACCGTCCCGAACGGTGGGGCGTCCACGTACCTCAGGTCGACGGCGGCCCGCGCCTCGACCAGCCGGTCCACGACCCCGGGGTCGCTGAACCGGTCCGCGTACCGGGGCAGCATCTCGGCGGCCGTGGGCAGCGTCTCCGGGTCCGACGCGGCCGGCATGCCGGTCTGGTGCTCCAGCCCGTCCTCGTACGTCTGGAAGGACGCGGAGAGATGGAAGATCGGCTGGCCGTGCTGGACGGCGACGACGCGGCGGGTGGTGAAGGACTTGCCGTCGCGGATCCGGTCGACGCTGTACACGATCGGCGCGCCCGGATCCCCCGCGCGCAGGAAGTACGCGTGCAGGGAGTGGGCTCCCCGGTCGGCCGGGACGGTACGGCCCGCGGCGACCAGCGCCTGGGCCGCGACCTGGCCGCCGAAGACACGGGGCACGACCGCGCTGCGGCTCAGGCCGCGGAAGATGTCCCGCTCGATCCGCTCCAGGTCGAGCAGATCGAGCAGGGAGTCCAGTGGTGCGCTCATGAAAGGAACGTGACCGCCCTACAGACCCATGGACTTGGCGATGATCGACTTCATGACCTCGCTGGTGCCGCCGTAGATCCGGTTGACCCGGTTGTCCGCGTACAGGCGGGCGATCGGGTACTCGTTCATGTAGCCGTAGCCGCCGTGGAGCTGGAGGCAGCGGTCGATGACACGGTGCGCCACCTCGGTGCAGAACAGCTTCGCGGAGGCGGCCTCGGCGGGGGTCAGCTCGCCCGCGTCGAGGGCCTCCAGCGCGCGGTCGGCGACGGCCTGGGCGGCGTCGACCTCGGCCTGGCAGGCGGCCAGCTCGAACTTGGTGTTCTGGAACGAGGCGACCGTCTTGCCGAAGACCGTACGGTCCTGGACATAGGCCTGGGCGAAACGGACGGCTGCCGCGGCCTGCGCGTACGCGCCGAAGGCGATGCCCCAGCGCTCGGAGGCCAGGTTGGTGCCGAGGTAGCCGAAGCCCTTGTTCTCCTCGCCGAGCAGGTCCTCGGCCGGGACCTTGACATCGACGAACGCCAGCTCGGCGGTGTCGGACGTGCGCAGGCCGAGCTTGTCGAGCTTGCGGCCGACCGAGTAGCCCTCGGACGTGGTGTCGACGGCGAAGAGGGAGATGCCGAAGCGGCGGTCGTCCTCGCGCGGGGCGGAGGTGCGGGCGCAGACGATCACGCGGTCGGCGTGCACCCCACCGGTGATGAACGTCTTGGCGCCGTTGAGGACGTAGTGCGTGCCGTCCTCGGAGAGCTTGGCGGTGGTCTTCATGCCCGCGACGTCGGAGCCGGTGCCGGGCTCGGTCATCGCGAGCGCCCACATCTCCTCACCGGTGGCGAACTTCGGCAGCCAGCGCTTCTTCTGGTCGTCGGTGGCGAGCATCTTGATGTAGGGCAGACCGAGCAGCGTGTGCACGCCGGAGCCGCCGAAGGAGACACCCGCGCGGGAGGTCTCCTCGTAGATGACGGCCTCGTACTTGTGCGACTCGATGCCCGCGCCGCCGTACTCCTCGTCGACCTCGATGCCGAAGACGCCCAGCTCACCGAGCTTGTGGTAGAACTCGCGCGGCACCTGGCCGGCGGCGAACCACTCGTCGTAGACCGGCACGACCTCGGCCTTGATGAAGGCGCGGATGGTCTCCCGGAACGCCTCGTGGTCCTCGTTGAATACCGTACGGCGCACGGGGTGCCTCCTTGTGAGCTGTCAGCTTCGGCTTCGTCAGCAGGGCTAAGCGCTTGCTCAGCCATTCCTCCTGAAGTTACCCGGCAGTCAAGGTGCCTGTCCAGGGTGATGCTCGGCACGCGCGCACCCCGGCCCGGCGGTGTTGTCAGTGGTGTGGTGCAGGATCGGGGAGTCGGATCTTTCGGCTTTCGGCTTTCGGCTTTCGGCTTTCGGCCTTCGGGCCTTCGGACGGGCAAGGGGGGTCGCCATGGCGATCACGAACGAGCGGGTGGCGCAGTACGCGTTCCTGCTCCCGCTGTACGAGGACGATTACTACCCGGACCACGTGCTCGACAAGGGCAGGGCGATCCTGCTCCACCTGTGCGAGCGGATCGAGGCCGAAAACCCCGCGGACCTCACGGCGTTGTACGCGCTGACCGAGGTCGCGACCGAGGCGTTCAACGACCTGGAGGCGGAGTTCGACGCGGCGGGCAGCGAGATCGAGACCGTGGCGCGCGAGGAGATAGGCGAGGCGTTCTGGTTCATCGCGACGGCGTACGGCTTCGAGGACGCGGACGGCGAGGAGCTGATCGCGGCCCGGGAGTGGTGAGGGGGGCGGGGTCGGCCACCCCGCTCTTCGCGGCCCGGTCTCACGTCCGGCGCAGCGCGAACCACAACTCCGTCCGTACGTCCATGTCGTTCAGATCCATGTCCAGCAACTCCGCGCACCGCCCGACGCGTTGGCGGACGGTGTTGCGGTGGACGGAGAGGGCCACCGCCGTGCGGTCCCAGTTGCCGTGCAGGGACAGCCAGCAGCGCAGGGTGTCGGCCAGGGGTGCGGTGAGCGGGGCGAGGAGGGCGCGGGCGTGGGCGGCGGCGCGGTCCGGGGGGATCAGGGCGGCGAGGCCGGAGGCGGGGGAGCCGATCTCCAGCGGGGTGCGGGTCGCCTCGGCGTGGCCCAGGGCGCGGGCCGCCCGGATGTCGGCGGCGTCGAGGTCCCCCACGGGTACCGGCGCCGACGCGCCGAGCGTCCAGCCCGGCTGCGGGGCGGGAGGGGCGGTGCCGGTGAGCAGGATCCGTACGGCGTCCCCGCCCTTGCCCGCGTCGACCAGGGCGGAGCCGAGGGAGGCGCCGAGGGCCCCGGCGGTGAGCGGGCCGGCGGTGGCGCCGTCCGTGCGGCGGGCGTGCACCACGGTCCAGGGGCCCTCGCCGCCGAGCAGCGGGGTCACCTCCTGCGAAGTCGCGCCCAGCAGCATCCGTACGAGCGCCGCCGAACGGCCCGCCGCGTCGGCGCCCTGGTGAGGGGCGGCCAGCAGGGAGAGCAGGACGACCGCGATCCCGGCCACCGTGTGGTCACCCGTCCCGCGCCGCGGGGTCGCCAGGGCCAGCACCAGGCCCTGGCCGCCTCCGAGCGCGTACGCGGACAACTGCGCCTCGCCGAACGTGTCCGTCGCCGACGCGGGAGCCGGAGCCGCGGGAGCCGGAGCTGTGCGGGCCGGCGGTGCGGGGGCCGGTGACGCCGGACCCGGGGGTGCGGAAGCCGGGGGTGCGGGGGAGGGCGGTTCGCCCGGGGTCACCACCTTCGCCAGCCGCCTCAGCGCCTCCCGTACCTCCGGTGCCGGACGGCTGCCCGCCGCGTGCAGTTCCTCGCCGTCCGCCGTCAGCAGCGCCGCCCGGCCGCCCAGCTGCGCGGCGAGCTGCCGCAGCACCGCGGGCACCGGGTCGGGGCGGGCCGCCGCCGTCGCCAGGGCCTGCTGCGCGCGCGTCACCCGGCGCAGCTCGCGGTGGCGCGCCTCGGACATCAGCCGCCACACCGCCCGCGCGATCGCGGCGAACGGCGTCCCGGGCGGCACCTCGATCAGCGGCAGACCGTGCCGCTCGCACGCCTCGACCAGCGCCCGCGGCACCGTCTCGTGCACCGGCCGCACCCCGAAGCCCAGCGCCGCCGCCCCCGCCTCCACCAGCCGTGCGACATAGCGGTCCGGGTCCGTGAGCAGCACCCCGGCACTCAGCAGCAGCTCACCGCCGAGCAGATACGGGTACGGGTCGGCCATCTCCGAGGTGTGCACCCACAGCAGGTCCGCGTGGACCGGCCCCGCGATCCGGCGCAGCCCGAGCTCCTCCCTCGCCAGGAGCGAGGCCAGGGGGATCGGCGGGGTGGGCGGCCCGGCGGGCAGGTCCGGCATGGACGGTCCATCCAGTCAGCGTGTCAAGAATGGATGAAACGTACACTTCAGCACCGCTGCCCGGCCACCTACCGTCTTCATCACACCCGAACCCGGACCCGTTGTGCGGGAAGGCGCCGCGTACCCCGGCCCCGTGCCCTGTCCCGCACACCCGGCCCCCGCACCCGGAACCACCCCGCACACTGAATAGCGTACGAACGCCCACAAAGCGCGTATCGCCCGAAGGAAAGGCACCCCGACCCATGAGCAGCAACGCAGCGCCGCGCGGCCCCGTCGACTCCTCCCGCGTCCCGCGGTACGCCGGACCCGCGACGTTCGCCCGGCTGCCCCGCCTCGACGAGGTCGGCGCCGCCGATGTCGCCGTCGTCGGCGTGCCCTTCGACAGCGGGGTCTCCTACCGGCCCGGCGCCCGCTTCGGCGGCAACGCGATCCGTGAGGCGTCCCGGCTCCTGCGCCCGTACAACCCGGCCCAGGACGCCTCGCCGTTCGCCCTCGCCCAGGTCGCCGACGCCGGTGACATCGCGGCCAACCCGTTCAACATCAACGAGGCCGTCGAGACGGTCGAGGCCGCCGCCGACGATCTGCTCGGCACCGGCGCCCGGCTGATGACGCTCGGCGGCGACCACACCATCGCGCTGCCCCTGCTGCGGTCCGTCGCGAAGAAGCACGGCCCGGTGGCGCTGCTCCACTTCGACGCCCACCTGGACACCTGGGACACCTACTTCGGCGCCGAGTACACCCACGGCACCCCGTTCCGGCGGGCCGTCGAGGAAGGCATCCTCGACACCTCGGCGCTCTCCCACGTCGGCACCCGCGGCCCGCTGTACGGCAAGCAGGACCTCACCGACGACGAGAAGATGGGCTTCGGCATCGTCACCTCGGCCGATGTCATGCGGCGCGGCGTCGACGAGATCGCCGACCAGCTGCGCCAGCGCATCGGGGACCGGCCGCTCTACATCTCCATCGACATCGACGTCCTGGACCCGGCGCACGCCCCCGGCACCGGCACCCCCGAGGCCGGCGGCCTCACCTCCCGCGAACTGCTGGAGATCCTGCGCGGGCTCGCCTCCTGCCACCTGGTCTCCGCCGACCTGGTCGAGGTCGCGCCCGCGTACGACCACGCCGAGATCACCTCCGTCGCCGCCTCCCACACCGCCTACGAACTGACGACGATCATGTCCCGGCAGATCGCGGCGTCGAAGGGGAAGCAGGCCGAGTGAGCCACGACCACGACGACCGGCCGCGGCTCACCCCCGCCCAGGCCGAGGCCGCCCTCAGCCCCCCGCCGGGACGCACCGGCGGCGATCTCGTCGTCGAATCCCTCCAGGGGCTCGGCGCGACCACCGTCTTCGGGCTGCCCGGCCAGCACGCGCTCGGCATGTTCGACGCGCTGCGCCGCTCCTCCCTCGCGTACGTCGGACTGCGCGTCGAGAACAACGCGGGCTTCGCCGCCGACGCCTACGGCCGGATCACCGGGGAAGTGGCGCCCCTGCTGCTCTCCACCGGACCCGGCGCGCTCACCTCGCTCGCCGCCCTCCAGGAGGCGGCCGCCGCCTCCGCCCCGGTGCTCGCGGTCTCCAGCCAGATCCCGACCGCCGGGCTGGGCGGCGGCCGGCACGGCTATCTGCACGAACTCCGCGATCAGCAGGCGTCGTTCCGCGACATCGTGAAGTCCGTGCACACCGTCCGTTCGGCCTCGCAGATCCCGTCCGCGATCGCCGCCGCCTGGGAGTCCGCGCTGACCGCCCCGCACGGCCCGGTCTGGGTGGAGATCCCGCAGGACGTGCTGCTGGCCGGGACCGTGCTGCCGGTCGTCAGCGCGATGGACGCCACCCCGCGCGAGGTCTACCCGCGCCCCGAACTGACCGTGGCCGCCGCCCATCTCCTGTCGCACGCCGAACGTCCGGCGATCATCGCGGGCGGCGGAGTCGTGCGCTCCGACGCGAGCGGCAAGCTGCGCGCTCTCGCCGAGCGGATCAACGCCCCGGTCGTCACCACGTTCGGCGGCAAGGGCGCCTTCCCGTGGGAACACCCGCTCTCGCTGCGCTCCTGGCTGGAGGACCGGCACACGACGGACTTCCTGGAGTCCGCCGACGTCCTGCTCGTCGTCGGCTCCGGCCTCGGCGAACTGTCCTCGAACTACCACACGTTCAGCCCGCGCGGCCGGGTCATCCAGATCGAGGCCGACGCCGGGAAACTGGAGTCCAACCACCCCGCTCTCGGCATCCACTCCGACGCCCGCGAGGCGCTCGCCGATCTCCTCGAAGCGGTGGCGGAGCGCCCGGACGAGGACGCGGCCGGGCGGGTGCGTACGGTGCTGGGGAAGGTACGGGCCCGGATCGACGCCCAGGACCTCGCCCTGGAGCAGCGGGTCCTCGCCTCCGTGCGCGAGGCACTGCCCGACACGGCCCCCAGTTTCTGGGACATGACGATCCTGGCCTACTGGGCCTGGTCCGCGTTCGACGCCCGCCACCCCAACACCATGCACTCGGCCCAGGGCGCGGGCGGTCTCGGCTACGCCTTCCCGGCGGCCATCGGCGCGGCGGCGGCCGACCCCACGCGGCCGGTGCTCGCGGTCTCCGGCGACGGGGGCGCGATGTACTCCCTCGCCGAACTGGCCACCGCCCGCCAGTACGGCCTGCCCGTCACCTGGCTGATCGTCGACGACGGCGGCTACGGCATCCTGCGCGAGTACATGACGGGAGCCTTCGGCGAGGCTCACGCGACGGAACTGGCCCGCCCGGACTTCGTCGCCCTGGCCGAGTCGTTCGGCGTCCCCGCCGTCCGTACGACGCCGGAGTCACTGACCGCCGACCTGGCGAAGGCCCTGGCCGACCCGGGCCCGTCGGTCGTGGTGCTTCCGGCCCTGCTGCGGATGTTCGAGCCGACGCACCGGTAGCCGGGCGGGACCGCCGCCCCGGGGGCCCCGGGGCGGCGGAGACCCCGGGCAGCGGGGCGGCAGCGCCCGTCACAGGGCCTTGAGCGCCTTCTCGATCTCGGCCGCCTGCTGGTCGCGTCCCTCCCCGAACCGTTCCCGCTTCTCGTCCGTCCGCAGGTCGCCCGGCAGCTCCTTCGACTCCGGAAGCAGGTCGGGGAGCATCCGGAAGACGGCCGCCGCCGCTGTACCGTTCCCCCGGTTCCTCGCGTCGAGCAGATACTTGCCGGCCTTCTCCAGGTGCTCGGTCAGATGCTTCCGGGGCTCCGTGGCGATCTGCCGGGCCGGGCCGGGGCTCCCCAGCGAGTGATGCGGGCCCGAGCTGAGCTTCTGCAACTCGGCGAGCGCGGCGTACAGCCTGCCGCAGCGGTGCGCCTCGGTGAGCTGATCGGTGGTCATGGTCTCTCCGCCCTGGGATCTGTCCGTTCCGTGCCGGGCCCGTGCGATTCCGGCCGTCCTCCACTACCCGGCCCGCCCCGTTCCGGAACACCGCACGGTGCCACGTACAACTATTCGGCCGGTCGGCAGTCGTCTGTTCTGGGTGTGCCGGGGGGCGCATCCGTACGTATCACGCAGGGACGGGAACTCTCATGACCATGCATCGCAGCCGGATGTCCCGGGGCATACTCTCCGCCACGCTCGCCACCGCCGTACTCGTGCCGCTGGCCGCCGCCACGCCCGCCGTGGCCGCCGCGCCCAAGGTGAGCTGCACCTCCGACAGGACACGGGTGGCCGTCAAGCTGACCAGGGACATCACCGCCGCGCTCAAGGGGCGCCGGTCGACGGCGGCCGTGGCGCTCCACGACCGGACGACGAACACGACCTGCACCCTGCGCGGCACGCAGGCGTACGACTCCGCGAGCGTCGTGAAGGCGACCGTCCTGGCGGCGCTGCTCCGGGACAGCCAGAAGAAGAACCGCTCGCTGACCGAGCGCGAGAAGAACCTCGCCACCGCCATGATCACCAAGTCGGACAACGCCGCGACCAGCGCCCTGTGGAAGCAGCTCGGAGCCGGGAAGGTCAAGGCGTTCCTGAAGGCGGCCGGGATGACCCGTACCGTGCCCGGCTCCGGCACCTACTGGGGCCTGACCCGGATCACCGCGCAGGACGAGCTGCGGCTGCTGACGCTGCTGACCGCCAAGAACGAGGTCCTCACCGACGCCTCCCGCGCCTATGAGCTCGGCCTGATGCGCAAGGTCGTCGCCGCGCAGCGCTGGGGCACCCCCGCCGGGGCCCCGTCCGGGGCGAACGTCCAGGTCAAGAACGGCTGGCTGCCGCGCGCCACGCACGGCTGGCGGGTGCACAGCATCGGCGCCTTCACCGGGAAGGGGCACGACTACGCCCTCACCGTGCTCACCCACGACAACAAGACGATGAACGACGGCATCAACACCATCCAGGCCGTCGCCCGCGTCGTCCACCGCGATCTGAACCCGACCACCAGGTCCTGGCAGCCCTCGACCCTGCCCGTCGCCCCGCAGGAAGCCGTCCCGGCCGTCCCCGGCACACCGGGCGTGCCGATGCTCACGGCGAAGCGGTAGCACCCGGAGCCCTCGCACCCGGAGCCGAAGGTCCTACGACCTGACACGTTCGGCCTCGGTCGCTGGTCCCCCTTTTGTTGCGGCGGGATGAAATCCACTGCTCGCGGCGTTGGTGCCTTGCGGTAGAGCAGGTGGAGCACGGGGTCGAACGGGAGGCACGGGTGACGGGCGCAGAGCAACAGGGGTGGGGCCGGCGGCTGACCGGGTACGCATGGCGGTACCGGCGCAACGTCGTGCTGGCGCTCGGCTCCTCGCTCGCCGGAATGGCCGTGATGGCGCTCGTCCCGCTGATCACCAAGGTGATCATCGACGACGTCGTCACGGACCACACCCGCTCCCTCGCCGTCTGGACCGGGCTCCTCATAGGCGCGGCGGTGCTCGTCTACATCGCCACCTACATCCGTCGCTACTACGGCGGACGCCTCGCCCTCGACGTCCAGCACGACCTGCGTACGGAGATGTACGCGACGATCACCCGCCTCGACGGGAAACGCCAGGACGAACTGTCCACCGGCCAGGTCGTCGGGCGCGCCACCAGCGATCTGCAACTGATCCAGGGCCTGCTCTTCATGCTCCCGATGACCATCGGGAACATCCTGCTCTTCCTCATCTCCCTGGTGATCATGGCGTGGCTGTCGCCGCTGCTGACCCTCGTCGCCCTCGCCGTCGCCCCCGCCCTCTGGTTCATCGCCCAGCGCTCCCGGAACCGCCTCTTCCCCGCCACCTGGTACGCCCAGAGCCAGGCCGCCGCCGTCGCCGGAGTCGTCGACGGCGCCGTCTCCGGAGTCCGGGTCGTCAAGGGGTTCGGGCAGGAGGACCAGGAGACCGGAAAACTCCGCGAGGTCGGGCGCAGGCTCTTCGCCGGCCGGCTGCGGACCATCCGGCTGAATTCGCGCTACACCCCCGCCCTCCAGGCCGTGCCCGCGCTCGGCCAGGTCGCGATGCTGGCCCTCGGCGGCTGGCTGGCGACGAAGGGCGAGATCACCCTCGGTACGTTCGTCGCCTTCTCCACCTACCTCGCCCAGCTCATCGGCCCGGTCCGGATGCTCGCCATGGTCCTCACCGTCGGCCAGCAGGCGCGGGCCGGCGTGGAGCGTGTCCTGGAGCTGATCGACACCGAGCCGACGATGCGGGACGGCACGAAGGAGCTGCCGGCCGACGCCCCGGCCGGCGTCGAGTTCGACGACGTGAGCTTCGGCTACGACGAGGAGAACCCCGTCCTCGACGGCTTCTCGCTCACCATCGAGCCCGGCGAGACCGTCGCCCTCGTCGGTGCCTCCGGCAGCGGCAAGTCCACCGTCTCCCTGCTGCTGCCCCGCTTCTACGACGTGACGCACGGCGCCGTCCTGGTCGGCGGCCACGACGTCCGCGAGCTGACCCAGGCCTCGCTCCGGGCCGCCATGGGCCTCGTGCCGGAGGACAGCTTCCTGTTCTCCGACACCATCCGCGCCAACATCGCCTACGGCTACCCCGACGCCACCCAGGAGCAGATCGAGCAGGCCGCCCGCGCCGCCCAGGCCGACCGGTTCATCGCGCAGCTGCCCCTCGGCTACGACACCAAGGTCGGCGAGCACGGGCTCACCCTCTCCGGCGGCCAGCGCCAGCGCGTCGCGCTCGCCCGCGCCATCCTCACCGACCCCCGGCTGCTGCTCCTCGACGACGCGACCTCCGCCGTCGACGCCCGGGTCGAGCACGAGATCCACGAGGCGCTCAAGCAGGTGATGGAGGGCCGCACCACCCTGCTGATCGCCCACCGCCGCTCCACCCTCGGCCTCGCCGACCGCATCGGCGTCCTCGACGGCGGACGGCTCGCCGACATCGGCACGCACGAGGAGCTGGAACAGCGCTCCGCCCTCTACCGGCGGCTGCTCACCGACCCGGACGAGCTGGGCGGCACCTCACCCGGCCATCTGCCCGTGGACCCCGGCACGGCGCCCGAGGACGACCGCGCGCTCCTGGAGGAGCTGGACGCGGAATTCGACGCCGAGCGGGGCATCACGCCCGACCTCTGGATACGCAAGGAGGAGACCCCCGCCGCCGGGACGGCCGGAATGCCCGCCACTCCCGAACTCCTCGCCCAGGTCGACGCGCTGCCGCCCGCGACGGACACCCCCGACATCGACGAGGCGCGCGCCGTGCAGCCGGAGCGGTCCTACGGGCTGCGCCGCCTGCTGCGCGGCTTCGGCCTGCCGCTGCTGGTCAGCCTGGCGCTCGTCGCCGTCGACGCGGGCATGGGGCTGCTGCTGCCCGTACTGATCCGGCACGGCATCGACGAGGGCGTCAACCGGCTCGCGCTCGGCGCGGTGTGGGCGGCCTCCGCGATCGCCCTGCTCGTCGTGGTCGTCCAGTGGGCGGCCCAGGTCGGCGAGACCCGGATGACGGGCCGCACCGGCGAGCGGGTGCTCTACTCCCTGCGCCTGAAGATCTTCGCGCAGCTCCAGCGGCTCGGCCTCGACTACTACGAGCGCGAACTGACCGGCAAGATCATGACCCGGATGACGACGGACGTGGACGCGCTGTCCACCTTCCTCCAGACCGGTCTGGTCACCGCGTTCGTCTCGGTGGTCACCTTCTTCGGCATCATGGTCGCCCTGCTCGTCCTCGACATCCAGCTGGCCCTGGTCGTCTTCGCGACGCTGCCGGTGCTGATCATCGGGACGTTCTTCTTCCGCCGCAAGAGCGTCCAGGCGTACGAGCTGGCCCGTGAGCGCATCAGCGCGGTCAACGGCGACCTCCAGGAGTCCGTCTCCGGGCTGCGGATCGTGCAGGCGTTCGGCCGCGAGAAGGACGGTGCGCGGCGCTACGCCGACCGCAGCGACCACTACCGCGAGGCCCGGGTGCGCGGCCAGTGGCTGATCTCCGTCTACTTCCCGTTCGTCCAGCTGCTGTCCTCGGTCGCCGCTGCCGCCGTGCTGATCGTCGGCGCGGGCCGGGTCGACAACGGCACCCTGACCACCGGTGCCCTGGTCGCGTACCTGCTCTACATCGACCTGTTCTTCGCCCCCGTGCAGCAGCTCTCCCAGGTCTTCGACGGCTACCAGCAGGCCACCGTCTCCCTCGGCCGCATCCAGGAACTGCTCCAGGAGCCCACCTCGACCGCCGACCCCGACGAGCCGATGGACGTGCTGTCGCTGCGCGGCGAGATCGCGTTCGAGGACGTGTCCTTCGCGTACGGCGGCGAGGAAGAGGCCCTGACCGGCATCGACCTGCACATACCGGCGGGCCAGACGGTGGCCTTCGTCGGGGAGACGGGGGCGGGCAAGTCCACCCTCGTCAAGCTCGTCGCCCGGTTCTACGACCCCACGGGCGGCCGGGTCACCGCCGACGGCACCGATCTGCGCAAGCTCGACATGACCGCCTACCGGCACCGCCTCGGTGTCGTACCGCAGGAGGCCTACCTCTTCGCCGGTACGGTCCGCGACGCCATCGCCTACGGTCTGCCCGACGCCACCGACGCGCAGGTGGAGGCGGCGGCCAGGGCGGTCGGCGCGCACGACATGATCGCCACCCTGGACGGCGGCTATCTGCACGAGGTCGCCGAGCGGGGCCGCAACCTCTCGGCCGGCCAGCGCCAGCTCATCGCGCTCGCCCGCGCCGAGCTGGTCGACCCGGACGTCCTGCTGCTCGACGAGGCCACCGCGGCCCTGGACCTCGCCACCGAGGCCCTGGTCAACCAGGCCACCGACCGGCTCACCGGCCGCCGCACCACGCTGGTGGTGGCCCACCGGCTGACCACGGCCGCCCGCGCCGACCGGGTCGTGGTGATGGACCACGGCCGGGTCGTCGAGGACGGCACGCACGACGAGCTGCTGGCCCGGGACGGGCGGTACGCCCGGCTCTGGCGCACCTTCATCGGCGAGGACGAGCCGGCGGGGGTCTGAGGGCCGGGTCCGCCCCGGTGTCCGTGGCGGCGCCGGGGCTCCGGACGGCCGCACCCGTGCCGTCCGGACGCAACCTTCGGGCCGCCTCCGGCGTCGTAGGCAAGTACGTGCACCTGTCGGGTGTGGACGCACATGTTCGATGGGGTGGTGAGACCGCTGAACACGCTGAAGCCGTCACGACGGGCGAACGGGCCGATGCCGGTGCCGGTGACCATGCCGGTGTCCGTACGTCCGCTGCTGGGGCGTCTGCTCGTCCTGCCGCTGATCGCCGCGGTGGGCCTGGTGCTCGGTATGCCGACGGCCCCCGCCGCCCACGCCGCGACGTCCTGCACCGGACGCCCGGCGAAGACGGTGGCCTTCGCCACCGGGGAGCTGCGCGTCTACAAGAGCCGCGCCTACGCCTGTGCCGTGACCGTCGCCAACAAACCGGGCAAGCGGCGGGCGATGAGCGTCTCGCTCCAGCCGCGCGGCGGCCGGGCGGTGTCGGACAGCGGCAAATACACCAAGCTGGCCGGTCCGGTGACGGTCCATGCGCTCAACCGCTGCGTGCGGGCGTCCGGCTCCATCGGGGGAGCGTCGGCCTCCACCGGATGGATCCTCTGCTGACGTTCCGGGGGGCCTCGTGAAGTATGTGGTCAATCGGGTCTGGCGTGGCGCGTGTTGCCCCGGCTAGGTTCACGGCGAATGTCGTGAAACTACGGGAGGGTGCATGCGCAAGGCGCTCAGAGGGTTTCTGTCGCTCGCGGTGCTCATAGGCACAGTGAGTGCGACGGGGGCCTCGGCCGGTGCGGCCACCGCCGCGGAACCGTCCGCGAACCAGGGCAGCGGTGCTGCCGGAAGCAGTGAGTCCAGCACCGAGGACATCAAGGACCGCATCCTGGCCATCCCGGGAATGAGTCTGATCCAGGAGAAGCCGTACCCCGGTTACCGCTTCTTCGTCCTCAACTACACCCAGCCGGTCGACCACCGGCACCCGTCCAAGGGCACGTTCCAGCAGCGCATCACCCTGCTGCACAAGGACACGTCCCGCCCGACGGTCTTCTTCACCAGCGGCTACAACGTCTCGACGAACCCGAGCCGCAGCGAGCCGACGCAGATCATCGACGGCAACCAGGTCTCCCTGGAGTACCGCTTCTTCACCCCGTCGCGCCCGGCGCCCGCCGACTGGTCCAAGCTCGACATCTGGCAGGCCGCCAGCGACCAGCACCGCGTGTTCAAGGCCCTGAAGAAGCTCTACAGCAAGAACTGGCTGACCACCGGTGGCTCCAAGGGCGGCATGACCGCCACGTACTTCGAGCGTTTCTACCCGAAGGACATGGACGGCGTCGTCGCATACGTCGCGCCGAACGACGTGGTGAACAAGGAGGACTCGGCGTACGACCGGTTCCTGGCGAACGTCGGCACCAAGGAGTGCCGCGACAAGCTGGGCGCGGTGCAGCGCGAGGCGCTGATCCGCCGGGTGCCGCTGGAGAAGAAGTACAAGGAGTACGCCGACGCGAACGGCCTCACCTTCAACACCGTCGGTTCGCTCGACCGCGCCTACGAGGCCGTCGTCATGGACTACGTCTGGGCGTTCTGGCAGTACAGCATGGTCGCCGACTGCGCGGACATCCCGGCCGACGCCAAGAACGCCACCGACCAGGCGATCTGGGACTCGATCGACGGCATCTCCGGCTTCTCCGCCTACGCGGACGACGGCCTGGAGACGTACACGCCGTACTACTACCAGGCGGGCACCCAGCTCGGCTCGCCCGACATCAAGCAGCCGTGGCTCGGCAACCTGAGCCGCTACGGCTACCAGCCGCCCCGCAACTTCGTACCGCGCTCGATCCCGATGAAGTTCCAGCCGTCGGTGATGCGGGACGTGGACAACTGGGTGAAGCACAACGCCAAGCGGATGATGTACGTCTACGGGCAGAACGACCCGTGGGGTGCGGAGCCCTTCCGCCTCGGCCACGGCGCCCGTGACAGCTACGTCTACACGGTGCCGGGCGGCAACCACGGCTCCAAGGTCTCCGGTCTCGTCGCCGACGAGAAGGCGAAGGCCACGGCCGCCATCCTGCGCTGGGCGGGGGTCGCCCCGGCGGCCGTCGAGGCGGACCCGGCGAAGGCGAAGCCGCTCGCGAAGTTCGACGCGAAGCTGGACCAGCGCAACGGTGAGGTCGAGCGCGGCGAGGGAACCCTCCGCCCGTAACACCCGCCGATCACCCGAGCGGTGGGCCGCGCCCGCCGGTTCCGCACCTCGGAGCCGACGGGTACGGCCCACGGCTCGGACGGGTACGGCCCACGGCTCCGGCGGGTACGGCCCACGGCTCAGAGCCGGCGGGCGCAGCCCACGGCCCGCTCGCCGCTCAGGGCGACGAAGAGATCGGTGGTGTCCGGGCACCGCTCGCGCCGCTCCTCGGCCGATGTGACCGTGAACTGCGGTGCCCGGCCGCCCGAACCGTCACAGGCGGTCTCCTTCACGGGGCCCTTGTGCCTGCCCGTGTCCGCGCCCCCGCCCTTGCGCTTGTCCCCGGGGGAGTGGCGGACGCAGTCCCCGACGACCGTCAGCGGTCCGCCGCCCTGCCCCGGGTCGCCCGGATGCGGGGGCTCCAGATTGCGCATGCAGGCGTAGCCCTTGGTGAGGCGGCTCTGTGCGCCGTCCCCGCTCTCCGAGATGTGCAGGACGAAGTCGGTCGTGGGCGGGCAGGGCGGGCCCGTCCTCGACGCGCCGAGGTGCCGTGCCAGCACCCGCGCCAGGGCCTTCTCGCTGCGGCAGGACACCTCTCGCACCTCGGCCCCGCGCGAACTGCAGTCGGCGGGCCCGAGGAACACCACCCCGTACGCCGTCGGCGCGGCGGCGCGCCCGGACGGCGCGGAGACGCCGACGGAGCCGCCGGGCTGGCGGCAGGCGGTCAGCGAGAACGCGGCGGCGGCCACCGGCACCAGCAGCAGCGCACGTACCATCCGCACCGCCGGCCACGCTCGTACAACTGGCATGTGAATACCCCCGATACGTCCGTCGTCAAGACGTACACCCGGCGTGGTCCGCCGGAGCGGAAACACGCCGGGTGCCCGGGGCACCGCACCCCGGCCGGGGCGGTGTTCGGTGGTGTGCGGGGGTACGTGGTGGTGCGGCGGTCGCGCACGGGTCGCGCGGAGGCGGCCGGCGCCCCGTCCGTGCGGGAATCCGGGCAGCCTCTAGTACGACAGCCCGTATCCGACCGGGTACAGCACCTTCGACGGGTCGTCGGCACGCTGCACCGGGACCGGGAGCCTGCCCTCCGGTTCGGCGCGGCCCGCGATCACCCGGGCCGCCGCCCGCAGTTCGACGTCCGTCCAGGAGTACGCGGCCAGACTCGCGGCGATACCCGTGCCACCCAGGTGGGCGATGTCGTACGGGTTGCGGACCGCGACGGTGACCACCGGCACGCCGGTCGCCACGAGGGCCTTGACCAGGGCGAGTTGACTGCTGGTCGCCGAGACGTTGTACGTCCCCACGATCACCGCGTCCTTACCCCGTGCGGCGGCCACCGCCTCGGCGATCCTCGCCGCGTCGGGGGCCGTGCCGGTGGACAGGGCGGTCGCCGCGTACCCCAGCTCGCCGAAGGCCCCGGCGAGTGTGGTGGTCGGCGGGCCGGTCGTACCGGAGGGCGAGGCCGGGTCGGCGCCGACCACCAGGAGCTTGCGGTGGGAGCGGCGCGAGAGCGGCAGCAGCGAGCCCGGGTTGGTGAGCAGCGTGGTCGTGCGCTCGGCGATCCCGTCGGCGGCGGCCAGGTGCGCCCGGGTGCCGACCGTGCGGTCGACACCCCGGCGGCTGACGAACGGGTCGCGGAACAGGCCCAGTTTCGTCTTCAGCCGCAGGATGCGCAGGATCGATTCCTCGATCCGGGCCTCGCTGATCTCCCCGCTCCTGACGGCCGCCAGAACGGCGTTCCAGGCCACGTCGAGGTTCGGCGGGTTCAGCAGCTGGTCGACGCCCGCCAGGAGTGCGAGGACCGGGACGCGGTCGTCGCCGTACTTCTCCCGTACGCCCTTCATGTCGAGCGCGTCGGTGACCACGACCCCGTCGTAGCCCAGTTCCTCGCGCAGTACGCCGGTGAGGATGGGCCGGGACAGCGTCGCGGGGTCCTCCGCCGGGTCGAGCGCGGGGACCACGATGTGCGCGGTCATGATCGAGTCGATGCCCGCGGCGATCGCTGCCCGGAAGGGCGGGGCGTCCAGTTCGGCCCACTGTTCGCGGGTGTGCTGGATGACCGGCAGACCGCTGTGGCTGTCGGTGCTGGTGTCGCCGTGGCCGGGGAAGTGCTTGGCGGTGGCGGCGATCCCGGCGCCCTGGTAGCCCTTCACCTGCGCCACGGCCATCCCGGCCACCGACTGCGGGTCGGAGCCGAAGGAGCGGACGCCGATCACCGGGTTGGCCGGGTTGACGTTCACATCGGCGTTCGGCGCGTAGTTCTGCACGATGCCCAGCGCGGCCAGCTCGTCGCCCGCGATCCGGGCCGCCCGGCGGGTGTCTGAGTGCGAGCCGCCCGCGCCGAGCGCCATCGCGCCCGGCAGTAGCGTGGCGGGCTCGCCGACACGGCAGACGATGCCGTGCTCCTGGTCGGTGGAGACCAGGAGCGGTACGGAGTTGGGCCCGGCGAGTCCGGCGCGCTGGATGCCGTTGGAGAGTTCGGCGATCTGGTGCGGGTCGCGGGTGTTGTGGGCCCAGACGAAGTAGATGATGCCGCCGACGTGGTACTTGGCGATCAGTTCGGCGGCGGTCCGTACCCCGATCTCCTTGAGGTTCGCGTCGATGTCCGCCTGATCGGGCTCGGTGGCGGAGTGCCCGTACACCCGCATCACGAAGAGCTGGCCGACCTTCTCCTCCAGACTCATCCGGCTGATGAGCCGCTTGAGCCGGCGGTCGGTGGAGGCACTCGCGGGCTGCGCGGCGGCGGGTACGGCGACGGTGACGGCGCCGGTGGCAGCCGCGGCGGCGGTGGCCGCGGTAGCGGTGAGAAGGGTGCGTCGGGAGGTGCGGTGGTGCACGTGGGCTCCTTCCTGGGACTGAAAGAAACTTCCAAGAAGGTACGGATATATGGAAAGTAACTACCGGTCAAGGGGGCCCGCCCGGCGATCTTCCGCGGGGGGCGACGATTGGGGGTCAAACCGTCACGCGGGGGCACACGCGGGGGGCCGGGTCAGCCCCGCCGCCATCCCGTGCGCCTGGAGCGCCGAGACCGCGGCCGTGATCGCCGGCCGCCGGGCCGCCTCCGTACGCCACAGCGCGTACAGCCTCCGGACCGGTACGGGGTCCAGTCGCACGGCCACCACCCCGGCGGGCAGCGGCCCCCGTCCCAGCCGGGGAATCATCGCGACCCCGAGACCGGCGGCGACCAGGGCGAGCTGGGTGTGGTTCTCCTCGGCCCGGTGCCGGATGTCCGGCTCGCAGCCCGCCGCCCGCAGCGTCCGTACGAGCCAGTCGTGGCACACCGTGCCCGGCGGCTGGCACACCCACCGCTCCTTCGCCAACTCCTCCCGCCGCACCGCCTCCCGCCCGGCGAGGGCGTGTCCCTCGGGCACCAGGAGATCGCACCGGTCGTCCCCGATGACGGCCTGGGCCACCCCCTCCGGGGCGGGCAGCGGGGCGATGTCCCAGTCGTGGGCGACCGCCAGATCGAGGACGCCGTTGGCCACCAGGTCGACCGACAGATGCGGGTCGACCTCGGTCATCCGGGCCTCCAGCGCCGCGTGGTCCCGGTCCAGCTCCGCCAGCACGCCCGGCAGCAGCCCCCGCGCCGCCGAGGCGAACGCGCCGATGGACAGCCGCCCCGTCGGCAGCCCCCTGCGCTCCTCCAGGGTGGTCTCGGTCCGCTCCATGATCGCGAGCAACTGCTGGGCGGCCGTGACCAGATGAAGGGCCTCCTCGGTGAGCGAGACGCCGCGCCCGCGCCGTTCGAGCAGGGTGGTCCGGGTCTCCCGCTCCAGCTTGGTGATCTGCTGCGAGACCGCCGAGGGGGTGTAGCCGAGTGCGGCGGCGGCTCCCGCGACAGAACCGTGGACGGAGACGGCGTGCAGCGCGCGCAGCCGGGACAGGTCGAGCACCGTGGCCTCACAGGGAAGGGTGTCCGGGAATCATTAGCGATGCTCAATTCCACCATGAAGAAATCCGTGCTGGTGCTAAAGGGTGCTCGCGGCCGATGCTCGGTCCATGCGTCCCCTCCACATCGCCCTGGCCTCGCTCGTCGCCGCAGTCTGGGGGGTGAACTTCGTCGTCATCGAGATCGGCCTCGACCACTTTCCGCCGCTGCTCTTCTCCGCGCTGCGCTTCCTGGTGGCGGCACTTCCGGCGGTCTTCCTCGTCGGCCGGCCCAAGGTCGCCTGGAAGTGGATCGTGGGGGTCGGGCTCGTACTCGGCGTGGGCAAGTTCGGCCTGCTCTTCATCGGCATGGACCGGGGGATGCCCGCCGGGCTCTCCTCCCTCGTCCTCCAGGTCCAGGCGGTGTTCACGGCCCTGTTCGCGGCGCTCGCCCTCGGTGAACGGCCGGGAAGGACAAAGGTGTGGGGCATGGGTGTCGCCCTCGCGGGCATCGGGGTGGCGGCGGTCGACGAGGGCGCGGGCGGGCCGGTGCTCGCCTTCGTGCTCGTGATCGCGGCAGCCGCCTGCTGGGGTGTGTCGAACGTGCTGACCCGTAAGGCCTCCCCGCCCGACTCCCTCAACTTCATGGTGTGGGTCTCGACCGTCCCCGTGCTCCCGCTCCTCGGCCTGTCCCTGCTCTTCGAGGGATGGGACCGCGACGCGGAGGCGCTGGCCGCGCTCGACTGGGGCGGTGCCGGGATCATCCTCTACGTCGCCTGGATCACCACGGTGTTCGGCTTCGGCGCCTGGAGCTTCCTGCTCAGCAGGCACCCGGCCTCTTCGGTGGCCCCGTTCACCCTGCTCGTGCCGGTCTTCGGGATGACCTCGGCCGCGCTGCTGCTCGGCGAGTCGGCCGGCCCGCTGCGCTGGTGCGCGGCGGTCCTGCTGGTCGGCGGGGTGGCGCTCACCTCGTCATCGCGACCGCGCGGCCCCCGGGCCACTTTGGTGGAGGGCACTGTTCCGGTGGAGGGTTCCGAGCAGTCGCCGCCCGCCCCCGAGGGAGCCGCTCCCGTGCGGACGGCGAAGGGCGGCTGAGCGCCGGGCCCGCCGCACATACGCCCCCGGGCCCGCCGCACATACGCCCCCGGGCCCGCCGCCCCGTACGCAGCGCCCGCCGCCCCGCCACCGCCGCGCTACCGGCTACCGCTTCTGCTTCGGGGCGCCGAGCCTCAGCAGGTGCTCGCGTCCCGCGCCCAGCAGCCCGGCCAGCTCCGGCGCCTCGGGGTGCCAGCGCTTCTCGTACTCCCAGCACACCCAGCTGTCCGGGTCCAGCGTGTCCAGGCAGGCGCCCAGCGGCAGCACCCCGTCCCCCAGGCCGATCGGTGCGATGTCCTCGGCCGAGGCGATGTCCTTCACCTGTACGTAGCCCAGGTGCGGGGCCAGCACCGCATGGCTCGCGGCCGGCTCCTCGCCCGCCAACCAGGTGTGCATGATGTCCCAGAGCGCACCGACCTGCGGGTGCCCGACCGTGCCGGCGACCCGGGCCACGGCGGCGCCCGCCCGGTGCGAGTCATGGGTCTCCAGCAGGATGCGCACGCCCATGTCCGCGGCGGCCGGGGCCGCGGCGCCGAGCCTGCGGGCGGCGGTCGCGTCGGCGACGTCGGGGTCCTGGTCGCCGCCGCCCGGGAAGACGCGGACGTTCTTCGCGCCCAGGTCGCGGGCGAGCTTCAGCAGTTCGGCCAGTTCGGCCAGAACGGGCTCGTCGTCCCCCTCCGCCGCCACCCGTACATAGCCGGCCAGGGTCAGGATCTCGACCCCGCCCGCCGTGAACTGCTCGACCACATCGGCGCGTTCGAGCAGCGAGAGCCCCGGGTGCACCGGCTCCTCCGGGTGGGTGCGCAGCTCCACCCCCCGGTACCCGTGCTCGTTGGCCAGCCGGACGACCTCGGCTATCGGCATCCCCGGCACTCCGAGGGTCGAGAAAGCGAGCTTCACGTGCGTGTTCCTTCCACATCGGTACGTGCCACCGCCCCGGGCGGCGCGAGCGGCGACGCCCACATCATCGGCCCGGGGCGCGGCATACGCCTACCCCCGCCCGGGAGGCCGAAGCCCGCGCCCCCGGCAGTCCGGGCGCGTGAGGCAAGGCCGTACGGGGGCGTGACGGCGGGCCTGTCCGGGCACGCGGCGACCGGGGTGCCGCGGGGCCTCACGCCCGGGAACGCGGCGGCAGCCCGGGAACGCGGCGGCCGGGCCGCCGCGGGCACTCACGCCCGGGGCGGCGCCGTCGACCCCCGTACCATCAGCTCGGCCGCGATCGTCGCGACCCCGCCCGGCGGCGGGGTCTCCTTGCCCATCGCCAGCCGCCCCGCGCGGGCGCCCGCCTCGAACAGCGGCAGCCGTACGGTCGTCAGTGCCGGTGCGGCGTCCACCGAGAACGGCAGGTCGTCGAAGCCCGCCACCGAGACGTCCTCGGGAATGCGCCGGCCGAGGTGGCGGACCGCCGCACCCGCACCCAGCGCGACCGTGTCGTTGGCGGCGACGATCGCCGTCACCTCCGGTTCGCGGCGCAGGAGTTCGAGGGTGGCCTCATAGCCGGAGCGCCGGTCGTACGGGCCGTGGACGGTGAGCCGGTCCTCGTCGCCCGCCCGCCCCGCCTCACGCATCGCGTCCCGGTGGCCCTCCAGCCGGTGGCGGGTGGTGGTCCGCTCCAGGGGGCCCGCCACATAGCCGATCCGCCGGTGGCCGAGCGAGAGCAGGTGCTCGGTCAGCCGCCGCCCGCCGCCCCGGTTGTCGAAGGCGAGCGCGGCCACCACGGCGTCGCTGTCCGGCAGCGGGGGCCGCCCGCAGAGCACGATCCGGGTGCCCGCGTCGGCGAGCTTCGCCAGCTTCGCGGACATCGCGGCCTGGTGCGCGGGGTTCTCCAGCGCGCCGCCGGTGAGGATGACGGCGGCGGCCCGCTGGCGCTGGAGGAGGGTGAGGTAGGTGAGTTCGCGCTCCGGGGAGCCACCGGTGTTGCAGACGACGGCCAGCTTCTCGCCGCCCGCCCGGCCCGAGCCGTCACCGGGGCCGCCGATCTCGGTCTGCGCGGCCCCCGCCATGATCCCGAAGAACGGGTCCGCGATGTCGTTGACCAGGATGCCGACCAGGTCCGAGGTGGCCGCGGCGAGCGAGCTGGCCGGCCCGTTGAGCACGTAGTCCAGATCGTCCACGGCACGCAGGACCCGCTCCCGCGTCGACGCGGCCACCGGGTAGTTGCCGTTGAGCACGCGCGAGACGGTGGCCGGGGACACCCGGGCGCGGGCCGCCACGTCCGCCAGGGTGACTGTCATCACTGTCCTCCGAGAGGTCACGGGGGGTTACCGAGGAGTTCCGGGTGCGTCCCCCTCTTGTCCGGGCCGCTGTCGGCAGGCTAGCGTCATCTCCGATAGAAAGCGCTTGCTACGGCTGTATGGAGGGAACTTCGTGACACGCAGGACAGTGCGCATCGCCATGAACGGCGTCACGGGTCGCATGGGATACCGGCAGCACCTGGTGCGCTCGATCCTCGCGATCCGCGAGCAGGGCGGCCTCGATCTCGGTGACGGCGACGTGCTGTGGCCCGAGCCCGTCCTCGTCGGCCGGAGGGCCCACGCGCTGGAGGCGCTCGCCGCGCGGCACGGTCTGACCGAGTGGTCGACGGACCTGGACGCGGTGCTCGCCGACGACACCATCGACATCTACTTCGACGCCCAGGTCACCTCCGCACGCGTCGACGCGATCAAGAAGGCCATCGCGGCGGGCAAGCACATCTACACCGAGAAGCCCACCGCCACGGACGTCGAGGGCGCCCTGGAGCTGGCCCGGCTGGCCCGTGACGCCGGAATCAAGCACGGCGTCGTCCAGGACAAGATCTTCCTGCCGGGCCTGCTGAAGCTGAAGCGCCTCATCGACGGCGGCTTCTTCGGCGAGATCCTCTCCGTGCGCGGCGAGTTCGGCTACTGGGTGTTCGAGGGCGACTGGCAGGAGGCCCAGCGCCCGTCCTGGAACTACCGCGCCGAGGACGGCGGCGGCATCGTCGTCGACATGTTCCCGCACTGGGAGTACGTGCTCCACGAGCTGTTCGGCCAGGTCACCACGGTCCAGGCGCATGTGCAGACACACCTCCCGCAGCGCTGGGACGAGCAGGGCAAGCCCTACGCCGCGACCGCCGACGACGCCGCGTACGGCATCTTCCAGCTGGCGGGCGGCGCAGTGGCACAGATCAACTCCTCCTGGACGGTGCGGGTCAACCGCGACGAGCTGGTCGAGTTCCAGGTCGACGGAACCCACGGCTCCGCCGTCGCCGGACTCCGCAACTGCCGCGTCCAGCACCGCTCGGCCACGCCCAAGCCGGTCTGGAACCCGGACCTCCCGGTCACCGAGTCCTTCCGCGACCAGTGGCAGGAAGTCCCCGACAACGCGGTCTTCGACAACGGCTTCAAGGCCCAGTGGGAGCTGTTCCTGCGCCACGTCACGCTGGACGAGCCGTACACCTGGGACCTGATGGCCGGTGCGCGCGGGGTGCAGCTGGCCGAGCTGGGCCTCAAGTCCTCGGCGGAGGGCCGCCGCTTCGACGTCCCGGAGCTGACGCTGTGACGCCCGGCACCGCGCACCCGGGGACCGGAACGGCGACGGCCCACGCCACGCACCCGGCGTACCCGGGGCCCGATGCCGGCACCGCGACGCCCCGACCCGCGCACCCGGAGCTGACCTCATGAGCACCATCCACCTCCCGCAGGGCCCCTACGAACCCCGCGCCACCCCGCTGGACCTGGCCCCGGGCAAGGCCCCGCTCGCCTCCCGCACGGTCTTCTCCGCCGCCCATGTCGTCGCCGACCCCTACGCGGACGTCAGCGCGGACGACCCGGCGGCCGTCGACTGGGACGCCACCCTCGCCTTCCGCCGCCACCTGTGGTCGCACGGCCTGGGCGTCGCCGAGGCGATGGACACCGCTCAGCGCGGCATGGGCCTGGACTGGGCGGGCGCGGCCGAACTGATCCGCCGCTCCGCCGCCGAGGCGAAGGCCGTCGGCGGCCGTATCGCCTGCGGTGTCGGCACCGACCAGCTCCCGGCCGGCCCGGCCACGCTCGCCGGGGTACGCGCGGCGTACGAGGAGCAGCTCGCCCTGGTCGAGGAGAGCGGGGCCCAGGCCATCCTGATGGCGTCCCGCGCTCTCGCGGCGGTGGCGAAGGGCCCCGAGGACTATCTGGAGACGTACGCGCACCTGCTGCGCCAGGCCTCGGAGCCCGTCGTCCTGCACTGGCTCGGCCCGATGTTCGACCCCGCGCTGGCCGGCTACTGGGGCAGCGCGGATCTCGACGCCGCGACCGATACGTTCCTCAAGGTCATCGCCGAGCACCCGGACAAGGTGGACGGCATCAAGATGTCCCTGCTGGACGCGGAACGCGAGATCGACGTCCGCCGCCGCCTCCCGGGCGGGGTCCGCTGCTACACCGGCGACGACTTCAACTACCCGGAGCTGATCGCGGGCGACGAACGCGGCTTCAGCCACGCGCTGCTCGGCATCTTCGACCCGCTCGGCCCCCTGGCGGCACACGCGGTACGGGTGCTGGACACCGGCGACACCCAGGGCTTCCGAGATCTGCTCGACCCCACGGTCGAACTGTCGCGTCATCTGTTCCGGACCCCCACCCGCTTCTACAAGACGGGCGTGGTCTTCCTCGCCTGGCTCGCGGGCCACCAGGAACACTTCACGATGGTCGGCGGTCTCCAGTCCGCCCGCTCGCTGCCGCACCTGGCGAAGGCGTACGAACTGGCCGACCGGCTGGGCCTGTTCCCCGACCCCGAGCTGGCCGCGTCCCGGATGCGGGCGCTGCTGACGGTCCACGGAGGTTCCCGATGACCAACGACCTGGCCAGGCTCTCCCTCAATCAGGAGACCATCAAGCAGTGGTCCCTGCCCGAGCTGGCGGAGGGCTGCGTCAAGGCGGGCATCGACAAGGTCGGCCTGTGGCGTGCGCCGGTCCAGGAGTACGGGGCCGAGCGCGCGGCGGGCCTGCTGAAGGACGCGGGGATCTCCGTCACCAGCCTGTGCCGGGGCGGTTTCTTCACCGCCCCGGACCCGGCCGAACGGGCCCGCGCCCTGGACGACAACCGGGCGGCGGTCGACGAGGCGGCGGCCCTGTCCACCGACACCCTGGTCCTCGTCTCCGGCGGCCTCCCGCCGGGCAGCCGCGACCTGCACGGCGCCCGTGAACGCGTCGCGGACGCCCTCGCCGAACTGGGCCCGTACGCGGCCGAGCGCGGCGTACGCCTCGCGATCGAACCGCTGCACCCGATGTTCGCCTCGGACCGCTGCGTGGTCTCCACGCTCGGCCAGGCGCTCGACATCGCGGAACGCTTCCCCGCCGAGCAGGTCGGGGTGGTCGTCGACACGTACCACATCTGGTGGGACGACCAGGCTCCCGCCCAGATCGCACGGGCGGGGCGGGGCGGCCGGATCCACTCCTTCCAGCTCGCGGACTGGATCACCCCGCTTCCGGCGGGCGTTCTGGTGGGCCGTGGCCAACTGGGCGACGGCAGCGTGGACTTCCGCGCCTGGCGCCGTCTGGTCGAGGCGGCGGGCTTCGACGGGCCCATCGAGGTGGAGATCTTCAACGAGGGCCTGTGGGCCCGCGAAGGAGCCGAAGTCCTCGCCGAAGTGGCGGCCCGTTACCTGCAACATGCCTGCTGAGAGGCCTGTTGGCGACCCGGGGTAAAGAGATCGCAAAGGGATGCAACCTTTGCGTACCCTGCCGGGTCACACATGGCGTCGGGACTTCCGGGGAGGGGTCCGGGGGGATCGGGAAGCCCGACGGGAGGGGAAAGCGAGGGGGGTCCGGCCGTGCGGCCGGGCCCCATTCCGCTTTTGCGGGGCTGCTTCTCCCCGACTCTCGTGGGGCCGCTCCTCCCCGGCTTTCGTGGGGCCGCTCCTCCTCGACCCGTCCGCACGAGTCGGACGGTGGGCTCCGTCCGTACCGTACGGTGGTCGAGGAGCGCTGCGAGGGCCGGCCGCTGCGACAGCGACCTCCGCCCCGCCCCTTCCACACCGGACGGAACCGTCACCCATGTACGTCTCCCGCGTGTACGTCGAGAACATCAAGTCGTTCCACGGTCCGCGCGTCGTCGACCTGACACTGACCCGCCCGGACGGCTCGCACGCCGGGTGGACCGTCCTCGCGGGACGCAACGGCGCGGGGAAGACGACGCTGCTCCGGGCGCTGGCCCTGGCCCTGAGCGGACCGGTGGCGGCGCGGGGCCTGGTGCCCGACTTCGACAACTGGGTGACGCGGGGCACGTCGGCGGGACGGGCCGAGGCATTGATCGCCAGAGACGCGGACTTCGACCGGTTCACCTACGGCCGGCCTCCGAGCACCGGCTTCAAGGCCGGTCTGCGGTGGCGGGCCCGACCGGACGGGGCATCGGACACCCGGTCCTCCCACAGGAGGGGAAGCCGGCCGTCGCTGGAGGAGATCCGCTACACCGACGCGCAGAGCAGCACCGCTCGACGCGGCCCCTGGGCCGACAACCCGGTCGGCTGGTTCTGCGCCGCCTACGGACCGTTCCGGCGGATGGCCGGGGGATCGGGCGAGGTGCAGCGGCTGATGCTGGCCTCGGGGCCGGTGGCCCGGCAGGCGAGCCTCTTCCACGAGGACGCCTCCCTGGCCGAAGGCGTCGCCTGGCTGATCGAACAGCACCTGCGCGCGCTCGAAGGACGTGAGGGCGCCGCAGCACTGAAGTGGGCAGCGCTTTCCGTGCTCGGCGACGGACTTCTTCCCGACGGCTACCGCGTGGAGGACGTCGACTCCGAGGGGCTGTGGGTCTCGCGCGACGGCCACCGGTTCCCGCTGCGGGAGATGAGCGACGGATTCCGTACCGTGGCCGCACTCGTCGTCGACCTGCTGAAGCAGATCCACGACACCTTCGGCGACGTGGTGTTCGCCGGAGAGGGCAACGAGGACGGACCCAGCCCCCTGCATGTGCCCGGTGTCGTGATCATCGACGAGATCGACGCCCACCTCCATGTCTCCTGGCAGCGCCGCATCGGCCCCTGGCTGACCTCGCACTTCCCCCACATCCAGTTCATCGTGACGACCCACAGCCCGTACATCTGCCAGGCGGCCGACCCCGGCGGCCTGATCCGGCTGCCGGGTGTGGAGGAGGACGCCGCGCCCGAGGTCGTACCGGAGGACCTGTACGAACGCGTGGTCTACGGCAGCGGCGACGACGCGATCCTCTCCGATCTCTTCGGACTCGACACCCCCTACTCGGTGCGCGCCGAACACCTCCGGGCCGAGTTCGTCGCGCTGGAGTCCCAGGTGTACGAGGGCGACACCTCGCCGGACACCGTCGCCCGCTACAAGGCCCTGAAGGACCTGCTCACCAGCTCTCCCGCGGCGCGTGTGCACGAGATGTCCGCCCAACTGCACCGCATCGCCGGGGAGATCGGGAACGGAGAGGCGGGCGGGGCCGGGTGATCAGGCTGGAACGCGCCGACCTGCCCCCGGACACGGCAGCGCACATGAAGACGTACACCCAGGAGATCGAGGGGACCGCCGAGCCGAAGCGCAAGGAGAAGGCGGCGGCTCTGTGGGCCCATTCGACCGTACGGAGACGGGTACGGGAAGGACTCCTCGCCACCCTCGCGGACATGGCCCCCGGCCACCAGCGCTGTATGTACTGCGGCGACGGACAGGGCACGGACATCGACCACTTCGAGCCGAAGAGCCTCGCTCCGCTGCGTACCTTCGAGTGGCTGAACCACCTGCTGGCCTGCTCGTACTGCAACAGCAACCAGAAGCGGAACAAGTTCCCCCGGTCCCGGGAGGACGGCAGCCCGCTCCTCCTGGACCCCACGCTCCAGGACCCGCTGACCCATCTGCGCCTCGTGCTGCCGCTCTGTACGTACAAGGGGCTGACGCCCCAGGGCGACGCGTGCATAGACGTGTTCGGCCTCAACTCGCGCGGGGTCCTCGTCGACGGCCGCAGGACGGCGTACGAAACCGCCAAGCAGTCCATCGAGCTCTGGAGCATCGCCACGGACCTGGGCCGGCACGACAAGGCGGCGAAGATCGTCAGGGTCGCGTGGGACCGCCCGCTCGCCGACGTACTGGCCGCGATGTTCCACCAGTCGGGCCACCCGGCGGCGGACCTGCTCTTCGACGGCGAGGAGGAGACCTTGGGACTCCTGCGTGACCCGGCCCTGCGTGCGGCCTTCCTCGCACGGGCATGACGTCACCCCGGTGTGCCCGACCTGGGGAGGGAGCGGCTCGCCGGGGCGACGTGGCTGATCACCGGCTGATCACCGGTTGAGTGCCGCGAGAATTTCCCGTGGGTCGAAGGTGACCCGGATCCTGGTGATCCTCCCGTCCTCCACATGGCTCCAGTTCGCCGTCGGGGTGGGCGCCGCGCCGGGAACGTGCAGGTCGAACCACGTGATCACGTCCGTGTCGTCCGCCACCCGGGCGTGCACGTCGATCCGTTCCATGACCTGGCCCAGACCGCGCAGGCCGCCGAGGCACTCCTCCACCCCGGAGGCCCGCCCGAGCGCGCCGACGAACTCGACGTCATCGGCCAGGAGGCCGCGCAGCGTGTCGAAGTCGCCCGCCTGCCAGGCGGTGAAGTACTTCTCGGAAATCTGTGCCGGAGTCGTCATGCGTCCAGGGTCCCGCAAGCCGAACCATCCGTCCAACAGATGATTCAGATGTTCACTATCATCGTTGGTTATGGAAATGCATCAGCTGCGCTACCTCGCCGCAGTGGTGGACGAGGGCACCTTCACCGCTGCGGCGGCACGGCTGCACGTCAGTCAGTCGGGCATCAGTACGCAGGTGGGCAAGCTCGAACGGGAGCTGGGGCAGCGGCTCCTGGAGCGCTCGGGACGCCGGGTCCGGCTGACGGCCGCCGGGGAAGCCGTGTTGCCACTCGCCCGTGAGGCTCTGGAGGCCCTCGACGGCATCGAGCACACGGCGGCCGAGTTCGCGCAGACCACACGGGGCAGGATCCGCCTGGGAATGATCACGGGCTGCTCGATCCCCGGCTTCCTGGATGCCGTGGCAGGGCTCGGCAGGACCCACCCGGGCCTCGTCGTGAGTCTGCACGAGGACGACTCGCGAGCCCTGCGGTCCCAGGTGCTCGCCCGGTCGCTCGACCTGGCCCTGATCGCGTTCGCCGGGCAGGCCGAGCCCGGGTTGGACGTCAGCGTGATCGTCGACGAACCGATCGCCGTGGTCGTGCCCGAGGACCACCCGCTGAACCGTGCGTCGGTGCGGCTCGCCGACGTACAGGCGGAGAAGGTCCTCTGTCTGCCGCACGGTACGGGCATCCGGGAGGCGTACGAGCGGTCCTGCCTCCAGGCGGGAATCGAACCGCGCGTGGACATCGACGCCAGTTCGCCGCAGACACTGATCGGGCTCGCCCGGCGAGGGGCCGGAGTCGCGGTCCTGAGCCCGTCCTCGGGGGCCGACGAGGACGTTGTGCCGGTACCCATCACGGACGCCGCGACGCACGCCTGCCTCGGCCTGGCCATCCGCCCGGACCAGCGCTCCCCGGCCGCCCGGCTCATGATGGCGAGGCTGCGCGAGGCACTCGCCCCCTGAGACGGCGCCGGGGGCCGGGAGGCTGTTTGCGTCAGGCGGTGAGGTGGCCGTTCTTGACGGCTGCGACGAACGATGACCAGCCGTCCGGGGAGAAGAGGATGGCCGGGCCGGTGGGGGTTTTGCTGTCGCGGACGGGGACGGAGAGGTGGCCGTCCGCGACCTCAAGGCACTCGGCGTTGGCCCCGCCGCTGTAGCTGGACTTGCGCCATCCGGCCGGGGTCGCGCTGTCAGTGATGGGGGACTTGGTGTTGTGCATGTTCGTGTTCCTCCGCGATGGCTCTGACGAGCGCCAGGGACTCCCGTTGCGGGCCGTGTCGCCCTGGTGTCCTTGACATGGGCGTGTGGCTCGTCGGGGTTCGGTACGAGTCAGGCGGTGAGGTGGTCGTGCTTGATGGCTGCGACGAAGGATGACCAGCCGTCCGGGGAGAAGAGGATGGCCGGGCCGGTGGGGGTTTTGCTGTCGCGGACGGGGACGGAGAGGTGGCCGTCCGCGACCTCAAGGCACTCGCCGTTGGCCCCGCCGCTGTAGCTGGACTTGCGCCACCCGGTCAGTGCGGTGCTGTCAGCGAGGGCGGACTTGGTGTTGTGCATGTTCGTGTTCCTCCGCGATGGCTCTGACGAGCGCCAGGGACTCCCGTTGCGGGGCCGCGTCGCTCAGGGCGAGAGTGTAGGACGTGCGGCAGGCCTCAACGGACGCTGGATCATCCATCAGGCGACCGGTGCGAAGCCCCTCGACGTAGGCCATGGGGGCAGCGTCTGCGAAGGACAGGAGATAGAGCATGCTCTCCAGGAGCGCGTGTGCTCCGGATGCAAGAGTCAGCACGTGCAGGCGTAGGCGGCCGGAATCGGCCATGTCCGCCACCTTGTGCAGTTGCTCCGCCATCACCTGCGGTCCACCGACACGGCGCCTGAGCGCGGCCTCGTCGAGCAGGATCCAAGATACCGGGGCTGACGGATTCTCGAAGATCACACTTCGTTTGGCACGGCTGACAACGAGTTCGTCAAGTTCCTCGGTGCAGTAATTCGGACGGAACGCCTGGAACACGGCACGTGAGTACGCCTTTGTCTGGAGCAGGCCCGGGATAAGCGAAGCACCGTACTGGCGGATCTCCGTGGCCTCTCGCTCCAACTCCGCTACCACGCCAAAGTAATGCGCGAAAATCGTGTCCAGGTCCTCCAGCCAGCGGGCGAAGAACCCGTCCGTACCCAGGGCGCGGTCGATCCGCTGGGCGTCGTCCGGGCTCGGCAGCCGGCGGCCGGCCTCGAAGTGACTGATCAACGTCGGTGAGCAGACGACCTCTTCGGCCAGGGCCTCCTGCGTCAAGCCGGCGGCGAGCCGTCGCAGCCTCAGCTCCTCGCCGTACTTCTCCCGTGGCGTGCGTGGCCTTCGGTTCGTCCTCATCAAAGCCCAACTCCCAGACTTGACCGGCGTTCTGTCATCCCCAACCCCCTGGAAGCGTAGCGACTTCTGACCCCACTCTGTGATGAGTTCGCTACGCAAAGAAGCGATGCCGACGCAGGAGAGACCCCCGCGACCGACGCAACCGGTCCGGGGGCGTGGCCACACCGAGAAAGCAGGCTGACATGAATCACGCTATCGCCCGGCTTCTGGAGCCGGTGCTGCGATTGCTGATCCCCGCACGACACCAACGGCATCAGCGTCATCAGTGGCACCCACTGGACACGTGCGCGTACGTCCACCCCTACTCCTGCGACTACGTCGGCGGACCGACCGTCTTCCGGACCGGCGAGCGTCCCCCGCGCGGGGAGGACAGCCCGTTGGTGCGTCCGTACTTCGTCGCGTACGAGCGGGAGCAGGCCGAGGCGTTGGTGGCGGAGCAGCGACGGCGGCGGGTCCGTCGCGGGGGACTGCTGGTGGCCGTGCGCGGTGTGGAGATCACGCCCGAGCCTCTTCGCCGCGTCGAGGCCGCAGCGTGAACAGGGAGTGGGACGACCAGCACGCGTTCAGGCTGCTTCCCTGGACGGGGCCGGAGGGGAAACCGGGTTACGTCCTGGGTGATGGCACCGGCTATGTGTCACGGATGGCGGACGACATGGAGCGTGTGCAGCTCGACATGGCGCACGACCTGCTCGGGCATGCCGCTGACCTGCTGGCGGACCAGCGGGTCACCGGAGCGGAGCTGCACTTCCTCGCCAGCCGGCTGAGCGAGTCGTTGGTTGAGGTCAAGAGGGTCGCGGAGAGCCGGGGTTGGCGGCTGAGCGCGATCGGCGCGGGTCCGGACAGCGGCTCACCGGGGCATCGGGTCCGAGAGCCGGACCCCGGGGGCCGGTGAGCCGGCCAACGGCCTGACGGCCGGTTCCCCGGGCTGTCACCTGTTTCCGCCGGCCTGCGGGTGCGGGTCCGGTGGGGCTTCCCGCCACAGGACGGGGAACCGGTCGGCCATCTCGCGCTCCACCCAGGCACGTCGCCGGTTCAGCAGCTCCCGGCCGTGAGGATGGGCGCCTGGTTCCAGATCTGCCAACAGCGTACGGAGACGGGTGAGGACCAGGGGGGAGTTCAGAGCCGCCACGATGACGTCGTCGATGCCCGTGCGCACGAAGTCCTCCCACGGGGGCCGCCGGATCACGACCCGTACCGCGCCGTCGGGGCCGGTGACCCGCAGGGGGCCGGCTTCCCCCGCACGTTTCGCGGCCGGGCCGCCGAGCAGATCCTTCACGCAGTCCAGGGCCTGCACGGCGGTGGCCGGGTCGTTGATGCTGGAGGAGAGCGCCCTGAGAGCGATGTCGGCCAGGAGGCGGAAGGCGAGCATCGGGTCCTGCTCGAACGTCGGCTCCAGCCCGGTCGCCAGCGATGCCAGGACCTTGGTGTCCGCGATGGCGGCGCCGTACACGTCGGCGATCCGCGCCCCCTGGTGCAGGGTGGTGCCTGGGGCCTTGTGCAGCACGATGACCGCGTCCGCTTCCCGGGCGGCTTCCCTCAGCCCTTTCACGTCGATCTGCTGGAGCACGGCCGAGGGCCTCGGCCAGGTGACGGTGGCAGCCGGTGGGCCGTCGGTCACGGTGGGACCGGAGGCCGCCGGAACGGTGCCCGAGGGGTAGAGCGTGTCCAGGGCGGTGGATCCCCGCTCGGTGATCGAGCGCAGGACCGGGGCGAGCTGGATCGAGGCGAGAGCGCGCAGCAGCAGGGTCCGCAACAGGGCCAGCATCGCCAGCAGCAGGATCGAGGTGATGACCGGGACGGCGACCGTCACCTCGGAGCGGTCGCCGATCGCCAGCGCGGCCGTGACGCAGAAGACCGCCAGACCGATCGCGAAGGCGAAGGTCCGCCAGACGATCGGCGACTGACGGAACAGGGCCAGGCGGGGGGTGAAGCTGGTGTGGGCCCACTGCACCACCAGGAACAGCAGAGAGAAGATCACAGCCGTCGTGCCGAGCACGCCGAAACCCAGAGACAGCAGCAGATCGGCCACCTGCCGCGCGGGTGCGCTCGGGCCACCGGTGATCCTCGGTACGAGCAGGCCCAGAGCCAGCCCCACGAGGGCCAGCAGCAGCTGCACCAGTCCGGCCCGTACCTGCCGACTGCGTCGCAGCGGGGGGCGCCCGCCGCGAGGGGTCACGGTCATCGCGCCGGTCCTCTCACGCCCGTCACCTGTGCCGCGCTCCGCCGCACGAGGATGCCGCCGGCCCGCTTCCCGCACGGGGAGCAGACCGGTCCCGCATGCTGACAGTCTCTCCCCCCGGAGGCCGGACGGCCTCCCGGCACACGGAGCGGTAGCGCGAAATGCCCCCGGCGCGAGAGGCCGCCCCCGGCGGCCCGGGTTCGTGCGACGGGTGACGGGTAGCGATGAGTTGAGCCCCGTGAGGGTGACATTCAGCCGGGGCGGCAACACCATGGTCAGTGGGCCCTGCTTCACCGAGGCCATCGATTCCGAGGCCATCGATACCGGGGAGCGAGTTCATGCCGACTGTGATCCACAAGACGCGTGATCAGCTGGAGAATCGGCGTGCACAGCTGCTGGCCGACGTGAACATGAGCTACGAACAGCTCGCCGAGCGTGCCGCCATGTACAGCCTCGGCATGGACGAGTTGGACGTGTGGCACACCATCGAGGGTCTCGACCACCTTCTCGAAGGTGACAGCTGAAGAGGCCAAGGCCCCGGCCCCGGACGGCGTGAAGCTGTACTGGCCGTAGAGGGGCGCAACGGTATCCACGGCCCTCGGAGTTGACGGCCGGACGGCGGCTTCCGGCGGTCGACTGCCGGAAGCCATCAGACGTACGACGCCATCAGACGTACGACGCCGTCAGCCGCCCGGAGACGTCCGTCCGACGCCGTCAGCCGCCCGACGACTCCAGCCAGCCGACCAGGTCATCCGTCAGCAGCTCGCCGTCCGTCTCGACGTCCGCGCTGATCGCGCCCAGACCGAGGTGGTACACACGGGTCCGGTCGCGGCCGTGGCGGCGCATGAGCAGTCCGCCGCCCCCGCTGTCGTCCCCGACCAGCACCCACTCGGGCGCGTACCGGGCCACCTCGAAGGTCTCGTTCCGCTCCTCGATCAGGTGCGGCCCGTAGACCAGGATGCCGTTGTCGAGGAGTGCGCCCGGCGTCGACCGCCACAGCCGGGCGACGGCGGGATTGGGGCCGTCCCGGAGCCCGCGGGCGAGGGCGGAGCGGGTGGCGAGGAACCCCGCGAACGACTCCGCCACCCGCTCTTCCTCGCCGTCGAGGCCGTCGCGGCGGACCACCGGATACTCGCCCTCCCCGCACGCGCCGCTTCCGTCGAGGGCGAAGGAGTAGCCGTCACCGCAGTCGGGCTCGACGGCGAAGCAGAGCCTGGCGCCGTCGCTGCGCCACCCGGCGGTGACGTCCTCGTACACGTCGTCGGCGAACCCGCCCGGCACGACTGTCGCGAGGTCCGCCCCACCGGCCCGGCCGTGTCCGTACTCGGTCAGCCACCACCGGTACGAGGGCGGCAGCGGACCGACCCGCCCCTCGGCTTCGCGGATCGCCGCTTCCGGTACGGCAACGCCCGGCCGGCGGCCGAACTCCGGTGTCGCTTCCACCAGCTCGCGCAGTTGTGTCAGGTCAGGTCTCACGCGACAGAGTCTGCCAGGGCGCCCGGTCAGCCCAGCAGCTCCCGGAGCCTGACGAGATCGTCGTCCACCGACCGGCGTTCCTCGTCGGTCAGTTCCACCGCCGCCGCCTCTTCCAGCAGTTCGCGGGCCGGTTCCGTTCCGCCGAGCCGCTGCGCGATGTCCCCGCGCAGGACCAGCAGCCGCAACCGCTGTGCGGGGGTGGGGTGTTCGTCCTCCAGGTTCAGCACCCGGTCGATGATCCGCGCGGCCCCGGGCAGGTCCTGCTTGGAGTCGGCGAAGAGGTCCGCCATGTGCAGGGCGCGGGCGAAGGTCTCCTTGGGGGCGGGCCGGTGGCTCGGGTCGTCGCTCGTCGGCTGCCCGATCCGGATCGTGTTGCCGGTGGGGTCGGTCATCAGGAACTGCCGCACCCCGTACGACATGTCCTTGAGCGGGCCGATGCGGGGCAGCCCGCGCGTGGGAATCCTGCCGTACGCCGCCTTGAGTCCTTCCCGGAACGCGGTGTGCAGGCCGTCGACGTCCTCGGTGAGGACGTAGCAGCCGGAGTGCGAGGCGGCGGGGTCGTACTCCTTCATTCCGTAGAACTGAAGCTCGATCGCCCCGCGTTCGACGACCGCGTAGGCGTACGGGCTGGTCTGGAGGTACGTCGTCCCGAAGCCCAGGGCCGTGTAGAAGTCGACCACCGGCCTGATCAACTGCGTCCGGCAGGGGAGGAGCGGGATGGTCTTCTCGGTCATGCCCCGCACAGTAATAAAATTTGACTAGTTGAGCCAATGGGGCATGACGACACCCCTGTCAGGTCGTGGGCCGTGACCGTGCCGTCGTCGTACCGGTGCGCTGTTCATGGGCGCGGAGCGGATGCGAACGAGGGGGGATGCGTGAGCAGGGCCGCAGATCAGGTGGCGTACGCTGGCATTCCATGGCAATGAGCACCGCGCTGTGGTCCTTCGCCCTCGTCGTAGGGCTTCTCACTCTCACCCCCGGTCTCGACACCGCTCTGATCCTGCGCACATCGGCCCTCGGCCGACGCGGCAGAGCCTGGGGCGTCGTCCTCGGAATCCAGACCGGCACCCTGCTGTGGGGCGCGCTCACCTCTCTCGGAGTGACCGCTCTGCTCACGGCTTCCCACCTCGCCTACACGACGTTGCGCTGGGTCGGAGCCGCCTATCTGGTCTGGATGGGTATCCGCATGCTCCGGGACACCTTCCGGGGGCTTCCGGCCCCGGACGCCCATGACTCCGCGCTGCTCGCCGGCACGGACTCGGTGGGCGCGGGGTGGCGGCAGGGGACACTCACCAACCTGCTCAACCCGAAGATGGGCGCCTTCTACGTGGCCGTCCTGCCCCAGTTCATCCCCGTCGGCGCGAGCCACTTCACCATGGGGCTCCTGCTCACCACGGTGCACATCCTCATCGGCCTGATCTGGTCGGCCGTCCTCATCGGCTTCGCCCGTGTCCTGCACGGCTGGCTCCGCAAGCCGCGGGCCCGTCGCCTGCTCGACCGGATCACCGGGACCGTCATCGCCGCTTTCGGCGTCCGGCTGGCTCTCGGCGACTGAACACCGCGCGAACTCGGTGACGGAGCGATCGGTCCCGCCGCGTTCCGCGGTTCCGCCCGGCGCGGGTCCGGGTCAGGGCGGCGGGGCCGCCCCCGCTTCCGCGCCCGCCCGCCGGGCCGTGGCGGCGATGCCCTGGAGCGCCGCGATGTGCAGGGCCAGGGCCTGGTGCCCCTCGGGTGTGAGGGAGAGCCAGGTCCGGGGGCGCCTGCCGACGTAGCCCTTGCGGACGGCGAGGTATCCGATCCCCTCCAGGGCGGAGGCGATCTTGCTCAGCACCGAGTCGGACACCTGGCAGCTGTCCCGTACGGTGGCGAACTCGGCCTCGTCGCACGCGGAGAGAAACGCGACGACCGCCAGCCGGGTGGGGTGGTTGATTGCCGCGTCGACCGCCGGCTGTCCAGGTGCGGGGGCCGCGGTCATCCGACGTCCTGGAGCTTCCGTGTGATCGACGCGTTCCGCGCGGCGAACACCGCCCAGGCGCCGAGTCCGAGGACGGTGAACAGCGCGACCTTGGTGACGGAGCGGTCGGCCCCGAACAGGTGGCACAGCCCCCACGTCACGAGCCCCGCGGCGAGGAGTGCCGACAGCGGACCCGCGGCCCGGCGCAGCCGTGCGGACAGGGGGCGGGCCACTGTGACGCCCGCCCGCCGCCCGGCGGCGTTGACGAGTACGAGCACCACGGCCAGGCCCGCGAGTGAGATGGTCAGCGAGAGGGGCACCCCCCAGCTGCCGCGCTCCTCGGCCCACGCCTGCCCGAGAGCGGGAACGATCAACGCCGCCGCAGCCGCGGGGCCGTACCAGACGGGAGCCAGCCCGGCCCGGAGGCGGGCGCCCTCCCTCGCCGATTCGACGCTCCGCAGGGCTTCCGTGGCGCGGTCGGCGGATACGTCCGTACCGCCGGAGTGGATGGGGGTGTTCTCCTGCGGGGACATCGTGTTTCCCGGACCTCTCGTCAGCGAAGTGCGTGATCTGCCCGCTCATCCTGGCATGTACTTTCCATTAAGGAAAGTACTTTCCTGGCCGAGGAGGCGGACCGGGACCGGACCGCACCGCTTGTCGGCGGGACCCGGTAGCGTCGGCGCATGTCCAACATGGCCGTTCTCGAAGGGGTCCTGGAGAGGATCACGTACGCCAATGAGGAGAACGGGTACACCGTCGCCCGGGTCGACACCGGGCGCGGTGCCAACGATCTCCTCACGGTGGTCGGCGCGCTGCTCGGTGCGCAGGTGGGTGAGTCGCTGCGGATGGAAGGCCGTTGGGGGTCGCACTCCCAGTACGGCAAGCAGTTCACCGTGGAGAACTACACGACGGTGCTGCCCGCCACCATCCAGGGCATCCGCCGCTACCTCGGCTCCGGTCTGATCAAGGGCATCGGCCCCGTCATGGCCGACCGGATCACCACCCACTTCGGCGTCGACACCCTCGACATCATCGAGCAGGAACCCGAGCGCCTCGTCGAGGTCCCCGGACTCGGGCCGAAGCGGACGAAGATGATCGCCGCCGCGTGGGAGGAACAGAAGGCGATCAAGGAGGTGATGGTCTTCCTCCAGGGCGTCGGCGTCTCCACCTCCATCGCCGTCCGTATCTACAAGAAGTACGAGGACGCCTCCATCTCCGTCGTGAAGAACCAGCCCTACCGGCTGGCCGCCGACGTCTGGGGCATCGGCTTCCTCACCGCCGACCGGATCGCGCAGGCGGTCGGCATTCCGCACGACAGCCCGGAGCGGGTCAAGGCGGGACTCCAGTACGCCCTGTCCCAGTCGTCCGACCAGGGGCACTGCTTCCTCCCCGAGGAGCGGCTCATCGCGGACGGGGTCAAGCTCCTCCAGGTCGACACCGGCCTGGTCATCGACTGCCTGGCCGAACTCGCCGCCGACCCCGAGGGCGTCGTACGGGAGAAGGTGCCGTCCCCCGAGGGCGGGGAGCCTGTCACGGCCGTGTATCTGGTGCCGTTCCACCGTGCCGAGATCTCGCTCGCCGCTCAGGTCCGGCGGCTGCTGCACACCCCGGAGGACCGGATGCCCGCCTTCCGGGACGTGGCCTGGGGCAAGGCGCTGGCCTGGCTCGCCACCCGTACCGGCGCGACGCTGGCGCCCGAGCAGGAGGAGGCGGTCCGGCTGGCGCTCAGCCGGAAGGTCGCCGTCCTGACCGGCGGGCCCGGCTGCGGGAAGTCGTTCACGGTCCGCTCCATCGTCGAACTGGCCCGTGCCAAGCGCGCGAAGGTGGTGCTGGCCGCACCCACCGGGCGGGCCGCCAAGCGGCTGTCCGAGCTGACCGGAGCCGAGGCGTCCACCGTGCACCGGCTGCTGGAGCTGAAGCCCGGCGGGGACGCGGCGTACGACCGGGACCGTCCGCTGGACGCCGACCTCGTCGTCGTGGACGAGGCGTCGATGCTCGATCTGCTCCTCGCCAACAAGCTCGTGAAGGCGGTGGCACCCGGTGCCCACCTCCTGCTCGTGGGCGATGTCGACCAACTCCCCTCCGTGGGCGCGGGCGAGGTGCTGCGCGACCTGCTCGCGGACGGCGGCCCGGTCCCGGCCGTCCGGCTGACCCGGATCTTCCGCCAGGCCCAGCAGTCCGGGGTCGTCACCAACGCCCACCGGATCAACGCCGGACAGCCGCCCCTGACCGAGGGCATGAGCGACTTCTTCCTCTTCGTGGAGGACGAGACGGAGGACGCGGGCGTGCTCGCCGTGGATGTCGCGGCGCGCCGCATCCCGGCCAAGTTCGGCCTGAATCCCCGCCGTGACGTGCAGGTTCTCGCCCCGATGCACCGGGGGCCGGCCGGGGCGGGCCATCTCAACGGCCTGCTCCAGCAGGCCATCACGCCCGGCCGCCCCGACCTGCCCGAGAAGCGGTTCGGCGGCCGGGTCTTCCGCGTCGGCGACAAGGTCACGCAGATCCGCAACAACTACGACAAGGGCGAGAACGGCGTCTTCAACGGCACGGTCGGCGTCGTCACCGCCCTCGACGTGGACGAACAGAAGCTGACCGTCCGCACCGACGAGGACGAGGAGATCGGCTACGACTTCGACGAGCTGGACGAGCTGTCCCACGCGTACGCCATGACCATCCACCGCTCCCAGGGCAGCGAGTACCCGGCCGTCGTCGTACCCGTCACGACCAGCGCCTGGATGATGCTCCAGCGGAACCTGCTGTACACAGCGGTGACCCGGGCCAAGAAGCTCGTCGTGCTGGTCGGATCGCGCAAGGCGATCGGCCAGGCGGTGCGCACGGTTTCCGCAGGCAGACGCTGTACGGCGCTGGATTTCCGGCTCAGGGGCGGTAGCGGCGGAGACTTCGTGTGAGCCTCGTACAAAAATGATCGATCAAATCGGTGGGAAACATCACGGAGGTCTTCCGGAACCGCAGTCAAGGGGGCAGGATGAGTAAGTTGGCGGCACTCAGTGCCGCCAGTAGGTCCAATGGACGACCCCGAGTGCACTCTCCTGAGCCAAATGGGGGAGGGTGGAGACAGTCAGGGCACCTCGAAGAAGAGGCACTACGTCGGTGAGGGATGACGTGAGCGAGCACACCAACAACGCTGTAGTACTGCGGTACGGCGATGACGAGTACACCTACCCGGTGATCGACAGCACCGTCGGCGACAAGGGCTTCGACATCGGGAAGCTCCGGGCCAATACCGGCCTGGTGACGCTGGACAGCGGATACGGCAACACCGCCGCCTATAAGTCCGCCATCACGTACCTCGACGGCGAGCAGGGCATTCTGCGCTACCGCGGATACCCGATCGAGCAGCTCGCCGAGCGCTCGACCTTCCTTGAGGTCGCGTACACGCTGATCAACGGTGAGCTTCCCAAGGTCGACGAGCTGTCGACCTTCAAGAACGAGATCACCCAGCACACGCTGCTGCACGAGGACGTCAAGCGGTTCTTCGACGGCTTCCCGCGCGACGCCCACCCGATGGCCATGCTGTCCTCGGTCGTCAGTGCGCTGTCCACCTTCTACCAGGACAGCCACAACCCGTTCGACGAGGAGCAGCGCCACCTCTCGACGATCCGGCTGCTGGCCAAGCTCCCGACGATCGCGGCGTACGCCTACAAGAAGTCGATCGGTCACCCCTTCGTCTACCCGCGCAACGACCTCGGGTACGTCGAGAACTTCCTGCGGATGACCTTCTCGGTCCCCGCCCAGGAGTACGAGCTGGACCCGGTCGTCGTCTCGGCGCTCGACAAGCTGCTCATCCTGCACGCGGACCACGAGCAGAACTGTTCGACCTCCACCGTGCGTCTCGTCGGCTCCTCGCAGGCGAACATGTTCGCCTCGATCTCCGCCGGTATCTCGGCGCTGTGGGGCCCCCTCCACGGTGGCGCCAACCAGTCGGTGCTGGAGATGCTGGAAGGCATCCAGGCCAACGGCGGCGATGTCGACTCCTTCATCAACAAGGTGAAGAACAAGGAGGACGGCGTCCGCCTGATGGGCTTCGGCCACCGGGTGTACAAGTCCTTCGACCCGCGCGCCAAGATCATCAAGGCTGCGGCCCACGATGTGCTGTCCTCGCTCGGCAAGTCCGACGAGCTGCTCGACATCGCGCTCAAGCTGGAGGAGCACGCGCTCTCCGACGAGTACTTCGTCTCGCGCAACCTCTACCCCAACGTGGACTTCTACACGGGTCTGATCTACCGGGCCATGGGCTTCCCGAGCGAGATGTTCACCGTGCTCTTCGCGCTCGGCCGGCTTCCGGGCTGGATCGCCCAGTGGCACGAGATGATCAAGGAGCCGGGATCCCGCATCGGTCGCCCGCGCCAGATCTACACCGGCGAGGTCCTGCGCGACTTCGTTCCGGTCGAGGGCCGCTGAAGCCGGACCGGCTTCGCCGGCCCGCCCGCGCACTTCGCTCGCGGGCCGCTTCCCACGGCTCTGCGTACGACGTGACGTCGACGTCGTACGGGTAACCCCGTCGTACCCGGCCTCTTCGGCCGACTGCCTTCGCCCCGCGTACCGCGCTTCGCACAGAGCGCGGTGTCCGGGGCGATTCGGCGTTCCGGGGCGGACGCGGACGGCTCCGGTTCGTGGATGGTGCGAGAAACGCCCCGCCGTCGATCCCCCCACGGGTCGACGAACGGGGCGCTTCCCATATCCCGGAGCGGATTCCCCCCACGGGATCCGGCCGGGCGTCTACAGGGAGCCGAGGCTCCCGTTGTTCTGTTGTGCTGCGGTCTGCCGGGGAACGTACGCACGGGAGGGCCGCTCAAAGCTCCCCGGTGCACGCGCCCCGGCCAACGCTTGCCATGAAGCGTCCCCCAAGACACTCCATCGGACGTCCCCCAAGACATCCTTGGCATCGCACTCTTAGACTCGCGAACCCACCGGATGGTTACCCTGCAAACGGTGTGATCTAGATCTCTTTGTGGAAGTTACGTGAAGGAGCGCAACCTCAGGCTGTTGGTGACGACGAACACGGACGAAAACGCCATGGCGGCTCCCGCGATCATAGGGTTGAGCAGGCCAAATGCAGCCAAAGGCAACGCAGCAACGTTGTACCCGAAGGCCCAGAAGAGGTTGCCCCTGATGGTGGTCAGCGTACGCCTGGAGAGCCGGATTGCATCACCAGTCACCTTAAGATCTCCACGAACCAAGGTGAGATCGCCGGCTTCGATCGCGGCGTCGGTGCCCGTGCCCATGGCCAGCCCGAGGTCCGCGGTGGCCAGTGCGGCGGCGTCGTTGACGCCGTCGCCGACCATGGCGACCGAACGGCCCTCGGCCTGGAGGCGCTTGACGACGTCGACCTTGTCCTCCGGCATGACCTCGGCGTACACCTCGTCGATGCCGACCTCGGCGGCGACCGCTTCCGCCACGGCCCGGTTGTCGCCGGTCAGCAGGATCGGGGTGAGTCCCAGGGCCCGCAGTCGCACGATGGCTTCCGCGCTGCTGTCCTTCACCGCGTCGGCGATGGACAGCACGCCCCGGGCTTCCCCGTCCCAGGCGACGGCGACGGCGCTGCGGCCCTGATGCCCGGCGTCCGCCAGCGCGGCGGACAGGCCCTGCGGAAGGGCGATCCCGGCTTCGGTGAGCAGCGCCGGGCGGCCGACGAGGACGGAGCGGCCCTCGACGGTGCCGCGTACCCCGAGTCCGGGGACGTTCGTGAAGTCCTCGGGGGTGGGGAGTGTGCCGACCTCGTTCGTGGCGCCGGTGGCGACGGCTTGGGCGATGGGGTGTTCGGAGGCGTGTTCGAGGGCTCCGGCGATGCGGAGGACGTCGTGCCGGTCGGTGCCGTCGGCGGTGTGGACGTCGAGGAGGGTCATCCTGCCGGTGGTGACGGTGCCGGTCTTGTCGAGGACGATGGTGTCGACGCGGCGGGTGGTTTCGAGGACTTCGGGGCCCTTGATGAGGATGCCGAGCTGGGCGCCGCGTCCGGTGCCGACCATGAGGGCGGTGGGGGTGGCGAGCCCGAGGGCGCAGGGGCAGGCGATGATCAGTACGGCGACGGCGGCCGTGAAAGCGGCGGTCGCGTCGTCCGTGATCAGCAGCCAGGCGACCAGCGTGCCCAGGGCGATCAGCAGCACCACGGGGACGAACACGGCGGAGATCCGGTCGGCCAGGCGCTGCACGTCCGCCTTGCCGTTCTGGGCGTCCTCGACGAGCTTCGCCATCCGGGCGAGCCGGGTGTCGGCGCCGACCCGGGTCGCCTCGACGACCAGCCGGCCCGAGACGTTCACCGTGGCCCCGGTGACCGGGTCGCCGGCCCCGACGTCCACGGGGACGGACTCGCCGGTGAGCATGGAGGCGTCGACGGCCGAGGCGCCCTCGACGACGGTGCCGTCGGTGGCGATCTTCTCGCCGGGACGGACCACGAAACGGTCACCGGCGGCGAGCGCGCCGACCGGGACACGTACCTCCCGGCCGTTCCTGAGCACCGCGACGTCCTTGGCGCCCAGGTGCATCAGCGCCCGCAGTGCCGAACCGGCCTTCCGCTTGGACCGCGCCTCCAGGTAGCGGCCCAGCAGGATGAAGGTGATGACCCCGGCCGCGACCTCCAGATAGATCGCCGAGGACGCGTCGGCGGAGCCCGTGGCGCGCGAGACGGTGAAGTCGAAGCCGTGCCGCATGCCCGGCATGCCGGCCTGCCCGAAGAACAGTGCCCACAGCGACCAGCCGAACGCGGCGAGTGTGCCGATGGAGACCAGGGTGTCCATCGTGGCCGCACCGTGCCGCAGATTGGTCCAGGTGGCGCGGTGGAAGGGGAGGCCGCCCCAGATGACGACGGGTGCGGCGAGCGTGAGGGAGAGCCACTGCCAGTTGTCGAACTGGAGGGCGGGGATCATGGCGAGCAGGATGACGGGGAGGGCGAGCGCGGCGGAGACGACGAGGCGCTGCCGGAGCGAGGCGAGCGCGGCATCCCTGGCGTCCTCGGCCGCGTCGGCGTCTCTGACCGCGTCGGTCCCGACAGCCGCATCGGTCTCGTCCGTCCCGCCCGATGCCCCTGCCTCGGCCCCCGTCTCTGCCGCTGGGGCCGGTTCCGTTCCCCCGGAGACCGCTGTCGGGCGGGCCGTGTAGCCGGTCTTCTCGACCGTGGCGATCAGGTCCGCCAGGGCGGTTTCCCCGCCGAAGGTGACCCGCGCCTTCTCGGTCGCGTAGTTCACCGTGGCGGTGACGCCGTCCATCCGGTTGAGCTTCTTCTCGACGCGGGCCGCGCAGGACGCGCAGGTCATGCCGCCGATCGTGAACTCGGCTTCGGAGGTTCCCGGGGCCGGGGCCTCGGGGGCGGTGGTGGTGGCCATGTCCGAACTCCTGGGTGACGCAGGTCGGGCCGTACCCCTCCAGTATGTGCTGGTGGGTCCGGCCCGACGGCAGAGCGGTGGTGCGGGTGGTGCGGGTGGTGCGGTCTCAGGCGGCCTGGCCGACGAGCTCGTAGCCCGCCTCGTCCACGGCGGCGCGCACGGCGTCCTCGGCCAGCGGGGCCTGCGAGACGACGGTGACCCGGCCGGTGGAGGCGACGGCCTTGACCGAGGTGACACCCTCGATGCCGGAGACCTCCTCGGAGATGGCGCCCTCGCAGTGGCCGCAGGTCATGCCCTTCACCTCGTACACGGTGGTGACGGCGCCGACCTGCACGTCGGCCGCACCGTCGTGGCAGGTGCCGGCCGGCGTGCAGCAGGAGCCGGTGGCCTGGGGGGTCTCGGTCTCGACAGTCATGACGTTCTCCTCTTCGGTAAACACATGTGGGGCACACGCGGAACGTGGCACGAGGGGCCACCGGGAAGCCCGGTGTGCCTCATACACGTCATACTATACCCCTAGGGGGTATGAATGCGAGTCCCCTCCCGCTCCCGCCTTCGAGCCCCCTCCCGCTCCCGCCGGCGGTCTTCGGCGGCAGCGCGTCGACGGCCGCCCCCGGGCCCGCCCCGAAAACCCGCCTCGGCGATGGCGGGAATGCCCCCGGGAACCCCTTCGGGCGGCGCGCTGCCGACCGGACCCGCCCGGCGCGCGGGGCGGGTCCCGTGTGTCCCCGGTCGCCCCTCAGTCGCCCGCCGGCGCCTTTCATCGACTTCCGGAAACACCCTCTGAGCTGGGCTTTTGTGTATCCCGGTCATACAATTCCCTTATGGAAAAGGGGACTTCGGTGGACCGGAACATACGCACGATGGACGACGTACTGCGGCTCATGGACGGCCTGTTCGCGCCGGAGGCCGACCGGTGGACGGCCGACGCGTCCTCCTGGTGGGACGGCTTCTACGCGGACCGCTCCAAGGCGGTGCCCTTCTTCGTGTCGAAGCCCGACGAGAACCTGGTCTCGTACGCCGACCGGGGGCTGATCCCGCCGGGCCGCGCGCTCGACCTGGGCTGCGGTCCGGGGCGCAACGCGCTCCGGCTCGCCGCTCTGGGCTTCGAGGTGGACGCCGTGGATCTGTCCCCGGCGGCCATCGCCTGGGCCGGGGAGCGGGCCCTTGAGGCGGGGGTGAGGGTCGGGGCGGAGGCCGGGGCGGGTCCCGGCGGTGGCATCCGGTTCCACTGCGGCGACGCGTTCGGCGACATGGCGGCCGAGCTGGCCGGGCCGTACGACCTGATCTACGACTCCGGCTGCTTCCACCACCTGCCGCCGCACCGCCGCGTCAGTTACCTCGCCCTGCTCGACCGGGCCCTCGCCCCCGGCGGGCGGTTCGCCCTCACCTGCTTCGCGGCCGGTGCGATGGGCTCCGAACTCTCCGACGCGGACCTCTACCGGCAGGCCCGGCTCCACGGGGGCATCGCCTACGCGCCGGAGTCGTTGCGCCGGATCTTCTCGGACCTGGAGGAGGTCGAACTGCGCCGGATGCGCGACGAGCCGTCCGGGTCCCCGCTCTTCGGCGAGGACTTTCTCTGGACGGCCCTGTTCCGCCGGTCCGCCCGGGGCCGGGCGGTTTCGTTCGGATCGGTATGAGGCGTCCCTCCGCCCTGCGATGCACCGAATCCGACGCCGCGCGCTGATCCGCCAGGGATCACGGGACAACCCTCAGGCGACCCCGGAAGCGTCCTCCGACCGTCGCACGACGGCCGCCCCGCGCAGTGCGACGGCGCACCAGACGGTCACCAGGAGCAGTGCCGCCGCGGCCAGGCCCGCGACTTCGAGGGGCTCCGGCCGCCAGCCCAGGGACAGCCGGGTGCCGATCATGACGGTGCCCAGGAGGACCTCCGACGGGGAGTAGACGGGCACCTTGGCCGCCACGAACCGCAGGACGGCGCCCAGCCCCAGGCCGATCACGGCCCAGGCGAGCAGATAGGGCCAGAGCGCTCCCGGTGCGGCGGGCGGCAGGCCGTACTCCTCCGGGCCGATGCGGAACAGGGCGCCCAGCCACCCCAGCGTCACTCCGGCGGCGGTGACGAGCGCCGCCCACAGCGCATGGCGCCACAGCGGGCCGGACCGCACCCGCTCGTCCTCGTGCTCGTCCTGGGTGTCGCCGGAGTCCATGGTCTCGGGAAGATCCATCACGCCCGATGAGACGCTCACCGGCCGCCGGACGTTGCGTCGCGGACGATGTCGCGAGCATGCCGAAGAAACCGCGGCCCGCCCCGAGGGCCGTAACCCGTCGGCGGCGAGCCCGACATGATCCGAACGAGAGGCCCCGGTGCCGGCGGTGGCGCGGCGGTGAGGCGGGGGACGCGGTGTCAGCGGCTCCGGTTGCGGGGGCGGGCGGCGACCCAGGCGTGGACGGTGTCCCCGTACCAGTGGGGCTTGCCGTTCCGCACCTGGTCGGGCGGGGGGAGGAGGCCGTGTTTGCGGTACGAGCGAACGGTGTCGGGCTGGACCTCGATGTGCGCGGCAATGTCCTTGTAGGACCAGAGCGTTCTGTCCGTCATCGGTGACGCCTCTCTGCACTTGTCTGTACTTCTCTGCGCTTCCTTGCGCCCTCAGCCTGTGCTCCGGTGGGCACCGGCGAGCGGCAGGCGGGGTGGGGCTGTTGAGCGACTGTGACGAAACACCCGCGAAGTGGTGACATGTGTGACGAAGGGGTGACTTCGGCATCTGCGGGCGGCCGTCCGTCGTCCGTCATGGGCGGCACCCTGTCGCGCAGGGTCGCTTAGGGTACCCTAAGTTATCTTGCGGGGGGTGGATTCTTCGTCTCTGGAGGCGGTGTGACCAGGCGTTTCTCGCTCACGTCTGCGCACGGGTACGCGGATCTCGGGCGGCAGTACCGGGACTTCTACGCGGCGATCGGAAGCTGCCGCGACGGGGGCGCGGAGGGGGCCCGCGTGTACGACCTGCGGCCGGAGGCCGGGGTCGGAAGCATCACCGTCCATGAGCTGCTCCACGGCGTCACCCTCACGCTCTACGACCTGACGTTCCACGACGAGCTGGTCCTGGACTTCGATCTCACCAGCGACTACTTCGAGTTGGAGTACTGCGTCGACGGGCTGATGCATCTGGAGGAGCGGGGGACGGGGACAGCGGTCTTCGGCGCGAACGAGCTGTCCATCTCGCATTCGCGGGCCTGCTCCGGCCGCCTGGTCCGGCCGGCGGGCCAGCGCTACCGGGGCGTGTCGATCGCCGCCCGGCGGGCGGCCACCACCGCCTTCTTCGGGAGCCTGGGGACCGCGGCGTGGGAGGAGAGCGTCGAGGGGATGCCGGCGGAGCTGCGCGACGCGCACTACCTGGGGCGACAGGCTCCCCCGGAACTGGCCGCGGCCTTCGCCGACTTGTTCACCTGTGTGCTGCCGGCCCGGTTCCGTGCGCTGTACCTCGAATCGAAGGTGATGGAGATCCTGGCACGGATCGTCGCCGGGACCGGCACCGCCACCGGGTCCCCGCCCCCGCGCGGCCCGGCCGGGCAGGCGCCGATGGCGGCGTACGAGATCGAGCGGATCCGGCGGATTCCGGAACTGCTGATGGAGAACCTCCACGAGCAGCACACGGGGGAGTCGCTCGCCCGCGCGCTGGGGATGACTCCCAAACGGCTCAGCCATGGCTTCAAGCAGCTCTACGGCGACACGATCTTCAGCCATCACCGCAACGCCTGCCTGCGCAGGGCCTCGATGCTGCTCGTGGAGACCGACCTCAGTGTCGCCGCCGTGGCGCTGCGCTCCGGCTACTCCAGCCCGAGCAACTTCTGTTTCGCCTTCAAGCGGCACTTCGGGCAGACACCCCGGCAGTACCGGGCCGGCAGGGCTCCGGCCGGGGCCCGGGAAGCCGTCGTCTGACGCTCGCTCCACATTTCGCGGCACCTCTCTCCGTACACGTTCCGCGACGGTCCTTCCGAGGATGGCCGGGTGGCCGAAACGCCACGCCTTCCCCGAAAGGACACCGTGAACGTCTTCCCGCTCCGGACACCGAGGCTCCGGATACCGCTGCGCGCCCGCGCGGCCCTCGCCGCCGGTGCGGTGCTGCTCCTCGCGGGCTGCGCGGACACCGCCCGGCCCACCACCGCCCCCGACGCCGCCGACGCGTCCGCCGGGACCCACTACCCGGTCACCGTCGAGGTCATGGACGACGCGGGGAAGAAACTCCGGCAGACCGTCCGAGCCGCGCCGCAGCGCGTCGTCGTGATCGGTCAGGCCCTGGCGGAGCTGATGATCGAGTTCGGTCTTGAGGACCGGATCGTGGGCGTCGGCTACCTCGACCATTCGTACTCGAAGTACGCGGACCGGATCGACGCGCTGCCGAAGATCTCCGATCAGCTCCCTTCCAAGGAAGCGGTACTCGCCCGGCGCCCCGACCTGGTGCTCACCATGTCGTTCGCGCTGAAGCCGGACAAGATCGGCGAGGTCGGCTTCTGGAACGAACGCGGTGCCGACGTGCTCCCGGCCGTCAACTACACCACCGGACGTGATCTGGAGAGCTACTTCCAGGACGTCCGGAACCTGGGGGAGGTCTTCGCCGCCACCGCCCGGACCGAGGCGTACACACGGGAGCAGAAGAGCCGGATCGCGGCGATCGGGCGGCGTGCGAAGAAGGCCACGGACTCCCCGAAGGTGCTCCTGGTCGCCAGCGGGGGACGGGACACGTACGACTACTACGCACCCTCCCTCGGCCTGGTGGACGAGATGGTCGTCGGCGCCGGCGGTACGTACATGGAACTGACCGACGACACCTATGCGCAGCTCTCGCCCGAATCGATCGTCGCGGCGGACCCGGACAAGATCATCGTGACCGAGTTCCAGAAGTCGGACGGGGCGAAGTCCCGCGAGCGTCTGCTCCGTGACCCACGTCTGAAGAACGTCACGGCGATTCTGAACGGCGAGGTGATGATCGCCGACTACACGACCTCGATCCGCGGCTCGCTCGCCCTCGCCGATCTGTGCGAGGACATCGCGGAGTTCATCCATCCCGACCTCTTCCCGGCCGCATGAGCGCGGCCCTGCCCACGACGGAGGGCGAGGAGCGAGGGGCGAAGCCGGGCGGGAGCGCGAAGCCGGGCCGGGGCGCCGGGCGGGGCGGCGGCGGACGGGCGCGGCGGGTGGCCCCGCTCGTCCTGGCCGCGGGGCTTCTCGTCCTGCTCGTCGTCTCGGTCGTCGTCTCCGTCTCCATCGGCCAGGTCGACGTCCCCGTGGGGGAGTCCTTCCGGATCCTGCTCCGTGAGCTGACCGGGATCGGCGGCCCCGGGGACCCCATGGCCGTGGACGTGATCTGGAGCATCCGTTTTCCGCGGGTGCTGCTGGCCGCGGTCGTCGGCGCCGGGCTCGCGCTGTGCGGCACGGTGATGCAGGCCACCCTCCAGAACCCGCTCGCCGACCCGTTCATCCTCGGCATCTCCTCCGGTGCCTCCCTCGGCGCGACCTTCGCGATCCTGGTCGGGTTCGGCGCGGCCGGGACCGCCGGAGCCGCCGCCGGACTGGGCGTACCGTTCTGGGCGTTCGCCGGGGCGCTGGCCGCGGCCGGGCTGGTGCTGGTCGTGGGGAGCGCCGGATCGCGCGCCTCGGCCGTCAAGCTCATCCTCGCCGGTACCGCGGTCAACGCCCTGTGCGGCGCGGCCTCCAGCGCGCTGGTCTACTTCGCCAACAGCGCCGAGGGGGTCCGCTCGGTCACCTTCTGGACCATGGGCAGCCTCGCCTCCGCCGAATGGGCCACACTGCCCGCCGTGAGCACCGTGGTCCTGGTCGTCCTGGTCTTCTTCCTCTTCCAGAGCCGGGTCCTGAACTCGCTGCTCATGGGCGACGAGGCCGCTGTCACGCTCGGCATCGCCCCGGGGCTGTACCGGCGGATCCACCTGGTGCCGGCGGCGGTGGTCACCGGAATGCTCGTGGCCACCTGCGGGATCATCGGCTTCGTCGGCCTGATCGTCCCGCATGTCGCCCGCAGCGTCATCGGGCCCGACCACCGCGGTCTCCTTCCCGTCACCGTGCTGTTCGGCGCGCTCTTCCTCATCTGGGCGGACGTGGCCGCACGCGTCGTCGTCCCGAACGCCGAGCTGCCGATCGGCATCGTTACCTCGGTCCTCGGCGCTCCCCTGTTCCTGCACATGCTGATCCGGAAGGAGTACGGGTTCGGTGACAAGTAGTGGCCCTACGACGGCACCCGGGCGTGCGGCGCGCCCCCGTGAGGGGACCGGGCTGACCGCGGAGAACATCTCGGTCACGCTCGGCGGCGCACAGGTCGTGAGAGAGCTGAGCATGCACGTGCCCGCCGGCCGGTTCGTCGGTGTGGTCGGGCCGAACGGCTGCGGGAAGTCCACCTTCCTCAAGAGCGTCTACAAGGTCGTCACCCCCGATTCCGGCGGTGTCACGCTCGGCGGGCTGGACGTGCTGGCGAGCCGTCCCCGCACGGTGTTCACCCGGCTCGCGGTGGTCGCCCAGTTCAATGAGCTGAGTTTCGACTTCACCGTCGCGGAGATCGTCGCGATGGGGCGCGTCCCGCACAAGCGGCTGCTGGAGACCACGGGGGAGCGGGACCGGGAGACCGTACGGCTGTCGCTGGACCGGGTGCGGATGGGCGCGTACGCGGATCGGAGCTTCCGGACCCTGTCCGGCGGGGAGAAGCAGCGGGTGATGCTGGCGCGGGCGCTCGCCCAGGAACCGTCCTTCCTCATCCTGGACGAGCCGACCAACCACCTCGACATCAAGTACCAGTTGCAGATCTTCTCGATCGTCAAGGAGCTCGGCATCGGAGTGCTCGCCGCGCTGCACGACCTGTCGATGGCGGCGGGCTACTGCGACGAGCTGTATGTGCTCAAGGACGGGGCCGTGGTGACCCACGGTCCGCCGGACCGGGTCCTCACCCGCGAACTCATCCGTGAGGTGTACGAGGTCGAGTGCGAGACCTACCGGAATCCGGTGACGGGCCGGCTCGCCATCGCCTACCTCGACGCGTACAACCGGCCGCTGGACGACAGGTCTCAGAGCGGGCGCGAGGGCGTGCCGCAGGTGCGGAGGTAGTCGCGGGTGCGGCGCGCGATCGGGAACGGCCGCTCGGGCGGGCACGGGTACATGTCCTGCTCGACGATCGCGAACAGCTCGGCGTCCAGACCGCGGGCGGCGTCGAGGACCGGCCCCAGCGCGGGCACCCCGCCCGGCGGTTCGCACATCACCCCGCGTGCCACTGCCGGGCCGAAGGGCACCCCGTCCGCCACGACACCGGCCAGGATCTCCGGGTCGACCTGCTTGAGGTGGAGGTAGCCGATCCGCTCCCCGTAGGTCTCGATGAGCTTGACGCTGTCCCCGCCGCAGTACGCGTAGTGCCCCGTGTCCAGGCAGAGCGAGACCAGGGCGGGGTCGGTGGCGTCGAGGAAGCGGTTCACGTTCTCCTCGCCGTCGATATGGGTGTCCGCGTGCGGGTGCACGACGATCCGCAGGCCGTAGCGGTCGCGCACCTCGCGGCCCAGCCGTTCGGTCTGGGTGGTGAGGTCGCGCCACTGCGCGGCGGTGAGCGTGCGGTCCTCCAGCACCTGACCCGTTCTGTCGTCGCGCCAGAAGGAGGGGATGACGACCAGGTGCTCCGCGCCCATGGCCCGGGTGAGCGCCGCGATGTCCGCGACATGCGCCCAGGTCCGGTCCCAGACGTCCGGTCCGTGGTGCAATCCGGTGAAGACGGTGCCGGCCGAGACCGACAGCCCGCGGCTGCGGGTCTCGTCCGTGAGCCGGGCCGGATCGGTCGGCAGATAGCCGTACGGTCCTAGCTCGATCCACTCGTAACCGGCCTCGGAGACCTCGTCGAGGAAGCGGTGCCAGGGCACCTGTTCCGGATCGTCGGGGAACCACACTCCCCAGGAATCGGGTGCCGAGCCGATGCGGATGCGGGCCGGAGACGGTGCGGAGGGGGCCATATCGCCCACCTTCCGGCCCTCGTGAAGAGGTGTCAAGACTTCGTCCGAATGTCCGGACAAAATGTTGACAGGGCTCCGGGGGAGGGCTAGACCTGGGACCGGGCCATCCGGCCGCGGCCGGGCGTCGGCGGCGGGAGGGCGCGGGGCACGGTCGGAGCGGGGTCGCAGCGGGCCGGAGGGACGCGTATGCCTGAGCCGTACGACGTGATCACCATGGGGCGGATCGGGGTGGACATCTACCCGTTGCGCAGCGGTGTACCGCTCTCCCGGGTCGACACCTTCGGGAAGTTCCTCGGCGGCTCCCCGACCAATGTCGCGGTGGCGGGCGCGCGCCTGGGCCGCCGGACCGCCGTGATCACCCGTACCGGACGGGACGCGTTCGGCGAGTACCTCCACCACCAGCTGCGCGAGTTCGGGGTCGACGACCGGTGGGTGAGCGATGTCGAGGAGTACCCGACCCCGGTGACGTTCTGCGAGATCTTCCCGCCGGACCACTTCCCCCTCTACTTCTACCGGCAGCCCAAGGCGCCCGATCTGGAGATCCGGCCGCCGGAACTCGACCTGGCGGCGGTGCGTGCCGCCCGGATCTTCTGGATGACGGGCACCGGCCTCAGCGCCGAACCGAGCCGCACCTCGACCCTCGCCGCGCTCCGCGCCCGCGCCCCGGGGGCGGGCGGTGCGGGTACGGCCTCCGGGTCCCGCACGGCCACCGTCTTCGACCTGGACTGGCGCCCCATGTTCTGGGACGACGGTGACCACAGCACCCTCGCGCCCGCCCGCTACCGCGAGGCCCTCGCCCATGCCACCGTCGCCGTCGGCAACCTCGACGAGTGCGAGATCGCTACGGGGGAGCGCGAGCCGTACGCGGCGGCCCGCGCCCTGCTCGCGGCCGGGGTGGAGCTGGCCGTCGTCAAGCAGGGCCCCGAGGGGGTCCTCGCCGCGCACCGGGACGGGACCACCGTCGAAGTGCCGCCCCTGCCCGTGCGCGTGGTCAACGGCCTCGGTGCCGGGGACGCGTTCGGCGGGGCGCTGTGCCACGGACTGCTCGCCGGGTGGGAGACCGCGCGGATCATGCGGTACGCCAACGCCGCCGGGGCCATCGTCGCCTCCCGCCTCGCCTGCTCGTCCGCGATGCCGTACCCGTACGAAGTGGAACAGGCCCTGGCCGACGGCGCCGTCACGTCGGGCGGCGGCGCGGCACCGGAGACCGGAGCGACCCCATGACGCCGCCGCCCCTCACGCCCACCGCCGCCTCCGTCGCCGATCTCGTGCGGCTGCGGGCGCACCGCCCCGAGGCGGTGGCCGAGGCCGCGGCCCGGCGGCAGCGGCGCCCCCTCATCCGTACCGGCGGCCGGCTGATGATCATCGCGGCGGACCATCCGGCGCGCGGCGCGCTCGCCGTCGGCGACCGCGCACTGGCCATGGCCAACCGCTTCGAGCTGCTCGAACGGCTCTGCCTCGCGCTCTCCCGGCCCGGAGTCGACGGCGTCCTCGCCTCCGCCGACATCCTCGACGACCTGCTGCTGCTCGGCGCCCTGGAGGACAGGGTCGTCATGGGCTCCATGAACCGGGGCGGACTCGCGGGCGCCGCCTTCGAGCTGGACGACCGCTTCACCGGACACCGTCCGGCCGACCTGGCCCGCCTCGGGTTCGACGCGGGCAAGCTGCTGCTCCGTATCGACCACGACGACCCCGGTTCCCTCGAAACGCTCCACACCGCCGCCCGCGCCATCGACGCGATGGCCGCGCACCGGCTGCCCGTCTTCGTCGAACCGTTCCTCTGCCGCCGCGCCGGCGGTCGGCTGCGCACCGACCTCGGCGCCGCCGCCGTCACCACCTCCATCGCCATCGCCTCCGGGCTCGCGGGCACCTCCGCGTACACCTGGCTCAAGGTGCCGGTCACCGAGGACCCCGACGACATGGCCCGGGTGATGGAGACCTCCACGCTGCCCGCCGTGCTGCTCGGCGGCGACGTCGGCGACGACCTCGACGGCGCGTACGGGAAGTGGCGTACGGCGCTGCGGCTGCCGACCGTCCAGGGGCTGGTCGTGGGGCGTTCACTGCTCTACCCGGCCGACGGGGACGTGGCGGGGGCCGTCGACACCGCCGTGTCGCTGCTGTAGTCGGCTGCCGAAGGGTAGGGAACCGGGCATGACGACGACGCACCACGACAGCGAGCGCGGCCGGGACGGCGACGGCGGCCGGGACGGCGACCGGCAGGGCGTAAGGTTCCACGACCGCCATGTGCGGGCCGGCGGCGCGGCGCGCGGCCCCTATGCCCTCGACATCGATCCCGACGGCGCGGGCTGGGACCGGTCGAGCCTGCGGGTGCTGGAGCTGGCACCCGGCGGTGTTCACACGCTTGTCACCGGGGAGAGTGAATGGATCGTGCTGCCGTTGACCGGCGGCTGTACGGTGCACACAGCAGGTGACATCTTTGAACTGCTGGGCCGGGAAAGTGTGTTCAGCGGTGTGACCGATTTCGCGTATCTACCGCGTGACGCCCACGCACAGATCGCCTCCGGCGCGGGAGGCCGCTTCGCCCTGGCAGGAGCGAAGTGCGAGCGACGACTCCCCGCTCGCTACGGCCCCGCGCCGGAGGTACCCGTCGAACTGCGCGGCACCGGGAACTGCTCGCGCCAGGTCAACAACTTCGCCGCGGCCGACGCCTTCGACTGCGACCGGCTCATCGCCGTCGAAGTCCTCACCCCCGGCGGCAACTGGTCCTCGTACCCGCCGCACAAGCACGACGAGCACCACCCGGGCGTGGAGTCGCAGCTGGAGGAGATCTACTACTTCGAGGTGGAGGGCGACGGGCTCGGCTACCACCGGGTCACCCCCTCCCGCGAGGGCGGTACGGATGTCCTGGCCGAGGTCCGGGGCGGGGACGCGGTCCTCATCCCCGACGGCTGGCACGGCCCGTCCATCGCACCGCCCGGCCGCACCCTGTACTACCTGAACGTGATGGCGGGGCCGGGGCGGCGCGAGTGGCTGATCCGGGACCACCCCGACCACCGCTGGATCCGTGACACCTGGCCGGATCAGCCGCTCGACCCCCGACTCCCCTTCTACGGCCCGGAGGATGCCCGGTGACGAACCCGAGCGACCGCACCCCGCCCCGCACCCGCAGACTGACCACGGCCCAGGCCCTGGTCGCGTTCCTGGCCCGCCAGTACACCGAGCGCGACGGGCGGCGCCGGCGGCTGATCGACGCCACCTGGGGCATCTTCGGCCACGGCAATGTCGCCGGGATCGGGCAGGCGCTCCTGGAGACCGGCTCCCGGATGCCCTATCTCCAGGGGCGCAACGAGCAGGCCATGGTGCATGCCGCCGTCGGGTACGCCCGCCAGTGCGGGCGGCTCTCCGCGCACGCCGTCACCACGTCCATCGGCCCCGGCGCCACCAACCTCGTCACCGGCGCCGCGCTCGCCACCGTCAACCACCTCCCCGTCCTCCTGCTGCCCGGCGACACCTTCGCGGCCCGGCCCGCCGACCCCGTACTCCAGCAGCTCGAAGTCCCGCACGCGGGCGATGTGTCGGTCAACGACTGTCTGCGCCCCGTCTCGCGCTACTTCGACCGGATCACCCGCCCCGAGGCCCTGATCCCGGCCGCGCTCCGGGCGATGCGCACCCTGACCGACCCGGCCACGGCCGGCGCGGTCACCCTGGCGCTGCCGCAGGACGTGCAGGCGCAGGCGTACGACTGGCCGGAGGAGTTCTTCGCGGAACGGGACTGGCATGTGCGCAGGCCCGCCCCCGACGCGTACGAACTGGAACAGGCGGTACGGGCGGTGCGCTCCGCCCGCCGCCCCCTCCTCGTCGCGGGCGGCGGCGTCCACCACAGCGCCGCCGAGGAGACCCTCGCCGCCTTCGCCGCGTCCACCCGGATCCCCGTCGCCTCCACCCAGGCGGGCAAGGGGTCCCTGCGCCACGACCACCCGGCCGACGTCGGGGGCATCGGCCACACCGGCACCGCCACCGCCGACGAACTGGCCCGCACCGCGGACCTGGTGATCGGGGTCGGCACCCGCTACACCGATTTCACGACCGCCTCCGGCACGCTCTTCGCCGACCCCGCCGTCCGCTTCCTCAACCTGAACATCACGGGCTTCGACGCCCACAAACTGGCCGCGCTCCCGCTCGTCGCCGACGCCCGCACCGCCCTCGAAGCGCTCGGCGAGGCCCTCGCCGGGCGCGGCTACCGGGTCGATCCCGCGTACGAGACCGAGTACACCGACGCCAAGGAGCGCTGGGAGCACCGGGTCGACACCGCCCTCGCCGCCCCCGACCCCGCGGCGCGCCCCACCCAGGCCCAGGTCCTCGGTCTGCTCGACGCCCTGGTCACCGAGGACGACATCCTCGTCAACGCGGCCGGCTCGCTCCCCGGCGACCTGCACAAGCTCTGGCGGGCCCGCTCCCGCGACCAGTACCACGTCGAGTACGGCTACTCCTGCATGGGCTACGAGATCCCGGCCGCGATCGGCGTCCTGCTCGCCGCTCCGGACCGCCCGGTCTGGGCGCTCGTCGGCGACGGCACGTATCTGATGAACCCCACCGAGATCGTCACGGCCGTCCAGCTGGAGCTGCCCGTCAAGCTGGTCATCCTCCAGAACCACGGGTACGCCTCCATCGGCGGTCTCTCGGAGTCCGTCGGCGGCGAGCGCTTCGGCACGGCCTACCGCCGCCGGGACGGCGCGGGCGGCTTCACGGGCGAGCCGCTGCCCGTCGACCTCGCGGCCAACGCGGCCTCCCTCGGCATGCGGGTGCTGCGCGCCCGCACCGTGCACGACCTGCGCGAAGCGCTCGCAGAGGCCCGTGCCGCGGACCGTCCCACTTGTGTCTACGTCGAGACCGAAACGCCCGACACAGTGTCGGGCCCCCCTCCGGCACAGGCGTGGTGGGATGTTCCGGTAGCCGAGACCGCGACCCGTTCGTCGGCGGTCGAGGCCCGCGAGGAGTACGACCGCCACGTCGCAGCCCGACGCCGCCACCTCTGACAGCTTGAAGGAGTACGCAATGACGAAGACCGTCGACCACTGGATCGGTGGCAAGACCGTCGAGGGCACGTCGGGCAACTACGGCCCCGTGACGGACCCGGCCACCGGCGCCGTCACCACCCGGGTCGCGCTCGCCTCGGCCGAGGAGGTGGACGCAGCGGTCGCCGCCGCGAAGGCCGCCTACGCGACCTGGGGCACGTCCTCGCTCTCCACCCGCACCGCGATCCTGTTCCGCTACCGCGCGCTGCTGGACGCCCGCCGCGACGACATCGCCGCGCTGATCACCGCCGAGCACGGCAAGGTGCACTCCGACGCGCTGGGCGAGGTCGCCCGCGGCCTGGAGATCGTCGAGCTGGCCTGCGGCATCACCACCCAGCTCAAGGGCGAGCTGTCCACCCAGGTCTCCAGCCGGGTCGACGTCTCCTCGATCCGCCAGTCGCTCGGTGTCGTCGCGGGCATCACGCCGTTCAACTTCCCGGCCATGGTGCCGATGTGGATGTTCCCGCTGGCCATCGCGTGCGGCAACACGTTCGTCCTGAAGCCGAGCGAGAAGGACCCCTCGGCCGCCAACCTGCTGGCCGAGCTGGCCGCCGAGGCGGGGCTGCCCGACGGCGTCCTGAACGTCCTGCACGGCGACAAGGTCGCGGTCGACGGCCTGCTGGCCCACCCGGACGTGGCCGCGGTCTCCTTCGTCGGCTCCACCCCGATCGCCCGCTACATCCACGCCACCGCCTCCGCCAACGGAAAGCGCGTCCAGGCGCTCGGCGGCGCGAAGAACCACATGCTCGTCCTGCCGGACGCCGACCTGGACGCCGCCGCCGACGCGGCGGTCTCGGCCGCGTACGGCTCCGCGGGTGAACGCTGCATGGCGATCTCGGCGGTCGTCGCCGTCGGCGCGGTCGGCGACGAGCTGGTCGCCAAGATCCGTGAGCGCGCGGAGAAGATCAAGATCGGTCCCGGCAACGACCCCACGTCCGAGATGGGCCCCCTGATCACCGCCGCCCACCGGGACAAGGTCGCCTCCTACGTCACGGGCGCCGCCGCCCAGGGCGCCGATGTGGTGCTGGACGGCACCGGCCACACGGTGGAGGGCTTCGAGGACGGCCACTGGATCGGCCTCTCGCTCCTGGACAACGTCTCCACCGACTCCGACGCGTACCGGGACGAGATCTTCGGCCCGGTCCTGTGCGTGCTGCGCGTGGACTCGTACGACGAGGGCGTGGCCCTGATGAACGCCTCGCCGTTCGGCAACGGCACGGCGATCTTCACCCGCGACGGCGGTGCGGCCCGCCGCTTCCAGCTGGAGATCGAGGCCGGCATGGTCGGCGTCAATGTGCCGATCCCGGTGCCGGTGGGGTACCACTCCTTCGGCGGCTGGAAGGACTCGCTCTTCGGCGACCACCACATCTACGGCAACGACGGCGTGCACTTCTACACCCGGGGCAAGGTGGTCACCACCCGTTGGCCCGACCCGGCGGACGCCCCCTCGGGCGTGGACCTGGGATTCCCCCGCAACCACTGAGCCCCGGCGAACCACTGCGCCCCGGCGGCCACTGACCCGCCGCTGCCCGGCCGAGCCCCTGCCCGCACTCGCGGGTGGGGGCTCGGGCGTTCGCGGGTCCGGGCGCGGCCCGCCCGCTCAGGCTCCGGACGTCCGCTCAGGCCCCGGCGCCCGGCGCGTCGTCCGGGAACCACGCGACCATCTCGCGGTAGATCTCCGGGACATGGTCCTGCGAGGAGAGCCAGTCCGTCTCGCCCTGACGCCATTCGTACGCGCGATGGCGCTCCCCGAGCACCTCGACGAGTTCGGCGGCCAGCCGGGAGGCCTCGTAGAGGTCCTGGTCGGTGCTCTGTGAGCTGGCGGCGACGATCACCCCGCGGACCTCGGCCGAGTGGCCGTAGCGGAACGCCCCGCTCCCCATGAGGTGCGGGTCGGTGTGCGCGGCCGTTCCGTTGTTGTGGCCGAGCCGCCGGTGGGCGGCGGCCTTGGCTGCCGCCTTCGGCAGGAACGCCGCCGCCTGTTCCCCGACCGTGAGCGCGGCCAGGACGGCGTCGGCGTGGCCGGTGCCCGCGTCCGCGGTGGGGTCCAGGATCACAAAACCCATGGCCGGACGCGGATACGGGCCGCGGGGCGCCTCGCCCGCGGACGCGGTGTGGTTCCGCTGGATGCTCACGGCGCGGCGCCGGCCCAGATCGGTGAGCAGCTCGGTGAGTTCGGCGTCGCTGAGCATGTAGCCGTAGGGGTTGCGACGTATCGCGGCGTGTACGCGCGGCGGGCTGGATGGGGCGCTCACGGTGCTCCTTGTCGGTGACGGACGGGAGTTGTCCGGTTTCGGCGGACCGGCGGCGCGATGAACCGTAGCCGCTTGATCCTTTCCGCGCCACGGGAATCCGATCCGCCGAATTCGGAAGCCAGGACTTTCCGGGCGCAAATGGCGAGATCACCGAGTAGGCCGAAATCAAACGGCAATTTTCAGACCTTCGCTTGGCCAATTCCAGGTGGTTGACCTCGGGTGGCCGGTTCCGTAGATTCCTGCCTCGTTGCCCAAAGGTCCAGACCAGCTTGTGGGGTCTGGGCTGGTACTCCATGACGGTCTTCCCCCTCTTCTGCGCTCCGCCGCGACGCGGGGAGGGGGTGTGAGGGGGGTTGTTCACTGTGGCCACGCCGGTAGTTTCCGGACTTAAGCAGAAGTTCACATCTGACGGATTCACAGCTGTCGGGGAACTTCTTTCGGACGATGAGCTCGCGCTCTATCGCGAAGTCTACGACCGTCTTCTGAGTGGGGACATCGCGACGGGGGACAAGCGGTCGGACCTCGGTTCGCATGTGCCCCGGAAAGCGGGAGTCCGCGAGAACATCACGCAGATCATGTGGCCGTCGGCGCTCCACCCGCCGCTGCGGGATCTGCCGCTGCACGACCGGGCCCTGTCCGTCGCCCGTGAACTCATAGGCGACGACGCGGAACTCGACTTCGACATGATGATCCACAAGGGCCCGAACTCGGGCGTCCCCACCCCGTGGCACCAGGACGCCGCGTACTGGGTCGACATGCCCGACCGCCGGGCCGTCTCGATCTGGGTCGCGCTGGACGACGCGCACCTCGACAACGGGTGCATGTGGTACGTCCAGGGCTCCCACCTGCAGCCGCTGAGGCCGCACCGGCCCACCAGCGACGGCAAGAACATCGAGTGCGACTGCTCGGAGGACGAGCCGGGCGCCACCGCGGTGCCGCTGCGGGCCGGGGAGGGCGTGGCACATTCCGGTTCCACGCTGCACTCGTCGCGCGGCAACACCACCGACGGAACCCGGCGGGCGTACATCCTGAACTACCGGCCCGCCTCCATGATCCAGCTCGAACGTGAACAAGGCGCAGATCACGGGCTGAAGGAGAACGTGCGTCAGGTACGCAACTCCGACGCGTCCGAAGGCTGACGCATTCGACCGCACAGACCGCGCCCCGCATCCCCGGGGAATCCGTAAAACGGATTCCGGATGCGCGGAGGCGGTCGCCGGCTCGACCGCACGGCGTAGTGCTGCCTGCCGGAAGACCACGGACACCTTTTCTCCTTGCCGGTCCGGAGCACACACCGGACCGGAATCCAAACGACCGGAAGGCAAGCGGTGAACGCTGTCTCTCTGACCGGCGCAGTCATGACGCACCCCAGGCGGATCGACGCGGCACAACGCATCGCGGCCAAGGACCCGCAGGGCCGGATCCAGGTCGTCACCGACCCTGATCCATCCGGCCCGCCCACCGCACTGCGCACCGCGAATCCCTCGTGGAGCTGTGTAGGTGGTGACGCCACCCACCATGTCGTGTTCCAGGACGACATCCTGATGGCGGACAACTTCTTTGCGTATGCGGAAGAGGTCGCCGCCGCTGTTCCCGGTGAAGCCGTCGCCTTCTACGAGGGCTGGGAAGGCCGGAACAGCGGTGTCGTCCGGCTGGGCGCGCTCACCGGAGCGTCCTGGGCGTACGCCATCGACGAACACGTCCCCTCGCTCGCCCTGATGCTCCCGGCCGAAGCCGCCCGCGGCTACGCGCGGTTCGCTGCGGAGCACGGGGACGGCTGGCCCTACGACGTCGTCATCCAGCGCTACCTCAAGTCGCTCGGCATCCCCGTGCGCATCGGCGTTCCCAGCACCGTCGACCACGACGACGTACCCAGCCTCGCCGGGAACAGCACCCACGGCTGGCGGCGGGCCACGTTCTTCGGCGAGCGGACGCCCGCGACCGCCACCGGCGACTGCGCCACCTTCACCGTGGTGCCCTTCTACCAGTACGGAGAGTCCAAGTGCGCGGTGCGCTACGGAGCGCACTGGGAGTACCTGGAGACCCACCGGTATCTGCTGCGCGAAGGCCTCCTCGCACGCAGTGACGCGGGCCTCGCCGCCGCGGACGCCCCGGACCTGCCCGAACGCGTCCGCCGCCAGGTGTGGCTGACCGCCTTCGCGACCGGCGCCGTGTTCGACGGCCTGAGCGCCGAGGACCCGGACCCCGCCGTGGCCGACGCCGTGATGAACTCCCTCGGGCCGGGCGGCCTGTGCGAGGAGTACACCGGCGCCGAACTCCTGGACATGATCCCCCTGATCCGCCGGCTGGCCCTGGACGCCTTCGCCTCCGGGCGCGCGGCCCACCGGGCCGTCTCCGAGGAACCCCGCGCCGGGGAGCCGGACGAGACCGCGGAGGTCGTGGTCACCGGCGGCGACCGGGAGTTCGCCGGGCAGCTGGCCCGCCTGCTGCGCGACGCGGGGGTGCACGCGGCCCACGCGGAGCGCCTCGACGCGCAGCGGTACCCGAACGTGACCACCGTCGTGAGTCCGGGCGGACCGGGCGACACCGCCTACCCGTTGACGGATCTGCTCGCCGACGCCGAGAAGCTCGGTGTCCGACGGCTGGTCCACATCGGCTCGGCGGCCGTCTACCGGGGCGAGCCCGGCGGGAACCACGCGGAGGACCTGCCGCTCGACCGGCCGCTCGACGCGTCGGCCCTCGCCCGGCGCCAGGAGGAGCAGGCCTGCCTGAACTGGGGCGCCGAGACCGGCGCCGCCGTCCAGATCCTCCGCGCCGCCGAACTCGTGGGCCCGCACGCGCCCCTGGACGGCGTACTGGCCGGCTGGATGCTGGACGCCTGGACCCGCAGGCCGATGCGTCTGACCGACGGGCGCCGCCACCAGATCCTCGACCACCGGGACCTGGCCGACGCACTCGCCGCCGTCCTGGCGCGCCCCGCGTCGACGGCCGTCTACAACGTGGCCTCGGCACAGTTCGACGAGACGGAGTTCGCCGAACTCGCGGCGCTCACCGCACGCCGCACCGCATGGGAGCAGACCCCCGCGCAGCAGCCGTACGCGCCCGTCATGGACACCGGGCTGATCACGGCGGAGACCGGGTGGCAGCCCACCGCCGCGGTGCACGACGGCGCTCGGGCCCTGGCCCAGTGGCTGGCCTGCGACACGCACGACACGCTCACGCCCAGGCCACGACGACGAGGTCCCGTTGACTGACGAACAGCACACGCTCGACTCCCGGGACGCCGAGGCCGGGATCTTCTCCCGGCCGTACGCGGCGGCCACCACCACGTTCGCCGTGGTGATGTTCCTGACCGGGTTCGCCGCCCTCGCGGTGGTGCCCACCCTGCCGACGGCGGTGCAGGACCTGGACGGGGTCTCCCTGTTCCCGGTCGTGGCGGGCTGCTTCGTGGCGGCCAGCCTGCTCGGCGGCGTCCTCGGCGGGCACTGGGCCGACCGGTCGGGGGCCCGGCGCCCGCTGGCCCTCGGCATCGTCCTGTCGGTCGTCACTCTGCTGGTGTCCGCCTCCAGCGTGTCCGTGTGGCAGCTGGCCGCCGGCCGGTTCCTGGACGGTCTGGCCGCGGGCATGGTCGCGGTCTCCGTGACCACCGCGATCGGCCAGTCCTACCCGGAGTCGCTCCGGCCCAGGATGCTCGCGCTGATGAGCGCCAGCTGGGTCATCCCGTCGCTGGTCGGCCCGCCGCTGGCCGGTGTCGTCGCCGACTGGTGGTCCTGGCGCGCCGTCTTCTACGGCCTGGCCGTCCTGACCGCCCTGCCCGCCGTCGCCCTGATGGCCGTCCTGCGCAGACCGGCGGGAGACGGCGCCGCCGGGCCGGCCGACCTGCCGCCGGAGGAGGAACGGGCGGCCCGCCCCCCGCTCCTGGTCGCGGCGCTCCTCAGCCTCGGCGCGGCCCTGGGACAGTACGGGGTGTCGGGCTGGAGCGTGCGGCACCTCCTGTTCGTCGCCGCGGGCCTCGCGCTCCTGGTCGTCTTCGCCCCGAAGCTGCTGCCGAAGGGCACCTGGCGCAGCGCCCGCGGTCTGCCCACCACGGTGCTGCTGCGCGGTCTGACCTCGGGGTCGTACTTCACCATCGAGGCGCTGGTCCCGCTCATGCTCATCACCGAACGGGATGTGGCGCCGGTGACGGTCGGTGTGGCCTTCACCGTCTCGGCGGTGCTGTGGGCGGGCGCCTCCTGGGTGCAGGGCAAGCTGCTCCAGGACGTCGCCAGACACCGGCTGGTCGTCGTCGGCGCCCTGATCATGGCCGCCTCCGTCGCGCTCGCGGTCGCGGGCTGCTTCGGCCCCCCGGCCACGGCTCTGGCGGCGATGCCCCTGGCGGCCGTCGGCATGGGCCTGCTCGATCCGTGTGTCACCGTGCTGTCGCTCGGGCACAGCGCCCCGCACCGGCAGGGCCACACCACCAGCGCCATGCAGACCAACATGAACCTCGGCCAGGTCGTCGTGCTGGCCATGGCCTCCGGCGTGCTCAACGCCTGTATCTCCTCCGGCGCGACGGCGCTCGACGGCTATGCCGTCGCCTTCGCCCTCCTGCTCGCGCCACCGCTCCTGGTGGCCGCCCTGGCAGTCCGCGCCCGCGCGGTGTGAACACCGCTGTCCCGCTCTTCCCGCACGCTGAAAGGGAACGTTGTGCGCAGTGACCTCGTGGTCATCGGCCTCGGCTATGTCGGCCTTCCGCTCGCGGTCGAGGCCAGCCGATCCGGTATGAAAGTCATCGGTCTCGATCGCGACGCCACCACCGTGGCCCGCCTCAACACCGGAATCTCCCACGTCGACGACATCGACGACGACGCCGTCGTCGGTATACGTGCCCAGGGCTTCACCGCCACGACCGACGAGAGCGTGATCGCCGACACGGACACCGTCGTCATCTGTGTCCCCACCCCGCTGTCCCCGTCGGGCGGCCCGGACCTCGCCATGGTCGAGAGCGTCTGCGCCACGATCGGCCGGCACCTGCGTCCCGGGACCCTCGTCGTCCTCGAATCGACCACCTACCCCGGCACCACGGACGAGATCGTCCGCCCCCTCCTCGAACGCTCCGGCCTCGTCGCCGGCCAGGACTTCCACCTGGCCTTCTCCCCGGAGCGCGTGGACCCCGGGAACAAGCACTACAACATCCGCAACACCCCCAAGGTGATCGGCGGGCACACCCCGTCCTGCACCACCGTCGCGGCGGCCTTCTACGGCAAGGTCGTCGACCGGATCGTCCAGGCCGCCGGCACCCGCGAGGCCGAGATGGCCAAGCTCATCGAGAACACCTACCGGCACGTCAACATCGCCCTGGTCAACGAGATGGCGATCTTCTCCAACGAACTGGGCATCGACCTCTGGGACGCGATCTCCTGCGCGGCCACCAAGCCGTTCGGCTACCAGGCGTTCCGCCCCGGTCCGGGCGTCGGGGGCCACTGCATCCCCATCGACCCCAACTACCTGGCCCACAAGGTCCGCACACTGGGCTACCCCTTCCGGATGGTCGAACTGGCCCAGGAGATCAACACCCGGATGCCCCGGTACGTCGTCGAACGAGCCCAGCACCTGCTGGACCGCAAGGGCCGGACGCTCAGCACCTCGCGCGTGCTCCTGCTGGGAGTGACGTACAAGGCGGACATCGCCGACCAGCGCGAGACCTCGGCCAGGGCCGTCGTCACCCGGCTCCGCTCGCTCGGCGCCGATGTGACCTACCACGACCCGCACGTACCCACGTGGGAGGTGGACGGCACACCCGTGCCGAGCGCTCCGGCCGATCTGCCCACCGCCCTGGCCCAGGCCGATCTCGTCATCCTGCTCCAGCAGCACAAGGAGTACGACATCGACGTGATCGAACAGCACGCGCCGCTGCTGCTCGACACCCGGGGCACCGCGCGCCCCCGGGCCCACGTCGAACGCCTGTAGTTCCGGACCGCCACACACGCACGGCACCACAACACCCGTATCTCCCAGGAGTATTCACATGTGCGGCATTGCAGGATGGGTCGACTTCGCACGGCCGGTGGACCGCGACATCGCGCACGCCATGACCGCCACCATGGAACGCCGCGGGCCCGACGCCGGCGGCCTGTGGACGGACACCCACGTCGCCCTCGGGCACCGGCGCCTGTCCGTCATCGACCTGGAGGGCGGCTGCCAGCCCATGGCCGCCGGGACGGCCCCCGGAACCCGGGCCGTCCTCACCTACAGCGGTGAGACCTACAACTTCGAGGAGCTCCGCACCCAGCTCAGCAGCCTGGGGCACTCCTTCACCACCCGCAGCGACACCGAGGTCGTGCTCAAGGCGTTCCAGCAGTGGGGCGCCGGCTGCGCCACACGTCTGCGCGGCATCTACGCCTTCGCCGCCTGGGACGCCGACCGGGAGGAACTCCTGCTCGTCCGCGACCGCATGGGCGTCAAGCCCCTGTACTACGCCGAGACGGACTCCGGCGTCCTGTTCGGGTCCGAGCCCAAGGCGATCCTCGCCCACCCCGGGTTCCGGCCCGTCCTGGACACCGACGGACTGCGCGACATCCTCTCCGTCGCCAAGGTCCCCGGCCACGCGATGTTCCGCGGCATGCGCGAGGTGCCGCCGGGCTGCACCGTACGGGTCAGCCGCGCCGGCGCGAAGGAGGAGCGCTACTGGCAACTGGCGATCACCGAGCACCCCGACCCGCTCGACCGGACGATCAGCACCGTACGGGACCTCCTCGGCGCCGTCGTCGAGGAGCAGATGGTCTCCGACGTACCGCTGTGCACCCTGCTGTCCGGCGGACTCGACTCCAGCTCCCTGACCGCGCTCGCCGCCCAGGCGTCCCGCGCACAGGGCCGGGGGCGCATCAGGTCCTGCTCGGTCAGCGACCCCGACCTCGACGGCAGCGCGGGCAGCGCCGCCAACGAGGACCACATCTACGCCCGGCTGCTCGCCGAACACGTCGACTCGGACCACAGCGAACTCCCGCTCAAGGCCCCGGACCTGCTCGCACCCGAGCTGCGTGACTCGGTCCTGCGGGCGTACGACCTCCCGCTGGCCAAGGGCGACGAACACGCCTCCCTGCACATGCTGTTCGGGATCGTCCGCCGCCACTCCACGGTCGCCCTCTCCGGTGAGTGCGGCGACGAGGTGTTCGGCGGCTACCGCTGGCAGCGCGACCCCGACGCGGTGTTCTCCACCACGTTCCCGTGGGTCCACGAGGGCCGCCACAACTACCAGGGCAACGACATCGTCTTCAGCCCCGACCTGATGGCCAAGCTCGACCTGGACACCTACGAACGCGACTGCCACAGCAGCGCCGTCGCGGAGATCGACGCCGGCCGGCACCTCGACGACGCCGCCGAGGCCCGGTACCGGGAGACCACCTACCTCGCCCTCACCCGCCACGCCCAGGTGCTCTTCGACCGCAAGGACCGCATGAGCATGGCCTGCGGGCTGGAGGTCCGGGTCCCGTTCGCCGACCACCGGCTGGTCGAGTACACCTTCAACGTCCCCTGGGCGATGAAGAGTTTCGACGGGCGTGAGAAGAGCCTGCTGCGCGCCGCCATGAAGGACCTGCTGCCCACGGCGATCTCCCAGCGCGTCAAGACGCCGTACCCCTCGATCCGGGCGGCGGCGTACAACCAGGGGCTCCGCGAGCGCCTCTCGGACGTCCTGCTCGACGGGTCGAGCCCGCTCGGCCCGCTCGTCTCGTCGGACCTCAGGTCCGCACTGCGCCGCGACGGGACCACGGCCCTGGAGGAGGGCATGAGCCGCGCCGCGCTGGAGACGACCCTCCAGCTCGACGCCTGGCTGCGCACGTACCGGGCGGACGTCGTCCTGTAGACAGGACGGCCCCGCCGCACGCGCGGCCCCGCTACTCCTGGCGGCCGGTACCCCCGGCCGCCAGGACGGCATGGGCGAGCGCGACGAGCCACGCGCCGTGGCTGAAGGAGTCCGGCGGATCCACCTCCAGGCCGAGTTCGGTGAGCCCCACCGTGTACTCGTCCTCGTCCAGGCCGAGAGCCAGCAGCTCGTGCAGCTCACCGGCCAGCCGGGTGACCAGGGAACGGTCGGTCGTGTCCAGATAGTCCTGGAGCGCCGCGTCATGGTCCTCGGCCTCGTCCGGCATGTCCTGCGAGAACCAGCCGCCGAGCAGCTGCCCCAGCTCGGGGAAGCGGGCGTGCCACTCCCAGTGGGTCCGCGGGGCGCAGGGCGGCGGGACCTCGCCCGCCTCGATGCTGCGCCGCAGGTGGTCGGCGAGCAGCAGCAGCCAGTCCCGGACCGCGTCCTCGTCCAGTCCCACGTCGGGCACCGGGTAGAACTCCCCCAGACGCAGCCGCAGCGGCCCCGGCGGGGTGCGGGCGTAGGAGCGCAGCTGCGCCTCGGCGGCGGCCAGGGCGTGCGGCCGGGTGTGCCAGGTGTGCCGCAGATAGGCGGCCAGCGCCTCGCTCGGCCGCTCCGGGGTGTCGTCGGCGCCCAGACCCGCGTAGGCGTGCAGGACCTGGTCCAACTCGCCGTAGGAACTGTCGTGTTGCAGGGGTGTCAGGGGCACGTGGGCCTGCCTCTAGAGGAGGATCGGGAAGGTGGCGTGCACGGTGAAGCCGTGCGGGGAGGACGTGGACCGCTTGAGGATCACGCGGGCGGCCCGCACATCGACCGCTCCGCGCCCCGCCAGCATCATCGCCTGGAGCAGCACCCGGCCCACCGGCTCCGGGCGGGAGGGCCAGGCGGCCTCGATGGTGAGCCGCTGCCGTGTCGACTGCGCCAGCCACCGGTGCACGGCCTGGTCGTTGCGGGTCACGACCATCTGGGTCGCCCACTGCGCGGTCTCCCGGTCCGGGTAGGTGGCGCTACGCGTGCGCATGCTGCTCCTTCATGTGCCGGGTCAGCTCGTCGGCCAGGCGGCCGAACCACTGCGCCCAGGTCGCTCCGGACACCGAGGCGAGGGGAAGCGTACGGTCGAAGGCCTCGCTCATCAGCTCCTCGGTGGGATAGGTGGCGATGGCCCGGTGGGCCTCACCGACGAGTCCGGGCAGGATCCAGCCGCAGTGACGCGGATGGAACTCCGCGATGTAGCAGGCGATCACGTCACCGGGCTCCTCGCCGTCCGAGATCCCCAGATACGCCTCCGAGAACTCCACGAGGCGCGGGAAGCAGCCGCTGATCCCGATCCGGCTGTCCGGCCGGAAGCCGGGGCCGTCGCCCGTGCCGGCCCCCGCACCGGCGTCCTCGGTGTCGCGCCAGGTCTCCGACTCGATCGCGTCGCAGAGGATGCCGAAGAGCTCCGCCGTGCCGATCCCCGACCTCATCCGGGCGGGGACCGTCCGCGCCAGCACGCCGAACGCGGGGTGCTCCTCGCCGTACGCGAGGACCTGGCGCAGGGAGTACGCGGTCTCCTGCGGCTGCCGGGCGGTGAGCGCGGGCAGCAGCCACTGCCGCCGGCAGTACTGCGCGACCCCCAGCTCCAGCACGGCACGCGCCTCCTCGGCCCGCTCGCGGCGCGCCGCCGCGGCGAGGTCCAGCTCCTCCAGCAGCAGGGCCGGGCCGCGGTGCCGCAGCCACCAGTCGGCGGGGGTGCGGGGCTCGGTGTCTGTCACGGTGCCACGGGGCCTTTCCTAGTCCGGGTACGAGGTGAGCACGACGAACGTGGGCGGATTGCTGCCCGGCAGTCTACGAAGGATGACCTTCGCGCCGGTCGCGTAGGCCGGGGCGCCGTAGGTGTGCGGACCGGTCTTGGGAACCGTCCTGCCGGTCACCGCGTCGTCCGGGGCGTCGTAGTGGGGCAGCGGCAGTGTGTTGCCGGGCGGGTTGCCCGCGAGCCAGGCGGCGATCCGCGGGCTCTCCTTGTCGATGACCGCCTGGGTGATCTGCTGGGCATCGGCGAGGGTGGCGTACGTGGACGCGGCGGACGGCCTGATCTCCCCGTTGGCCTTGAGATCGTCGCGCAGCCGCTGTTGCAGCTGCTCGTCCGTCTTGCCCACGTGCTTGTCGACGGGGTGGGAGCCGGCCATGTTCTCCTGGTTCGCCAGGTCGATGGGGTAGGCGTGGGCCGTGGCGGAGCCTCCCGGCACGGTGTACTTCGCGGGCTGTTTGAACTCGTCGAGCGCCCGCGCCCCGATCGCCTGGGCCCGCGCCTCCTCCGCCTCGTAGGTGGGGGCGCTGAGGAGGGCCTCGTTCAGGGCCGGTTCGAGCGCCAGCAGGATGCCGGTGAGGGCCTCGGTCTCCCGGTTGTAGACATCGACCGCCGCGTTGAGGCGGTTGGTGTCGATGTTCTGGATGAACTGCTCGGCGAGTCCGACGATGTTCGCGCCGACCACCTTGAATATCGTCTCCCCGGCCGACTTGAACGATTCGTGGTCGACGAGCTCCTTGGCGGCCTGCTTGTAGACGTCCGTGATCTCCTGCCTGACCCGCGACACCTTGGTCTTGAACTCGTCGAGGGCCCTGGCGATCTCCCGCGCGGAGTCGCTGAGGACGCTCAGCACCGGCTGCTGCCGGCCGTCGTGCTTCCAGCTGCGGTTGTGCAGATTCGCGTTGCCGTAGGGGGTGGTGCCCCAGAGGCTGGAGCAGAACTGGTGCATCGCCCCCTGCCACTCGTCCTGGCCCGACGCGTTGTTGGTGATGTAGCCGATCGCGCCGTCGAGGTCGCCGCCCGACTTCCGCGCGTCGTCCGCGATCTGCCGCCAGGCCTGCGCCACCTTCGGCAGCTCGGAGTCGTCCCCGCCGGGCGTGATCTCCGCGACGCGGCCGTGCCGCAGCGCGTACTTGAGGATCGGCCGCAGCAGCATCTTCCCGATGAAGGACACGATCTCGGCGGCGCCGTCGACGATCTGGTCGCCCAGCGGACCGCCGCCCCCGCCGTCGTGCCAGCCGAGGCCGGTGACGTCCCCGTACGACGGGGCCCTGGAGATGACGCCGGGTAACGCCTTGGGGGCCGGGGGAGGGCCGGCCTGGGGGTTGGAGGCGTACTCGGCGGCCACGTAGTTGTTCGACGTGATGGTCAGACCGACCGAGGCGCCGCCGATGGAGACCACCGACTTCGCCCAGACCTGGAGGTAGAGACGGCAGACCTTGTCGTACGCGGTGGTGAAGGCCGAGGGCCCCCGGCCGGTACCGCACGCGTGGCCATGGCCGCGCAGCGAGTCGAGCAGGCGGTCCGGGTGCTCCTTGAAGGCGAACTGGAGGTTCCGGATCAGGTACGAGGTGTAGTAGAGGTGCGGCGGCTGGACGTCGAAACCTCCGCCGGGGCCGGGCCCCGGGCCCGCCGCGGGCCGGAGATCCTCGACCTCCTTGATCAGTGCCCGTCTGGCCGAGCCGGTGTCGTGCTGCGAGATGTCCTTGCCCTGCGGGTCGACCAGCTTCCCGGGGCTGGGTTCCGGCAGCCCCGGCGCCTGGGGCGAGGCGGGCATGCCCCCCTGACCCGGCAGCGCGGTCGAGCCCGGCTGGGGGACCTGGGGGGTCGAGCCCGGCTGGGGGACCTGCGGGGGCGGGTGCCCGGGGTTCCCCGGGGGCGGCGGCGAGGAGGTCATCAGGCGGCGCCCCAGCCGCGCAGGACGGCCCGGTGGGCGGAGCTGTAGTTGGTGTGGGCCGTGGTGACGACCTCGTGCAGCCAGGCCTGCCGTGCCTGGAGGTCCGCCATGTCGGTGCTCCAGCGGTCCAGCGAGGAGACGAACGCCTCCCGAGCCTCGCCGTCCCAGGTGAGCACCACCTTCTCGGTCCGCTCGTACAGCAGGGCGAGCCGCTGGTTCAACTGCTTGAGGATGTCCTCCAGTTCACCGGCCAGATGCTGGAGCGTGCTGAAGTCGACGGCTATGTGCTCGGCGTCGGTCACGTACGGCTCTCCTCCTACAGGTCGTGGACACGACTGCGCGGGCCGGGTTCCGGGGCGGGGGCGGGCGACTGGAGCGCGTCCGCCTCACGCGCGACATCCGTGTCGTCCTGGACCCGGCGCATCCGGGCGAGGATGTCGAGCTCCTGCTCGGTGAAGCCGTCACGGCTGAGGCGGACGGCCTCCTCCAGGACGCGCAACGTCTCGCGGATCCGCACCGCGTCCCGGGCCGCGCCGTTGTGCAGGGTGCGGTACGCCGTCCCGGTGGGCCCCTGCCAGCGGGCCTGGATGCGGTCCACCACTCCGTCCATGCGCCGGACCTGGCTGTCGAGATGACGCTGCATCTCGTCGAGGTCGGCGGCCAGCTTCTTCAGCCCGTCGTCATCGGGCGTGCCGAGATCAGGATTGACCACCACCATGCCGTACCCCCACCTCTTCGGGCCCGCGCGTGCGACGCCGCAGCTTACAACGGGCCCTGTCCTCATATGACTTGGGGAAATGCCAAGAATGGGAAATGTTTTTCTCCGGTGGTGGAGGAGGGGAGGGGGCCGCCGCGGCCGTCCCGGATATTCGGATGCCGGGCGCGCGCTCCTGCCGCACCCTGGGTCCATGAACGTTCCGCCCCCGTACGAGATCCGCGCCCGGCACTCGGCCTCCACCGTCACCGTCTACCAGGCCTATCCGCCCTCCATCGGCCTGCCCGCCGCGCGTGACGGACGGTTCCCCGCCGCCTGGAAGCGCGACCGGATGACCTGGATCAAGCCGAGTTTCCTGTGGATGATGTACCGCTGCGGCTGGGGGACGAAGGAGGGGCAGGAGACCGTTCTCGCCGTGGAGATCACCCGCGAGGGATTCGTGTGGGCGCTGGAGAACGCCGAACTCTCCCACTACGTCAGGGGTGTTCACCCGGACCAGGAGGCCTGGCGGCGCAGCCTCCGCGGCGCCCCCGCCCGCGTCCAGTGGGACCCCGAGCGCGACCTGCGCCTCGACCCGCTCCCGTACCGCTCCCTCCAGCTGGGCCTGAGCGGGGAGGCCGCGCGGCGGTACGCCGACGAGTGGACGGTGTCCGTGCGGGACGTGACCGGGCTCGCGCACGAGATCCACGGGCTCGTCCGCGCGGGCGAGTGGGACGGCGCGGCGGGACTGCTCCCGAGGGAGACGCCGCTCGAATGCCTCAGCGCACCGCGGCCCGTGCCGGCCAGCCGGTGACCGTCAGCACCTCTGCCGCGATCTCCGGGACCGTCCGGCCGTCCGTGGCGACCCGCGCCGTGTCGGGCGGGGCCTGTGCGTCCAGAATCCGGGACTTCCGGGCGCTGTTGGCGAAGCGGGCAGGGTGGCAGCCGGACGCGCGCCTCCGCGACCGGATTTGCCGGGCCGGGCACCACGCACACCGCGCACCCGCGCACACCGGGCCACGCACCGCGCACGCCGTGCGCGCCGGGCACCGCGCACCCGCGCACCGCGCACCCCGCGCTGTCCGACAAGCACACAGTCCGGCACGTGAGGCGGCGCGCGCGGCGTTTCGACGCAGACGCATATATGCCCTGAATGGTGCATATGCGGCGTTATGCTCCGCGCATGATCCCCCATCTCACTCCCCTCGCCGCATCCGGTCTGAAGATCGACTGGAACCAGATGCCGACGTACAACACGATCATGTCGGTGGCGGCCGGCGCCGGGCTGCTGCTCGTGGTGGCCCTGGGGCGTCAACTCCTCACGCCCGGCCGCACCATCACCCCCGACGGCTGGGTGCTGGCCTTCGGAGCCCTCGGCTTCACGCTCGTCACCACCGGCCTCCACATGACCCTGACCTGGCCCCTCGCCGGACAGGGCTTCCCGTTCGACAACATCATCTTCGGTGAACCGGCGCTCGCGTTCGGCGTGTTCCTCCTCGCCGCGTGCTTCTACCTCTGGAAGCGCGGCGGTGAACTCGCCGACGACCCCGACCGCGTCGTCCGCACGGCCAGGGTCGCCACCCCCATCTCGCTCTTCGTCTTCGGAATCGGCCTCGCCTGCTTCGGCATCGCCGCCGCCGGATGGAAGTACACGCTCTTCGCCGCACCGCCCGAGGAGCCCATCTCCGGGGAGTTCGCCGACATGCCGATGCTCGAAGCGAGCTTCATGTCCGGGCTGTACGTCCTCGTGGGCATCGGCGCGCTCCTGTTCCCCTTTGCCCTGCACCGGCCCAGGACCTGGCTGGTCCCGGTCGTCGGCGTCGTGTGGGCGCTGGCCGGACTCGCCTTCCTGTTCTTCGGCGGGCTCAACTACTTCACCCACATCGGCCTCATCGTCAACACCATGTGAGCGCGGCCCGGCGGACCGGCCGGGGGCATACCGCGTACGGAGTACGGAACCCGGAGCCCGTACCTCTCAGGGAGGCCCGGCAGCTCCCCCCGGCGGCACCCCGAACGGCGGCACCATCCGTTTAGGGTCGAGACATGGAGACCCCTACTTCCCGATGGCGGCGCCGACTGCCCCGTGGACGCGGCCGGTGGGCAGCGGCCGTCACCGCGCTCGTCGTGCTCGCGGGCGCCGGGACCTGGACCGCGGCGGCCGACGACAGCGCGCCGGACGTCCACCGCGAGGACCGGACGCTGTCGATGGACGGGGTGCCCATCGACACCTCGTACTTCACGGCGGGCGGTGCGCAGCGGCGGCCCGCCGTGCTCATCGGGCACGGCTTCGGCGGCAGCAAGGCCGACGTGAGGGCCCAGGCCGAGGAGCTGGCGGGCGCCGGATACGCCGTGCTGACGTGGTCGGCCCGCGGCTTCGGGAAGTCCGGCGGGGAGATCTCCCTGAACGCACCCGACCGCGAGGTCAGGGACGTCTCCCGGCTCATCGACTGGCTGGCCGGCCGCCCCGAGGTGGAGCTCGACGGCAAGGGCGACCCCCGCGTCGGGGTCACCGGGGCCTCGTACGGCGGGGCCGTCTCGCTGCTCGCCGCCGGGTACGACCAACGCGTCGACGCCATCGCCCCCGTCATCACCTACTGGAACCTCGCCGAAGCGCTCTTCCCCGACGGGGTCTTCAAGAAGCTCTGGGCCGGGATCTTCGTCACCACGGGCGGCGGCTGCGAGAAGTTCGAGAAGCGGCTCTGCGAGATGTACGAGCGGGTCGCCGTCAGCGGAAAGCCGGACGAGGCCGCCCGCGAGCTGCTCACCGAGCGGTCACCGGCCGCCGTCGCCGACCGGATCAAGGTCCCCGCGCTCCTGGTGCAGGGACAGAGCGACTCGCTCTTCCCGCTCGGCCAGGCCGACGACATGGCGAAGGCGATCAAGGCCAACGGCGCCCCCGTCTCCGTCGACTGGATCGCGGGCGGGCACGACGGCGGGGACCTGGAGGCCGACCGCGTCCGGAGCCGTATCGGCGGCTGGTTCGACCGCTACCTCAAGGACTCCGAGGGCGCCGACACCGGCCCCGCCTTCCGGGTCACCCGCACCGGCGGCATCGACTCCACCGACGGCGCCGCGCTCAAGCGGGGCGCGAGCGGCGACACCTACCCGGGACTGCGCGGCGGCGGCCGGGAGATCGCCCTCGACGGACGGACCGAGACGTTCCGCAACCCTGCGGGAGCCGGCCCGCCCGCCATCTCCGCCGTACCCGGCGTGGGCGGCGGACTCGCTCGGCTCTCCTCGCTCGGCGTCGGCCTGACGGTCGACTTCCCGGGCCAGTACGCCCGCTTCGACTCCGCCCCGCTCGACACCTCCGTACGGGTCACCGGGACGCCGACGGTACGGGTCCGGGTGAAGGCCGGACCGGGCAGCGGCGACGCCGTGCTGTTCGGCAAGGTGTACGACGTGTCGCCGGACGGCAAGCAGCAGGTACTGCCCGCCCAGCTCGTCGCCCCGTACCGGATCACCCCCGCCGAACAGGGCGGGCCCATCGAGCTGACCCTCCCCGCCGTCGACCACGAATTCGACTCCGGGCACCGGCTGCGCCTCGTGCTGTCCGCGACCGACCTCGGCTACGCGTCCCCCGCCGAGCCGGTCACGTACACCGTGAGCACGGACGGCCCGCTGACCGTCCCCACCGCACCCGCCGTGAGGACCGCGCCCGCCGGCCTCCCGTGGTGGACCTGGGGACTCCCGGCCGCCGCCCTCGTCATCGCCGCCGCGCTCCTGCTCACCGCGCGCCGCCGCACCGCGACCCCGGCCCCCGACCCGGAACTCACCGGCGTACCGCTGAGGATCACCGGCCTGTCGAAGAAGTACGCCAAGTCCGTCGACCGGTACGCCGTGAAGGAACTCTCCTTCCAGGTGGAGAAGGGACAGGTGCTCGGGCTCCTCGGGCCCAACGGCGCGGGCAAGACCACCACCCTGCGCATGCTGATGGGGCTCATCGCCCCCGACGAGGGCGAGATCCGCGTCTTCGGGCAGGCCATCCGGCCCGGCGCCCCCGTCCTGTCCCGGGTCGGGGCGTTCGTCGAGGGGGCGGGCTTCCTGCCGCACCTGTCCGGCCGCGCCAACCTGGAGCTCTACTGGCAGGCCACCGGCCGCCCCGCCGAGGACTCGCACATCGAGGAGGCCCTGGAGATCGCCGGCCTCGGCGACGCCCTGGCCCGCGCCGTACGCACGTACTCCCAGGGCATGCGGCAGCGGCTCGCCATCGCCCAGGCCATGCTCGGCATGCCGGACCTGCTCATCCTCGACGAACCGACCAACGGCCTCGACCCGCCCCAGATCCGCGAGATGCGTGACGTGATGATCCGGTACGCGGCCGGGGGCCGGACCGTCATCGTCTCCAGCCACCTCCTGTCCGAGGTCGAGCAGTCCTGCACCCACCTGGTCGTCATGGACCGGGGGCGGCTCGTCCAGGCCGGACCGGTCGCCGAGATCACCGGCTCGGGCGACATGCTGCTCGTCACCACGGCGGAGGAGGTGAGCGAACCGCTCGTGGAGAAGGTCTCCGCGCTGCCCGGCATCGGCTCCGCCGTCCGCACCGGCGACGGACGCGGGCTGCTCGTCCGGCTCGACGGCGCCACCGCCTCCCGCCTCGTCACCGAACTCGTCCGGCTGGACGTCCCGGTCACGGGCGTGGGGCCGCACCGCCGCCTGGAGGACGCCTTCCTCACCCTCATCTCCGGAGGATCCGCATGAGCTCCGCAGCCGACATCCGGACGGCGGCCGACCCCGCCCAGGCCCCCGGCTACCGCGCCCGGCACACCCTGCCGCTGCGCGTCGAGGCGATGCGGCAACTGCGCAGGCGCCGCACGCTGCTGATGGGCGGGGTGCTGGCCGCGCTGCCGTTCATCCTGATCATCGCCTTCGCGATCGGCGGCACGCCCGACGGCGGACCCGGCGGCGGTGACCGGCTCACGCTGATGGACACCGCGACCGCCTCCGCCGCGAACTTCGCCGCGACCTGCCTTTTCGTCTCGGCCGGGTTCCTGCTGGTGGTGCCGGTCGCCCTGTTCTGCGGGGACACCGTCGCCTCCGAGGCCGGCTGGTCCTCGCTGCGCTATCTGCTCGCCGCCCCCGTGCCCCGGACCCGGCTGCTGTGGAGCAAGCTCGTCGTCGCGCTCGGCTTCAGCCTGGCCGCGATGGTGCTGCTGCCGGTCGTCGCGCTGGCGGCGGGCGCGGCGGCGTACGGCTGGGGACCGCTGGAGCTGCCCACCGGGGGAGCGCTCGCGACCGGGGACGCGGTGCCGCGCATCGCGCTCGCCGTGGCATTCATCTTCGTCTCCCAACTGGTCACCGCCGCCCTGGCGTTCTGGCTGTCGACGAGGACCGACGCTCCGCTGGGCGCGGTCGGCGGGGCGGTCGGGCTCACCATCGTCGGCAATGTGCTGGACGCCGTCACCGCACTCGGCTCCTGGCGCGAGTTCCTGCCCGCGCACTGGCAGTTCGCCTGGGCGGACGCGCTCCAGCCGGAACTGGAGTGGGGCGGGATGGTGAAGGGCGCGGCGGTCTCGGTGACGTATGCCCTGATCCTGTTCGCGTTCGCCTTCCGGGGGTTCAGTCGTAAGGACATCGTGTCCTGAACCTGATGTTCCGCCCGGGTGGCGGTCCCCGTTGCCGCATCGAGACGCTTCCGCAACGTGTTCGTCGACTCCCCACGGCCCTCCCGCACGTCACATTCACAGTTGTCGACGATGTGGGGGATACGGATGAAGCACCGGACACGGGCCGCCGCGCTGCTGCTGGCGGGCGGAATGCTGATCACCGGATGCGGTGGCGGAACGGGCGAGGGGGCGTCGGCCGACCGCCGTACCGGCGCACGGCAGCCGCACGGGGCGACCGGCGGCGGACAGCCCGCCCCGCCCGCCCCGGGCGGGGCGCCCGGCGGCTCCGCGAAGGGGGACAGCGCCGCACGCGAGGACGGGACGGACGGGAAGCAGCGGGACATCGCACCGCCCGACTATCTGTCCACCTTCGCCCTGGACGTGGACACCGCCAGCTACGGCTACGCCCGCCGCACCCTGGGCGACGGCAGGCTGCCGGAGCCCGGGACCGTACGGCCCGAGGAGTTCGTCAACAGCTTCCGGCAGGGCTACGAGCGGCCCGAGGGCAACGGCTTCTCGGTGACCGTCGACGGAGCACGGGCCGGCGGAGGGACCGGCGGGGCGTCGGACGGGAAGTCCGGTGAGGACTCCGGCAAGGGGGCCGGAGACTGGTCCCTGGTACGGGTCGGCCTGGCCACCAGAGCGGCGCGGCCGAGCGGTGAACGCCCGCCCGCCGCCCTCACCTTCGTCGTCGACATCTCCGGGTCCATGGCCGAACCGGGCCGGCTGGACCTGGCGAAGAAGTCCCTGACGATCCTCACCGACGAACTGCGCGACGACGACGCGGTCTCCCTGGTCACCTTCAGCGACGAGGCCGAGACCCGGCTGCCGATGACCCGGCTCCAGGGCAACCGGAACCGGATCCGCGAGGCGGTCGAGGAGATGGAACCGGCCGACTCCACCAACGTCGACGCCGGCATCCGGCGCGGCTACGAGGAGGCGGTCAAGGGCCGCCGCAAGGGCGCGAACAACCGTGTCGTGCTGCTCTCCGACGCCCTCGCCAACACGGGGGAGACCGAGGCCGACGCCATCCTGGAACGGATCGGCGACGCCCGCCGCGAGCACGGCATCACGCTCTTCGGCGTCGGGGTCGGCAGCGACTACGGCGACGCGCTGATGGAGCGCCTCACCAACAAGGGCGACGGGCACACCACGTACATCGCCGACGAGGAGCAGGCCCGCAAGGTCTTCGTCGACCAGCTGCCCGCCCATGTGGAGCTGACGGCGCGGGACGCCAAGGCCCAGGTCGCCTTCGACCGCGAGACCGTCCAGCAGTTCCGGCTGATCGGTTACGAGAACCGCAAGGTCGCCGACGAGGACTTCCGCGACGACGGTGTCGACGGCGGAGAGGTCGGCCCCGGCCACACGGTGACCGCGCTCTACGCCGTGCGGCTGCGCGAGGGCGCGTCCGGCCATGTGGCGACGGCCACGGTGCGCTGGCTGGACCCCAGGACCCGGAAGGCCCATGAGAGGACCGGCTCCGTGGGGAGCGGGGCGATCGACGGCGCGCTGTGGGGCGGACCGGGCAAGCGGCTCCAGGTGGCGGCGGTGGCGGCCTACTTCGCCGAGAGTCTGCGCGGCGGCGAGCTGCCGGGCTCGCCCGGCCTCGGTGAACTCGCCTCCCGGGCCTCGGAACTGGCGCAGGAGACCGAGGACGACTCGGTACGGAAGCTGGCGACGGCGATCGGCCGGGCCGACCGGCTCAGGAACGGCGAGGAGCCGAAGAGCGGCGACGGGACGGAGGGCGAGATCGGCTGACACCCGGCGCGTCCGGGCGAGGGGCGGGGGCGGGCGCACACGGCTGCGGGTGAAGGGTGTTCCAGCGGGAGGCCCGCTGGAACACCCTCCACCCGGTCCGTACGGCGCTCTCGCCCGCGGCCCTCGTCCCGCCGGCCGTCACACCGCAGCCGCCTCCGGGTCCGCCGTGGGGTCCGCTGCCGGGAGGCCCGGGTGCCGGGGACCGAGGAACACGACGAGCCCCGCCCTGCCCGGTACGGGCGTGGCGTGGCGGTGCCATCCGGCGCGCTCGTACAGCCGCAGCGCCGCCTTCGCCCGTGCCGAGGTCAGCAGCCAGCAGCGGCCGTCCACGGCGGGGCCCGTCACCGCCGCCAGCAGGGCCCTGCCCAGTCCGGTGCCGTGCGCCCGTGGGCTGACGGCCAGCTCGTCCACCTCAAGGGCCCCGCACAGCAGCGCCGTTGCCCGGTCGGGGCCCAGGGCCTCGGCGACCTGTCCGTAACTGCGGTCGCGGGGGAAGACCTCCGGCGTGGTCCAGGCGGTGGCGAAGCCGGTCACGGCCTCCCCGTCCAGGGCCACCGCCGCCGTGAATCCCGGCCTCGCCGCGTCCTGGGCGAGCCGCTCCAGGTAACCGTCCGCCGCCTCGGGGTCCTCGTGCCAGGGCGGGGCGGAGAACGCCTCCGCGTACACGGCGCGGACGCCCTCGGCGTAGCCGCGCAGCGCCTCCACCGTCACGAGCCCGACCTGTGGGGTCACCGGGTCGCTCCTTCGTCCGGGGTCGGTAACAGGGAACAAGATAGGCGTACTTGTCCGGAACGGTACGCAACCCCCGGACCGGCCGGCCCGTCTCACCGGGTACGAACCGCTGTGCTACCCCCGTACAGCAGACACCGGCGGAACGCCCGACGAACAACCCGAGAACGATCTCCGCACACGTCAGCAGAAGGAGTCCCTGTGGCATCCCGAGCACTCGGTACCGGTGTGGTCCTGGCCATCGCCGTCGCCTCCGCCGCCCTCACCCTGCCCACGGCCCAGGCAGCCCCGGCAGCCCCGGCCGCACCCGAGCGGGCGTCCGCCCCGGCCGGCCCCCACTCCGACTTCAACGGCGACGGCTACGCCGACGTCGCGTTCGCCGCCCCCGGTGCCACGGTCAAGGGCTTCGCGGGCGCCGGGTACGTCGGCGTCGCCTACGGGTCCAGCACCGGCATCAAGAACTCCGTCAAGAAGGTCTTCACCCAGAGCACGGCCGGGATCCCCGGCACCCCGGAAGCGGGGGACGCCTTCGGCGGCTCGGTGGTCTCCGCCGACCTCGACCGGGACGGCTACGCGGACCTGGTGGTCGGCTCCCCGGGCGAGAGGATCGGCACCGCCGGGCGCGCGGGTTCGCTGACCGTCATCTGGGGCGGTGCGGGCGGACTGGCGGGCGGGGCGACCGTACTGAACGGTGAGGAGTACGACAACGCGGGAGCTCACCTGGCGACGGGGGACCTCAACGGTGACGGCGCCCCGGACCTCGCGCTCGTCCGCGACCACGATCTCCAGAGTCTCCTGGGCCCGTTCACCCGGGACGGCCTCGCGTCCGCCACCACCGAGCGGCCCGACATGGAGGACCGGCGCTACCTGGACCTGGCGGCGGGCGACGTCGACGGCGACGGGCGCGACGACCTCGTCGCCGCCGTCCACAGCGGCGACGAGTTCGACGACCGCCGCATCCTCATCAGCAACGGCAGCCCCGCCGGTCCGGGCGAGTACACCCGGGTGAAGGGCGCCGACGGCTACTCCCTGGAGGGCGGCGAGCACCTCGCCGTCGGCAACGTCAACGGTGACAAGTACGCCGACATCGCCGTCGGACGCGCGATCGACGGCTACGACAGCGACCTCGACCTGCCGCTCGCCAAGGGCGGCATGCTGACCTACGTCCAGGGCAGCGCCACCGGGCCGCAGGGCACCAGGGCCAAGGTCTTCAACCAGGACTCGGCGGGCGTCCCGGGAGCGGCGGAGCACTCCGACGGCTTCGGTACGTCCGTCGCGATCGGCGACACGAACGGCGACGGCTTCGGCGAGATCGCCGTGGGCGTCCCGAACGAGGCGCTCGGCACGGTCCAGCGGGCGGGCGGCATCGTGATCATGCCCGGTACGGCTTCCGGCCCGACGGGTACCGGCACCAAGGGCTTCAACCAGAGCACGCCGGATGTCACGGGCACCGCGGAGAAGGGCGACCTGTTCGGCGGGGCCGCCGCCTTCGTGGACCTCGACAAGGACGGCCGGTCCGAACTGGCCGTCGGCGCCCCCGGCGAGGACACGGGCGCGGGCTCGCTGTGGTTCTTCCCCGCCACCGCCTCCGGGCCGGCCGCCAAGGGATCCGTCAGCTTCGGCCACGGGACGCTGGGCACGGTGGCGGCGAAGGCCGCCCTGGGGAGCTCGTTCAACCGCTGACGGCGCGCGGGCCCCGGTTCCGGGTCCGGAATCAGAACCCGGAACCGGGGCCGCGGATCAGACGTTCGGGACCTTGAGCCTGGCCCAGCTCTCCTTGCCCGGGATGCCGTCCGCCCCGGAGCCGGAATAACCGAGCTTGCGCTGCCAGGCGGCGTACGACTTCCTGTCGGCCTCCGACCAGGACGGGCCGGGGCCCACCTCGTAACGCCCGCAGCCCTCGGACACCAGCCGCTTGCCCATCGCCGTGATGACCGCGCTGCGTCTGCCCGCCTTGAAGAACGCCGCCCCGGGGAACGGTTCGTACTTCGGCTTGGAGGGTGGCTTCGACGGGCCGTCCGGCTTGCCCCCCAGGCGTGACTTGATCCGGCTGCGCATCGAGTCCATCGTGAATCCGCGTGGATCGACCTTTCCCGGCTGCCACTCCTTGTGCCCGATCACCGAGCGCTGCGACCAGCCGTGCGCCCGGCAGATCGCGGCGGCGGCCTTCTCGATCGCCTCCAGCTGCGCGGCCGGCCACGGATCCTTCCCGTCGCCGAGGTTGACGCACTCGAAACCGTAGAAGTGCCGGTTGCCGTCCGTATTGGCCTCGTTGTCGGAGGGCAGGGAACCCGCTTCATTGACCACGGCCCGCAGGACGTCGTCGTCGCCGAGCCCGGCATGGTTGGCCCGTCCGTTCCCGACGAGATGGACCGAGCCGTCCTTGGCTATGACCCCGTGGCAGAGCGGACCGGGCAGGCTGGAGTGGCCGTTGTAGCAGAGTTCCACCGAACTCTGCGTCCCCGATGTCACGGTGTGATGGATCATCACCCCGTTCACCGGGCCCCACGGGCCCTTGTGATTGCGGTTGTGCGTACGCCAGCTCCGGTGCTCGACGACACGCAGGCCTTCGTCACGAAGGGCTTTGAGCAGCTTGTCGGCCGACAGAGGCGTTGCCATCGTGGTGCTCCTTCCCAGGTGGTGCGGTGGTTCGACGCTCTCGATTGTGCGTCAGTTCTCGCTCGTCTCCTGATCGTTTTGCCCCGAAACGACAGGTGCTGAACCGTTGTCGGCCGCCTGTTCGGCGGCCACCGCCTCCTCCTCGGCCCGGGTCTCCGCCGCCAGGGCCTCCTCGTCCGCCGCCGGAATCGGCGCGGCCAGCGGCCCGAACGTCTGCCGGAGATCGGCCACCGACCCCTCGCCGAGGATCCAGGCCAGCGGCGCGTAGTGGACCCGTACCCCGTGCGGCGGGCGCAGCAGCGGGCGCCGGGCCGCGTCCGCCGGCCACTCGACGCCGCCCGTCGCCGTACGGGCGGGGACCGTCCAGAAGTCGCCGGAGCGGTAGGTCCCTCCCGCCTCGAAGTACACGAACACGCCGTCCTCCAGGGGCAGCCAGGCCCCCTCCTCGATCCGCAGCGCGCCGTCACGCACCTTCGAGGGCCCCTTGCCCCGGCGGGTCGGGGGGCGGTGGTCCCAGCGCCGCAGATACGGGTTCAGCTCGGGGCGCCGGCCCACGAAGGGCTCGGGCTCGCCGGAGAGCCGCACCCGGCGTCCCGGCAGATCGAGCTCCTCCACCCGCAGCAGCGGCAGCGGTTCACGCCGGCTGGTGTAGGCGGTGTCGACGAACTCCACCAGGTCGCCCACGTTCAGGTCGAGCTTGTCGTCGTACCCGAGGGAGGCCAGCTCCACCCAGGTGCCGTCCAGTTCCTCGACCGGGAAGGTCACCGAGCCGTTCTCCCTGGACCACTTGAACGTGGCGTCCTTCGCCGCACCGCCCTGGTGGACCTCCACCCGGTACAGCTGGTTCTCCGGCCCCCGGTAGCGGGCGTCCGGCCTGACCAGGCACGGGTCCTCGTCCGCCCGGTCCGGCCGCTCACTGCGGGCCGCCAGCCGGGCCGTCGGGTCCTGCGCCGCCGCCCAGGCGTCGAACGCCGCCCGCACCTCGTCCTTCGTCGCCCCGTCCGCGAGCTCCAGCTCCGCACCGGGCAGTGGTACGACCTGCCACACCACCTTCACCCGGGCCGCCGTGTCGGGCATCGCCGTACCCAGCGCCACCTCGCGCAGCAACGGGTCCTCGGCGGCGGTGACCGCACGCTCCCACACCTTCAGGCAGGCCAGGTACGGGAACCGGGTGGGCAGCCGGTCGCCGGGGCGCTCCGGGTCCCGGTAGCCGTCCGGCTGGTCCCAGTAGGTCCAGGTCGCGGGGGCGGCGGCCGGAGCCTCGTCGTCCGGTGCGGCGGCTCCGGCCTCGGCCGGGACGCCCGGCTCCGGCCTGGTCGCGTCCAGCAGGATGCCGTCCACGTAGTAGCGGCCGCCGCCCAGGGAGAGGTCGTCCAGCTCCCGGCTGCCGCCCAGGAACGTCACCTCGAAGCCGGTCGCGCCGCGCGGGCCTCCGTGCCGCCCGATCAGGTCGGCGGCGGTGGTACGGGCCCGGTGGAGCTGGATCGCGGCCTGCTCGTTGGCGTCCGCGTCCAGCTGGACGCGGCCCTGCTGGGCGAGCACCGCCGAGTAGTGCCGGTCCGGGCGGAAGGTGTCGCGGGAGAGATCTGCGTGCATGGGAAGGGGTCCCCCTCGGAGGTTCGGCGGTCTGAAGAAGTCGGGTGGGGCGAACGGGCCGGGTGGCCGTGGTGGTGGTCGGACCGGGCGGCCGGGCCGGTCCGTGCGCCCGGCCGCCCGGCGCCGGTCAGGTGACGGGAAAGATCCCGGCGTCCGTACCGGCCGGGGTGTACTCGGCGAGCCGCGCCCGCAGGCTGTCCTCGCGCTGCGGTTCGTACAGGTTGTGGAAGACGCCCATCTCCGAGCCGTCGTCGGCGCCCCGGCGGATCTGCCACGGACCGCCGTCCGCGAGCCGCCCGTACGCGGGGGTGCCGTACCGCTCGCCGCTCAGCAGCGGACGCACCTCCTGCGCACGGTCGGCACCCACCAGGTCGGGCTGGCAGCGGTGCCGGCGCGGGGTGCGGGAGCCGGGCGGCACGTACGAGAACCGCAGACAGCCGATGCCCCGCCGCACCACCCGCAACCGCCCGGTGAAGACGCTGTTCTCGGCGATCTCCACGGCGTGCGTGTGCACCTCGCCGATGACCGTCGTGCGGTGGGCGTGCAGTACGGCGTGGGCGTGACGGCAGTCCGGGGCGGACAGGGCCGCCCGGTCGTGGCCGGTGGCGTCCAGGACGCTGTCGCGGAGGTGGATGGCCGGGGGGTCGTGGCTGACCTCGTCGCCGATCACCTCGATCGTGCCGAGGATGCTGTGGTCCACCGAGACGCACGCGGTGGTCCGGTCCAGGACGAGGCTCGGCTCCTGAGGGGAGTGCGGGTCGCACTCCGGTTCCAGCGACCAGCCGGGCACCAGGGTGCAGTGCCGCAGCACGACCGCGCCGACGGGACCGCTGACATGGAGCCCGCGCCCGGTGACCAGCAGCCCGTCCAGCACGATGCGCGGCGCGTCCCCGCCCCCGTGGGCGCCGGTGGGGCCGTCGTCCTCCCGTGCCCGGATGTTGAGGGCGTCGGGCCGGTTGCTGTACCAGTCGAGCAGCCGGATCACCGGGCGGCAGCCCTCGGCGGCCCGCAGCTCCAGCCGTTCGCCGCGGTCGAGTTCGAAGTCCAGCTGCTCCTGATAGGCGCCGCTGTGCGTGATCTCGATGATGCCCTCGGCCCCGCGGTGGCCCGCCGACCGGTCCGCGCGCCACCGCTCGTACGCGTCCATGATCCGCTGGAACGCCTGGCCCGGACCCACCCGGTAGATCCGGGCGGTGGGCGGGGTGATCCGCTCGCGCGGGTACTCGCCGCCGCCGATGTCGTCGCCCGCGGCGTAGTGGTAGGTGACCCAGACCCCCTGCCGGGGTGCCGAACGGGACCCGAAGGCGATCCGCCCCAGCACCGGGTCGACGGCCACCGAGCCGAGCCTGGGCCGGTAGCGCCAGTCCGACAGGTCCGCCACGACGATGTCCGACATCGGCACCGGCTCGTCCTGCCCGTCCCGCCAGACGGTGAAGCTCTTGCCCGGCCCGTAGTAGTCCGCGAGCCGGTCGGAGAGCTGACGCCGCCTGATGAACGCGGGCACGTTGTCGACCGTCGCGAGATGCGTGGCCGAGGGCTCCGGCACCGGACGCGTCACCAGCGGGCTGTCGTTGCCCAGGATCGAGAACGTGTACAGGCTGCGGGCCCGGTCGACGCAGTACGCCGGTGCCCGGGTCACGTGGTACGGCTTGAGCCGCCACACGTACAGCCCGATCCCGGCGGGGGAGTGACCGCCGCTCCGGCGCGCCGAACCCGCCCTGCGTACGTCGGCCGACCTGGCCATCCCGTCGAACGGACCGCCCGCCAGGTCCAGTTGGCCACCGCGGCGGACATCGGCCAGCCGGCCCCGGGACAGCCTGCGTACGTCGGCGGACGGCGCCCCGGTCCCGTACAGCTTCACCGGCTGCTGGTGGGAGACCAGCCGGGAGAGCTCCACCGCCCTGGACGGCCACCCGGCGACCTCCTGCGCCAGCTCCTCCAGCAGCGCGAGGGTGCCCTTGCGGCGGCGGTTGGCGACCGTCGAGGCGACATCGCGGCGCGGCGCGAGCGCCTCGGCGAGCCGGGTGCGGGCCTCGGCGTCGCCCGGTCCGCCCCGCCCGCCGCCGAGCCCGGCGGCCTGGACCCGCTCGTAGCCGGGCAGCGGCCGGTAGCCCACCAGATCGCCGAGGTACGGCAGCACCCAGGGCGCGGCCGTCTCCACGAAGAGGTCCTCGTAGCTCTGCTCGACCCCGTCGCGCACCCGGTCGGCCTGTTCGGCGATCACCGCGAGCAGTGCGCGCAACGGCTCACCGCCCTCGGCGTCCCGCAGCCGGTGCCACTGCGGGAGCAGCTCCGCGAGTCCGTCCGGTTCCCTGCTCATGCGGCGCTCCCTTCCTGGGTGTTCATGCGGTGACCTCCGTCAGGATCAGCGTGTCCGGGACGTCCGGCGACAGCAGGACCAGCTGCGCGGGCCGGATGCCGCGGAAGACGAACACCGCGCGGCCCTTCGCGAGCGGCCGGGTGTCGGTGATGTCCGGGTTGAGGCGGAGCAGTTCATCGAGGCCGATGCCGTACCGGGCGGCGACGGAGGTGAGCGTCTCGCCCTCCGGCGCGGTGACCCGGTGCACGTCCTCGTCGTAGGCCGCGAGCCGCGCCGCGACCGTGCGCCGCGGCCGGGCCAGGGACTCGGCGAGCGCGGGCAGGTCCTCGGGGGTGAAGGACGCGGGCACCCCGCCGAAGACGTCCACGTCCACATGGCAGACGCCGGGCACCGAGTGGGCCGTGGCCAGCACGTCCGACAGGTGCGCGGGGCTGCCCAGCTCGCGCCGGGCGGGGCCGAACCGGGCCAGCAGGGCCTGGCGCAGCCGGGGTTCGACCAGCTGCCAGCTGTGGTCGCGGGCCACCTTCACCTTCGCCGCGAGCAGCAGCAGGACCGTTTCGCGCACCTGTACCCGCACCGGCAGCCGGGAGTCGCCGTACCGGGCGAGCGAGGAGCGCAGCGCGGTGAGCACGTCGGAGTCCTCGGCGACCGGGATGTCCGCCACCCCGGCGACCGTCACATGCAGCAGCCGCCGCCTGCCGTCGAAGACCTCGCGCGCCGCCGCCCGGCCGATCCCGGCCCGGGAGCGGGCGAAGTCCTCGTAGTCGGCGACCGACACCAGTCGGTCCAGTGCCGACACGGCGAGCGGGACCGTGGACCGGGTCAGGGCGGGGCCGTCCGCGTCCGCGCCGCCCGTCGCGGGCTGCGGATTGGTGACCCCGGTGACACCCAGCGGCCGGGTGACCGCCTGGGTGATCCGGTCCGCCCGGACGTTGGCGGCCCGGCCGGTCCCGAAGCGGTAGCGGGCCCGGACGTTCTCGTGGCCGGTGGGCAGCCGGGCCCCGTGCACCCCGTCGCCGAAGGTCACCGTCGTCCGGCCGCCCGACACCCCGCCGACGTAGACGCGCTCGCGCGGTCCCCGCCCGGCGAGGCTGTCCACCTCGTGCCACAGCAGCCCGTCCACCCGCACTTCGAGGGCCGGGACGGCCCCCAGCGGATTGTCGGCGGGCAGCCAGGTCAGCGGCGACTGCCACAGCGCGAACGTCTGGTTGGCCCGGTCGGCGTCCCCGCTGCCGATCGGCTCCTCCCGGCTCTCGCCATGGGTGGCCGCCACCACATTGCCCCGGACCCGCACGGTGGCCCGCCGGTAGCGGTGGACCAGATCCGTCGTCAGCGTCAGCCGGGTGTGCACATGGTCGCCGGGCACCAGCGGGTCCAGCACCTGCTCGACCTCCGCGACCGTCACCAGTTCGGTGCCGGGAACGGCGGGTACGTCCGCGCGCTCCCCGGACACGATCAGCTGCCGCCCCGGACGCAGTCCGTCGTACAGCTCGGCCAGCTCCAGTTCGTTGCCGTGCACGTCCTCGCCGAGCGGTTCCTCGGCGAGCCGCAGGGGCTGACCGCCCGCGTGCACGGCCGTGTCGCGGATCGTGGAGAGCAGCACGTCGTGCTCGTCGAGCCAGGGATCGGCCAGCGTCAGCTCCGTACCTCGGCCCGTGATGCCGAAGTCGGTGTACACGGCGGTGCGTACGGCGGTGACCCGGGTGGTGACGGAGCGGAGATCCGGGTCGCCCGGGATGCCGTCCGGCCCCTCGGCCCCCTTGCGGGGGCGCTCGATCGCGATCCAGCTGCCGACCGTGACCGAGTCCTGGACCGAGTCGAGGGAGATCACCCGCCGGTTCGCGGGCTCCGGCACCGAAGCGATGCCGATCACCACGTTGGCCGGTTCGCTGCCCACCGTGTAGCGGACGGTCAGTTCATAGCCGTCGTGCCGGACCTGCTCATGGTCGCCGGGCGCCAGACGCCACTCCCTGGGCTCGCCGTTGTGCACGACGACATGGACCCGGCCGTCCTCACCGGGACGGGACACGAAGAGCGTCCGCTCGGGCAGCCCCTCGTGCAAGCGCGCGGTGACGCCCGGCTCCTGCGAGTCGGCGGGCCGCCGCTGGAGCCAGCTCAGGTCGTGGTCCTGAGCGGCCCGTGCCGTCACCGTGACCCGGCCGGGGCCGAGCTCGAACGTCGTCTCGGCCTGGAGGTTCTCCGACTGCTGGACCGATGAACCGGTCTCCGTGTACTGGAACTCCGCCCGCACCGGGACCCGGCCCGCCGTGTCGAACACGACCCGCATCGTCGTCAGGGCCGAGCCGGTCAGCGGCCAGTCGGCCTGCCTGATCACCCGCCCCCGGGCGTCCTGCACCGGCCGCAGCGGCGCCATCGCCCCGAACGGGGACGTCGTCACCCGCAGCGCCTGCACCTCGTGGAGCAGCGCGGGCACGGTCGGCGCGGACTGCCGCCACGCCGGATACATCCCGTCGGCGATCCGCGGGTCGAGCGCCGCCAGCAGCCGAGCCCCCAGGTCCGGGCCGGGCGCGGCCAGCCGGTCCGCGCCGGGGACCGGCGACCCGGCCCGTCCGGCAGCGCCTGAACCGGCGTGCGAACCGGGGCGTACGACTCCGTCGCGCAGCGCCGGAAGCACCGCACCGAGCGCCCGCAGCGCCGCCGGAGCGGCCGGGAGCGCGCGGCGGAGCGCCTCGGGCGCGGGCCGCGACGGTTCCAGGTCGGCCGCCTGCGCGATCACCTCGCCGACCATCGCCTCCAACCGCTCGAACCAGGCGGCGACGTCCTCGTGCGCACGGGCCACGGCCTGCGCCTCGGCCAGCCGCTCGTGCGGCCCGGCCAGCCGTGCCGCGAGACGGGCGGGTGAGGCGATGGTGTCCAGGTCCGCCCGCAGCGGGGCCAGTACCTGGGCGTCGAACTCCTCGATGTACCGGCTGACCGGACGCGGATTGGGGTTGTCCGGCGTGGGCTCGCCGTCCTCGACCGCCCGCTCGTCCTCCGTGATCCACTCCCGGAGCAGGTCCACCAGTTCGGAGAGGGTCGGCGGGGCGGACTGCTGGAGCCCGATGCCCGTCACGTCCTCCTCGCGGTCGACCCGGAGCCGGGCGACGGTCCGGATCAGCCGTTTCCCCGGCTCCTGCCCGCCCAGGCCGTCCGAGCCGTCCGTCACGTCCTGTCCCGGGTCGCCGGTCGGGTCCTGTCCCGGGTCGCCCGCCCGTCCGTCCGGCGCGCCCTGCTGTCCCTTGAAGACGAACAGCAGCCGGTCACCGGGTGTCAGCCCCGTCGTCGTGCCCGCGACCTGGATCTCCGAACGCCCGGTCAGATCCTCCTCGGTCAGCAGCGAGGGCCTGCGCCGGCGCACGGCCAGCTCGTTCCACGACGCGCGGGCCGTGAGATCGGCGGAGGTCTCGAAGACCTGCGACTCGTCCTCGGAGGTGAGCGGAACGCTGTTGCTGCGCGCCCCGCGCGGGATCACCACCTCCACGTCCGCGTCCCGCGGATCACGGTCCAGGGTGTACGCGAGATGGGTGTCGGCGGCGATCCCCGGCCGCGGCCGGTGCCCCACCAGCCGGCCGAGCAGCGCCAGCGAGCGGTGCTCGTTCGCGGTGCGCAGATACGCCTCCTCCACGATCCGCTCGGAGTGGAAGGTGAGCAGATCACCGACGACGGCCCAGGAGTCCAGGAGTCCGATCGCCGGATCGTCCGGGGTCCGGACCGTCAGCCCCCGCAGCGCCGGATAGGCGGGGGAGGCCAGCCGGTCCTTCATGGCCGCCAGGAACGAGCCGTACTCCCCGACCCGGTAGTCCAGGGACGTGCGCCCCGGCGGGTTGTACAGGGGCGCGGGCGCCCGGCGCTCGTCATGTCCGCCGCAGCCGCAGCCGCAGTCGTACGCGCCGCTCATCGGGTACCTCCGGCGAGCTCGATGGTCAGCCGGCCGTTCTCGGGCCGGTCGGGGTCGTTGTCGCACCGTGCGACCTCCAGCGCGCCGAGCCGCAGCACGCCCGCCGCCAGGGCCGGGTCGTCGTCCCGGCCGTACTCCGCGTCGCCGTCGCCGTCGCCGTTGCCGTCACCGTTGCCGGAGGCGTCGTCGCTGCCCCCGCGGAAGAGGTCGCCGCCGTGCCCGGCGCCGTCGTCGCGGTCGGTCCCGTCGTCGAAGAGCCGCCGCAGCCGGGTCACCGTCACGCTCTCCACGCCCTGCACGGCCGCTGCCGCCGCCACCAGGGCGCTCAGCCGCACCGGCTCACCGAAAACCAGCGCGTCGGGATGGAAGAACCCGGGCCGCCCGCCCGGCAACCGCCCGCTGCCCAGCAGCCGGTACAGCTCCGCCAGGATCTGCCCGTGCTGATGGCCGGGCGCCGCACACACCGACAGAGCGATGTCCAGCGGTACGTTCCTGGCCGGGCCGACCACCAGGTCATGGCCGATACGCCGGTAGCTCTCCAGCTCGTACGCCACCGCGTCGAGCAGCTCCGGCGCAGGCTCCCCGGCCCCCAGCGCGTCGACGGCGACATGCGCCTCCTGCACACTGCCCGTCCAGCGGATCTCCGCCGCCGCGCGCTGCACCCCCGGCAGCGCGGACGCCAGCGCCGCGTAGTCCTCGGCGGTCACCGCCCGCTGCCGGCTGCGCTTCAGATCGAGCGGAGCCAACTGACGTACCTGCTCCAGCGGTTCCGGCTCCGTACCTCCCACGGCGGGCAGCGGATTGCGCACCCCCGCCACCGGCATCGCCTCCCCGGAGTCCTCGGCCTCCGGATCGCGGTGCAACACCAGATGGTTCACGGCCTCCGCACCGACATTGCCCGCCGTACCGCCGCCGAGCCGGTAGTGCAGTTCGAGCCGGGCACCGGGGCCCGGCCGGGCCCCGTGGCGGCCGTCGCCGAAGCGCAGCGCGATCCGCCCGTCGTCCTCCAGCTCACCGACCAGATGCCGGTCCCGGTGCCCGCTGGACAGCAGATCCCGGCGCGCCGTCCACACCGCTTCACCGTCCACCGCCGTCACCGAGGGCAGCGCGGCCCGCGGATCCTGCACCAGGGCCGCCGCCGGACCCCGCAGCACGGGCGCGTCCGGACGCAGCCCGGCCGCATAGCCGGGTCCCCAACTCCTGGCGATCTCCCAGGCGATGCCCGCGTCCAGCACCGATCCCGCCCGCGCCCGTGCCGTCAGCACATCGAGCCTGCGCAGCTTCGGCGCCAGCAGCCGAGGACTGCGGTGCAGCAGCTCCCGCAGCGCCCGTACCGGATGGAGGTGCAGCTCCAGATGCTCCAGCACCCGCAGCCCGAAGAGCACGGTCAGCTCATCGATCTCCGCCTCCGCCAGCCCGTCGTGGTCACGGGCGCCGCGCCACAGCTCCACCAGCCGCTCCCGCACCCGTCCGGGCACGGCGGCCAGCCGGTCGGCCTGCCCGGCCGACACATGCTCCGGCAGCGGGAACGGTGCCGCCTGGACGACGGGGGAGCGCTGGAGCACCGGCCGGAACCGGGGCCGGACACCGGGATAGACGCTCTGCGCCAGCAGCGTCGCCAGCGCCTCCGCCTGCTCGTACGCCGTGTCCGGTACGACCTTCTCGCGCCGCCGCCCGGCCAGCTCCAGACCGATCCCGGCGCGCGTCACCTCCGCCTCACCGGCCAGCGCGGACAGCTCACGCACCTGGTCGGCGGTCAACAGCCGTCCGCGCCGGGTCTGTTCCAGGCGTGCCACGACGAGCCGAGCCGTCGCGTTGCCCGCGTCGGTGTCCCCGCAATCGAAACCCGAGGGCTCGCAGGAACCGAGCACGGCGGGCTCCGGCGGCACGGTCACCGTCTCCGGCGGCGCCCCCGCGAACGTCAGCGACCTGCCGTGGTCGACCAGGACCATATTGCCCCGCGCCACGCTCACATCCGCCACCGGCTCACAGCCCGGCCCGCCCCGGGTCGACAGACACAACGGGAACGCCAGCGCGTCCTCCCGCGCCCAGCCGACCTCCAGCACGGGCTGCCCGGAGAGCCGGTCCACGCCCGGCGTGAGCGAGGTCAGCCGTACGGCCTGCCGGTGCGCGGGGTCCGCGTCACCGGGCGTACCCGAACGCGCCCCGCGCACCTCCTCGAAGACCAGCAGATCGCCCGGCGCCAGGGCCAGCGCCCGCACCGTGCACTTCTTGTCGGCCCACTCGTCGCGCAGCGTCGCCGACACCGCGCCCTTCGGCAGGGCGCACACCTCGTCGCCCCACGTCCAGAACCGGACGGTGTTGTGCGCGGGCCGCAGCTCGGCCGGCTCCCCGGCCACCACCGGCTCGAAGACCTCCACCGAACCGCGCTCGGCCAGCACCGCCAGATCGCGGTCCTCGATGACGGTGCCCATCTCCGGCCGGTCGCGCGGCCCCAGCGTACGGACATCGACGGCGGCGAACCGGAACGTCCCCGGCCGCAGCGTCATCCGCTTCGTCACCTCGACGGTGACCAGCGTCCGGGCATTGCACCCGTCGTGCATCGGATAGTCGATCAGCCGTACGTGACGCCGCACCGACACCCGCCTGCGGGCGGTGTCCAGATACGCCTCGGTGGCCACCGCGTCCTGCTGATAGCTGATCCGGTCCGCCGTGTGCGCCAGCAGCTCGACGAGCGTGACACCCAGATCGGCCGGGTTGCGCTCCACCCACCCCGGCGTGGTCAGCGCCAGCCGGTCCAGGACGAGCCGGCGCACCGACTCGTAGTCGCGCGCCGTGTAGTCGATGACGGGCGCTTCGGTCCGGGGACCGGGGTCGGCGCCCGCCGACCCGTCCACGCAGTCGAAGGGCGTCGGGCAGTCCGGCCGGAAGGTGAACTCGGCCCCGAAGTACCGCTGGTCGAAACCGGGGAACGGCTCCGTACCCGGCCGCCCGTACGGATCGGTGTCCACCACCGACAGCCGGTAGCGCGAGGTGTCCCCGGTCCGGTCGACCGTCACGAGCAGCCGGTCGTCCAGCTCCGGATCCTCCTCGCGCTCCACGGCCACCTCGACCGCCTCGATCCCGGTGATCCGCCGGCCGCCGTCGATCCGGATGTTCTCCGGGCACAGCCCGTGCGGCGCCTTGCCGAGAAACGTCACCGTCAGCGTCAGCCCGTCGTCACCGGCCTCCACCGCGTCCACGCCGCCGAGCCGCGCCGCACGCACCTTGCCGCGCCTGCCGTCGGTGCGGCAGACCAACTCCCTGCTCGGGCTGCTCATGCGGGCCCGCTCCCTTCGAACACCTCGTCGCGCCGGCTCCCGGTGGAGCGCACCACATAGCGCAGATACACCCGGACCACGTTCTCCTCGCTCACCACGTCGAGGGCTTCCACCTCGATCAGCTCACCCAGCCAGCGCTGCAACGAGGCCTGCACCGACAGCTCCAGGGCCGAAGCCAGCTCCGGACTGTTCGGTGTGAAGACCAGATCCAGCAGCCCGCAGCCGAAGTCCGGCCGCATCACCCGCTCGCCCGGACTGGTGAACAGCAACTGCTCGACCAGATCGCGCACATGGTCGTCGTACGGGGCGTGCGCAGCGCGCCCACGCCGGTCGACGCGGAACGGGAACGCGATGTCGTCGCGTACGGTCCTCGCCCTCATGCGCAGCTCACCCCCCGCGGCGCGGCGGCGACGGACGGCGCCCCCTGCGGCACGAGTGCCGCGCCGAAGCACTGCGCCGCACTCGTGTGCAGCAGCACGGGCATGCCGTCGACGAGGACGCCGCCCGGCTGCGGGCTCCACCGGACGGTGGTGCACGGATGCGGCACCCCGTCGACGGTGTGCGGGCACCCGTGCACGGCGAAGACATCGGCGGCCGTGTGGACGGGCAGCCCGTCCAGCCGCACGGCGGCGGGCCGCGCGGCGGTGACGGATGCCCGGCCGCCGTGCGGGCAGGTGAGCGTGGCGGCGGCGCTGACGATGGTCCCTGAGCGTGTGGACAAGAGTCCTCTCCCCGTCATTCCTTCTCGTTGCGATCGGCTGGGGCTGCGGCGGCAGCTGCGCGGCTGCGGGTACGGCGGAAGCTGCGCGGCTACGGCTACGGCTGCGGGTACGGCCACGGGCGGCATGGCCCACGGGTGCGGGCGGGGCGCGGCTACGGCTTCCTGGGCACGACCAGCCGGCCGTCGTTGATGTTGACCTCGCCACCGGTCAGCACGACCGAGGCCCCCTGTCCGTCGGCGATCGTCACGCCCTTCTCGTCGAGCTGGATGTACGCCCCGCTCGCGGCCTGGAGCCGGATGCCCCGGCCCCCGTCCGGCACGTCGCCCATCACGAACTTGTGCTTGTCGGAGGTCTGGATCACCACGTTCTGGTGAGCGGCGGAACCGGTCAGCGCGTCGGGCGGCAACTCCTGGCTGTCCCCGTACCAGCACCCGGTCCAGATGGGGAAGCTGACCTCGCCCTGCTCGAACTCCACCCACACCCCGGCCCCGACGGCGGGCACCACGTACTGCCCCGACTGCGGCCCGGTGAACGGCAGACAGGGCATGGCCCATGTGGACGTCTCGTTGCCCAGGACGTCCGGCACCTTGACCGTGACCCGCCCGATCCTCAGCGGATCGTCATTGCTCACCACCCGCCCCCGGAACTTGCCGAGAAACCGGTTGTTCGGTCCTGCAGCCATGCGAAGCTCTCCTGGTCCATTTCCGCTGTTGCGGGCTCTGCCGCCTCTGCTGGCCTACGGCCGTACGGTGTCGCCGCGGGCGATCAGCCCTTCGCGCGACAGCGTGAAGTTCTGCTGGTACGAACCGGGTCTGATGTTGTGCGTGACGGACTTGACGAAGTAGTCGCCGTCGTACGTCACCCCGGCGCCACGGACCCCGACCAGCTCGCGCGGACGCAGGATGTACCCGTGCCGGTTCACGTCCAGGGACCCGGAACCGGAGATGGCGTCCGCCGACAGCGCGGCCCGCGCCAGCAGTTCGGCCTGCGCCTGCCCCGACTCCCGCTTCGCCGTGCCGGACAGCGTGCGGCGCTTCAGCGCGGGTGTGGCCCGGCGGCCCAGCGGCGGGCGCAGCGGCCCGATGTCGGGCTGCGGCAGCAGCCGGCTGTCCCGGGTGGCCGGGTCCTGCACCCGGGCCTGCGGCTCCTCGCGGGCCGTCCCGTCGTACGCGAACGTCAACTGGTCCACCGTCGAGTTGACGTCCATGTTCACGTTGAGCGCGTGCTGCCGCTGCCCGAGCCGGGCCTCCGGGCCCCACACGGCGACCGAGCGGCCGGGGCGCGGCCCCGGTTCCAGGTAGAAGGTGTACCCGTTGGCCCGCGCCAGCTCGTTCACGTAACTCAGGTCGGTGCCCGACTGGTAGTCGACCCGGAGCCGCTCGTGCGGGGGCTGCTCGATCTTCTCCTGGAAGACATGGGGCTCGATGCCGTAGTCGGCGTACCGGGACAGGATGCGCGCGACGCGCCCCGAGGGCCGCAGATTGGGATAGCGGTCGGTGCGCTCCTCCAGGTCCATCAGGAGGGTCAGATCCTCACCGGTCACGGTGAGGGTGGAGTGCCCCGGCTGATTGCTGGCGCCGACCTCCTGCCGCACGATCAGCCCGTCGAGCAGCACCCAGGCGGTGCCCTTCACACTCACACTGAGGATCACCCGGGTCTTCGGATCGAAGAACCCCTCGGGCAGCAGCTGCCGGGACAGCGCACCCTGCTTGGTCAGGTCGAACGCCAGCTGGAACCCGCTGCGTTCACCGGCCGTCGCGGTGATCTGCGCCGACAGCAGCGCCTCGGTGACCTCCGGCGGAACGGGCCGGGTCAGCCGCGGCCCCGCCTCCAGCGTGATGTGGATGGGCCCGCCCCCCACGGGCTGATCAGACATACCGCGCCCCCGCCCCCGCTCCCGGGAAGCCCCCCGCGTGCGGGACCGCGATGACCCGCCCCGCCTCCTCGGTCAGCTCGTACGGATCCAGCACGGGATTGGCGTCGGCGATCTGCCACCACTGCCCCGGGTCCCCGAGGTAGTGCTGCGCCAGCAGATCGGGCCGCTCCCCGCTGCTGACGGTGTGCGGCGCGGTCTCGTCGTCCACGGCGTCGCTCAGCGGAGGCAGCAACCGCCGCTTGGTGTACCGCACCTCGGTCCCGTCGGCCATCCGGTGCACCCCGATCTCGGCGTCGTGGTACCGGCTGGAGCGCGGATAGGGGTGGGCGCCGGGAATGGCGTCCAGCGCGTTCTCGTACGGCTCGATGTCGGCCATGGCCTCGACTCAGCCCCTCCCCATGACGGTGTTGCCCCCGGCCAGCCCCAACGAGGCGAGCCCCCCACTGCGCGCGGCCCTGGCGAGCCGCTCCTTCTGCGCGAGATGCGCCATGTACAGATCGGCCCCGCGGTGCCCGGCCGGCAGATCGCTGACGCTGAGCACCTTCATGCCGATGCTGAGGCTCGCCCGGATCGGGTTGAGGTTCACGTCGAACGCGGACTCGTTGATGGCCAGTTCGGTGATCCGCACGGGCATCACGCGCTTGCTGCCCCAGGTGAAGAGGGTCAGCGGCATCTCGATCGGGCTGATCTCGATGGTCCCCTTCTTGGACAGCCGGCTCGCCTCCCGGAGCTGCGCGGTGGTGGGATGCACGAGCATTTCGAGGGTGGCCAGCTCCGGATGGATGCCATCGGGGGCGGCCACCTCGAACTGATCGGTGGCATCGATCTCGGCGGTGAACTTCCAGGTCTCCTGAGCGGGCCCCTTGAGCCGAAGGGCCTCGTTCCGGTCCCCGGACCCGCTCCCGCCACCGCCGGAGTCCCCACTACCGCCTGCGGATTGGGGCGCGAGGGAGCGTTCGAGGGTGTCGGGGTTGAACTGGAGCACGATGATGCGCTGGGGCGTGCCGCGCTCGGGATCGACGACGACTATGCCGGAGCGGATGGGTTTGGGGATGTCCGCGTAGCGGGTCATGAAGTCCTCTCTGGGACCTAGGACTGGAACTTCGTGCTGGATACGCGGCAGCCGTCACACCAGAATCCGTACAGGATTCCTTCGAATCCCATGTTTCCGAACAGGGTCGGACCACTGCTGACGGAGGCAAGAAAGGGCATTGCGTCATGGCATTCAGGACATCGGGGATGCTGCTCCGTCTCCACCCAGCGAGGCAATCCACCTACTTGGTGCAGTGATTCACCGGGGACGGCCTCGACGCTCACCCCGGTCTGATTTCTATGGACTTCCAGAGTCAACGACTGTTCGCCGCCCGGAACGAGCCGGACCGCTTTGCCGGCCGGTCCCTTCGGTCCGTAGTACACCTTCAGGACCGTCTGCCCGTCCTCGCTGATCCTGACGGTGGTCGAGTCGAGTGCCTCGCAGCCGCAGGAGTACCAGAAAAACGATGCATCGTTTTTCAGGTCGAAAGGAGAATCGGCGGCGGAGACTCGGAGTAGACGCTCAGCAGGGGACGCACACTCAAGACATAGAGGAACGTCTCCCTCGACGCGACCGCCCACGATGTTGTTTCCCATGCCCTGCCCGGTGATGAACCCCATGTGAGCTGGGCGATGCCCTGCCTCTCTGCCCGTATCCGGGAGGTGGCCAGCCAATTGGCAAAGCATTTCCCATTCGGAGTGCTCGTCAACCGATTCCCTGGCTGAGAGGACAAGTTCCACGGCGTACTCGGTACGGATCAAAGCCAGCGCTTCCAGAAGGGAGAGGTCTCCCTCGGTGCGCCACTTCTCGGCGAAAGCGTCGGCCAGTTCATCGGGGGCGCCGGAGAGCAAGCTGCGCTGTACGTCTTCGTTCTCGATCCGGTCGGCGTAGGGACGGAGTCGCTCGGGTGCGTAGACACCGATGTTGAAGAGGACGTCGATCAAAGGTGAATCCTGGTCGGCCTGAGAGACGAAGTCTGAGATGAGGCCATCGAGGAGCGTCCCGGGAAGCCAGGCTACGAGCCATGTCACCGCTTCGGCAAGCCCCTCTTCCACCCGTAGGCGCTCGGCGGCGCGCGTTTTCGCCTCCCAGGCGCCCGGGATCAGTTCGAGGTATTGGGCCAGGTACGTGGCAGTATTCGCATCTTGTGTCTTCAGGAGGAAATCGACCGCAGCGGCGACCCCATGATCCGGTTTCTGGGATAGCAGAGCAAAGATTCTCTCTCTCTTCGCGATCCCTGACAACTTTTTATCGAAGACAATCTCTTCTGCTTCCCGATCCGCACTCAAGGGGTTGTGCTCACTTTCTTCGCAATTTTCCAATAATCCAGGAGAAGTGTGTCGATGTCATCGGAATAGTTGATCACTTTTGTGTCCGCCAGGTGTTTGTAATGGCGAACAAATGCGATGACTTGTTCAGGTTTCAAGTCCGGTGGTGCGCCAAGATACTTGAGATAGAACTCGAAGTCATTCTTGACGGCCAATGTGAGGTCCTGGGCATCCTTCCTGATCTGAGAAATTTTGTTCATCGTCCAGTATGTGCGGCCTTCCTTGTGTAAATCCTGGGTGACAACCGTGGTGAGTGCCTTGTCGTAGATTTCCTGGGCTCCAGTATCCTTCTTTCCGCCCGAGTTTGGGATGTTGAGCAGCTTAGCGTCTTGGTGAACCTTCTTCTCTCGCCTTCTCAGGTCGCGTCGCTGAGTGGGTCGAATCGTTCCGTCCTTTTCCAGCTTGAGGAGTTCCGCCAGCTTTTCGTCCTCCACGGCGGCTTCCCGTACGGCCTTGTTCTTGGCGGCCTGGATGAGTGCGGCGCCGGAGGGGATATGGTCTGCGGTTAGCCTGCTGGCGTCTGCCGGAGATTTCTTCACGTCTTCCCAGGCGACTGATTCACCCTCCTGCGTGTACGTTCCCGGGGTGAGGGGTGCCTTCTTGAGGATATTGGCGAGTGGTGAGGACAGGCTGCTGCGTGTCCCCTGGATCCCGGCGGATTGCGCTTGCGGGTTTCCTTGCTGTGCGGCATCGCCGGGCGTTGCCTGTGCGGAATCCCTTCTGTTCTGACGATCCTCGACCTCACGCTCGAGTTCTTCGGCGGTCTGCCGCCGGTTTTGCTCTTCCTCGCCACTGAGAGGTGTGTCGGGGTCCTGCTCGGTCTCCTCGTATCCGATCACACCCTCTTCAGGATTGAGTCGTGCCCGGATTTCCCCTCGCGTCTGACCCTGCATGTCAAGTCGGGTCAGCCGGTAAAAGATCCGCATACCGGTCAAGGTCGCCTGCATGAGCGGACGGAAGATCCCGCCCTTCAGCAACCTTCGAAGCTTCGGCTGGATACGGGCGACGATCTTGCGGAGGCGCTCGTCTTTCGACTCCTTCGAGTCCTCGTCCTTCTTACGCCGGTCCTTCTTGTCCTGCTTCTCCTTGGCCGGGTCCTTGTCCTTCGGCTTTCCGTCCCTGTCCCGGTCCTTGCGCTTGTCGTCCCTCGGCTTCTTCGGGCCCTTGGTGTCGTCCCTGTCCTTGGGCTTCTTGCCGTCCCCGTCCTTGTCCTTCGGCTTGGCGGGCTTGCCCGGGGTGTCCTTGTCGCCTGGCTTGTCCTTGGGCTTGGTGGGGTCCTGGTCCTTCGGTTTGGCCGGGGTGTCCTTGTCGTCCTTGGGCTTGCCCGGAGTGCCGTCCTTCGGCTTCGTGTCCGGCTCGGTCTTCGGCTTCGCCGGAGGCTCGGCTTTCGGCTTGGGCCTCGGGGACGGGGTGGGGCGGGTGTCCGGCTTGTTGTCGTCCTTGTCCTTCGGCTGACCGTTCTTGTCCTTGGACGTGGACGTCGGCGTCGTGGGCTTCTTGCCGTCTCCCGGGCCCGTCTTCGGCTTGCCGTTCGGGCCCGGCGTCGTGGACTTCGGGGGCGTGGTGGTCTTCGGGTCCTGGCCCTTCTTGTCGTCGCCCTTGCCCTTGTCGCCGTTGCTTCCCCTGTCGTCCGAGCCGGCCGCACCCGGGCCCTTGCCGTTGCCCTTCTCGCCGCCATTGCCGAGCCTCGCCGCGACGCCCTTGAGGCGTGTGCCGACCTTGGAGACGTACTTGCCGATGCCCGTCATCAGTGCCTGGTACAGGACTTCCAGCAGGGCGACGACGCCCGCCGCGACCGCCTTGGCGAAGAGGATTCCGGCGCCTCCGCCGCGTACGGACTTCAGCCAGTCCAGCACCATGCCCAGCGCGCTCAGGATCGCGCTCAGCGCGCCCCAGGCCGTGCGGATGGCGTCGATGACGGCCATCACCCAGCCCGCGCCCGGGATCAGCTTGGCGACGATCTTCGTCATGACGAGTTCGCCGATGATCAGGGGGAGTTGGGGGACTACCGCGTCCCACGCCTCCTTGACGATCTCCTCCATCTTGATGCCGCCCTTGAGCAGCTTGTCCAAGATGGCCTTCGGGACCCCGATGATTTCCTGGATCTTGTCGTTGAACCACTGCTTGACCGCGGCCTTGACCTCGCGGAAGAGGTGGTTCTTCGCCCCGTCCACCGCGGAGTTCTTCGCGCCGCCCAGCCAGCCGCCGGGGTCGGAGAGGAAGTCGACCGCGATGAGCATCCAGTCGCCGAGCGCGCTGAGCAGCTTCGAGGCGAAGTCCAGAACGGCCTTCACGGCGTCCACGACCGCCTTGACCACGGCATCCAGCATCTTCTTCAGGAAGTCCAGGATGCTGCTCAGCAGCTTGCCGATGGCGTCCAGCAGATCCGTGATGATCTGCTTCAGCATCGTCGCGAGCCTGTTGACCAGGGCGATCGCCGCCTCGATCAGGCCCGTGATGAACTTCCTGATGCTGTTGGCCAGTTCGATGATGGCCCGCACCATGGCCTTCGCGAACTCGATCAGATCGTTGATCAGGTTCTTGATCGCCTCGACGATGAACTTGCGTGCCTCGTTGATCCAGCGTTCGACGGTCTCCTTGAAGTTCTTGATGAAGCCGACGACCGCGTCCCGCGCCGCCCTGATGACGCGGACGATCGCGTTCTTGATCTCGATGACTTTTTGCTTGATCCAGTCGAACGCCTTGCTGACCCAGTTGCCCGACTGCTCGACGCTGTTGTCGCGCTCCTTCTCCGCGTCCCTCTCGGCCTTGGTGTTCTCGTCCCGGATCTTCCTGTCGCCGTCCTCCTTCTCCTTGGTGACGTCCTCGTCGGTCTTCTTCTCCTTGTCCTCGACGTCCGTGCGGACCTTCTCGTGCCGCTCGGTCTTCTTCGTGCCCAGGCTCTTGAGCTCGGCGTCCTGCTCCTCGCGCCAGTCGGCACGTTCGGCGTCGACATCGGCAAGAGCCTTCTCGCGTTCGCCCGCCTGACTGGCGGTGTTGGTTGCGACCTCGGCGTCGATCTTCGCCTTGTGCTTCTGCTGGGAGTCGCGGAAGTCCTTGTCCTTGGTCTGGCGGCCCTCGGACATCCCCTTCTGGCCGTCGCTGAAAGCGGCCTGGAACTCCGGCCCCTTCTCGTGCTCCGCCACCTTGGAGGCCGCCTCGGGCGGTACGGCTCCGGTTCCCGCGCCGCCGTCCGGCGCGGCTCCCCTGCCGCCCTGGCCGCCCGGGACCTTCGCGGTCATCTGCTCCTTGGGAGCATTGGGGTAGACCTGGTTCTCGCCCATCGGGCGCCCGGCGTCGTCCCTGCCGGTCGCGACCGTCTCCTGGCCCTTGGTGTCGACGGCCGTGCCCTGCTCGCCCGCCGTCTGCTCGGCGGCGCCCTGCATCTCCACGCCCGGCGCTTTGCCCGCCTGGGCCTTCTTCAGCGCCTCGTCCTTCGTCGGCAGACCGGCGAACTTGGCGGCCAGTTCCTGCGGGTCCACCACGGGCTTGTCGGCGCCGAAGGCGCTCGCGATCCCGTTCACGATCTTGCCGCCGATGAAGCCCAGCGCCATCTTGAACGTGTCCCAGCCGCCCGGCTCCTCGGCCTTCTCCGCCTCGATCTGGCCCTCGGGCTCCTTGGCGCCCTCGACCTCGGCCTTCTCGTCCTTCGGGGCCTCGGACTTCGCCGCCGGGTCCTGGGAGTACTGGGCCGCCTCGGCCGCCTTCGGCTTGCCCTGGAGCGTCTGGGGCGCCCCCGCCGGACGCTGCATCGAGGGCGGCGAGGCGGCGAGGCTCTTGTGCTCGTCGCCGACCGTGCGGTCCACGGAGCCGCTGACCCCGCTCATCGCCTGGAGCGCCTTGTGCGGCTTGAGCTTCGAGGCGGTGGACAGACCGGCCTCCGGGGCCACCCCGGAGAGGTTCGGCGCGGCTCCCGAGTCCTTCTTGCCCTTGCCCTTGCCCGGGGCGGTCGCTTTGGAGCCCCCGCCGCCGCCCCGGCCGCCGCCCCCGCCCCGGCCCCCGCCGCCGGGCGAACCCTTGGCGGCCGGGGCCGACTTGGACGCCCCGTTCTTGGGAGCAGCCGCGGGTTTGGCCGAGGTCGGGGCGTCGGCGGGCTTCGTGGGCTCCGGGGCGGCGGGGGTCTTCGGCGCCGGGCTCTCCGTACGGGACACGGGCTCGCTCTGCGAGGGGGCCGCCTCGGCGGACCCGCTCGGCGCATCCGCGTCGGACCCGCCGGAGACATGGGTGTCCCGCGCGGGTGAGGGGGACTGCGCGTCCGCCGCCGGTTCGTTCCGGGCCGCCGGCGCGGCGTCGGTCCTCCTCTGCTCCTCCTTCGCGGCCGGCTCCGGTGCCGCCGCCGTGCCCGCCACCGCCTGCGGCGAGGCCTTCTCCTGGGCGCCGCTCTGTTTCTCGCCCCCGGCCGGAGTGCCCTTCTCCTCCTTGGCCGCCGCCTCCTTGGCGTCGCTCCCGGACTCCGTCCCGCCCGGCGCCTCCTGCACGGTCCTCTGCGCGGCGACCGGCCCGGCCTTCGGGTCGTCACCGCTCTTCGGGTCCTTCGACGTCGTCCCCGGAAGCGGCCCGGCGGCCTGCTCCAGCGCGAGTGCGCCGGGCTGCGCCCCTGCCGGCCCGGCCTCGTCCGCCTCGGCCGAGGGCTCCGTACCGTCGGACGGACCGGCGCCGTCCTCCTCCGGTACGGCCTGTGCCGCCGCGTCCTCGGCGTCCTCCGCCTCCCGCTCGGCCCGCACCTGCTCGGCCTTCGTCACCGGGGGCGCGGGGAACGACGGAGTGCTCGCGGCACCGGACGAGGACGGGTCCAGTTTGTCCGCGGTCGGTACGGCGGACACATCGAGGTCCTGCGCGGGGACGAAGTCCTCCGGCTGGAGCTTGACGTCCCAGGCGCTGTCCTGCCCGCCGCCGGCCTCGACCTCCGACCCGCCGCCGGAGCCGAACGGGTCCTCGTCGGTCTTCTCCTCGGGGCCGTCGAGATCCTGGTCGCGTACGCCGTCGAGCGTGCTGAACGCACCGGGCAGCTGGGTGTCCTTGCCGGCCGCGGACGCCGGACCCGTGGGCTTGTCCGAGCCCCGCTTGTCCTCCGGCTTCAGCTGCTGGCCCGCCACGAGCGACTCGGTCGCGCCCGGCCGGTTCCTGGCGGCGGACTCCTCCTTGCTCGCCGCCGGGGCGCTCTGCTGTTCCCGGCCCTCCTGGCCTTCCTGCCCCGCTCGCCCCTCCCGGCCGCCTTCCGCCTTCTCGGAGGACTGCTTCCCGCTCCCCGACGACGCGGAGGAGGACGAGGACGAGGCTTCCTGCTGCGGCGCCGATGCCGGTGCCGGCGCCGCGGCCTCCGCCTGCCCGCCCGCCGGTGCCTCCGGGGCCGTACCGACGCCGGTGTTCCCGGGAGCCGTGATGCCCGTACCGGCCTTTGAAGCCTGTTCCCCGTCACCCTCCTGGGGCCTGCCCGTGTTCTCCGGCGTACTCCCGGGGGCGCCCTCGTCCTGCTCCTGTTCCTTCTCCGGACCGGGCGCCGCCGCGGGCTCCTCGGCCTCCGCCCGCTCCTCCTCGTCGTCCCGGCGCGCGGTCTCGCGCTCGTTCCACAGCTCCTGGGCCGGATCGCTCTCGGCGGTGGGGGTGTCGAGCGCGTCCCGTTCCAGGTCGTCGTACGCCTCGACCTCGTCGACCAGGTCGAGCACCCGCTCGTGCTCCGAACTGAGCAGCCTGGTCTCCAGCCGCTCCAGGACGGTGTCCTGCAACTCGTCGGGCAGCAGGGCCAGCTGCCTGCGAGTGCGCTTGGAGCGGTCCTCCGGGTCACCGCGCAGCGAGCGTACGACGGAGTTCGCCAGCCGCTCCACGAGCGTCGCCGGGTCGATCTGCTCCAGCCGGTTCCGGTCCGCGTCCACGGTCGCGTACCGCAGCCAGCCGGGCGTCGCCTGCCCCTCCCCGACCTCGGCCGCGCTCTCCCCGGCCCCGGTCGCCGTCCGCCCCTCGGCGCGTACCGACTCCCGCGCCGCCGACTCCGCCTCGCGCTCCATCGCCTGCTGCGGCAGGCTCACCGCACCCGGGTCACGCCCGGCGCGCAGGGTGCCGAGACCGTGCGGGTTCTGCACCGTGTGCAGCAACTCGTGGGCCAGCAGGCGCTGTCCGTCGACCGTGCCCGGACGGTAGGTCCCCTCGCGGAAGAAGATGTCCTGGCCGACCGCGACCGCGTCCGCGCCGAGCATCTCGGTGAGCGCGCCCGCGTCCGGATCGGTGTGCAGCCGCACCCGGCCGAAGTCGTGGCCGAGCTGCTCCTCCAGCTCCCGCCGTGCGCTCAGGTCGAGCGGCTGGCCCGCACCGCTGACGATGTTCTTCGGCTCCGGAGCGTGCGAGGCCGCACGCTCCTTGCGCTTGCGCCGCTTGGCGGACTGGTCCGTACGCGACTCCTGCGAGTGGGACGTACTCATCGCGACGCCTCACCCCCGCCCGAGAGCCCTGTGTGCACCGCGCGGGCCAGCTCCTGCCCCAGCCGCCGGGAGGAGACCGTCGCGGGCAGCGGGGGCAGCCCCGCCAGGGACTCCAGCGCCTGCCCGCCGTCGGCGGCCAGCGGCACCCCCCGCTCCCGTACGAGCCGGCCCAACTCCGCCCGGAACGCTTCCGACACCCGCTCCGGGTCAACCCGGCCGAACCCGTCGAGGACCAGCTCGCCGATGTCGACCCGTACCGTCCCCTGACGCGGCTCCTGCTGCGGCTCCTGACGCGGTGGCGGATGCGGCTCGTCGCGTCGCCGCTCGTTCAGACCCATCCGTGCACCTCCGAGGGCGTCAGGGAACGGTCGAGCTTGAGGTACTCGGTACGGGCGGCCTCCAGCATGTGGCGCATCTGGAGCCGGTCGCCCTCCTCCGCCGCCAGGAACGCACCCGACAGCGCGATGTTGCGGATGGAGCCGCCCGCCACGGTCAGCCGGGCCAGCAGTTCCGGCTCGACGCCCTTCATCGGCGCCCGCGCGGGCAGCACCCGGCGCCAGATCTCGGCCCGCTCGCTCTCACCCGGGAACGGGAAGTCGACGACGAAGCGGATGCGGCGCATGAACGCCGTGTCCAGCGCCTGCTTCATGTTCGTCGTGAGGATCGCGAGCCCCCGGTACGCCTCCATCCGCATCAGCAGATAGCTGACTTCGAGGTTGGCGTACCGGTCGTGGCTGTCCTTGACCTCGCTGCGCTTGCCGAACAGCGCGTCCGCCTCGTCGAACAGCAGCAGCGCCCCGCCCTGCTCGGCGGCGTCGAACACCTTGCGGAGGTTCTTCTCGGTCTCACCGATGTATTTGCTGACCACCTGCGACAGATCGATGATGAACAGGTCCAGGCCCAGCTCCCGCGCCATCACCTCGGCGGCCAGCGTCTTGCCCGTACCGGAGCCGCCCGCGAACAGCGCGGTGACCCCGAGACCCCGGCGGAGCGTCTCGGCGAAGCCCCACTCCTGGTACACGGTCGGCCGCTGCCGCACATGCGCGACGATCTCCCGCAGCACCTTCAACTGCCGTTCCGCCAGCACCAGATCGCCCCAGCCGGCGTGCGGCTCGATCCGCCGGCCCAGCTCGTCCATGCCCATCCGGGCCTCGGTGAGCCCCGCCTGCCAGGCCAGTCCGGTCGCGTCGAGCGTGTCCTCCCCGGGCAGGTCCCGGGCCACCGCGGCGCCCGCCGAGCGCACCAGGTGCGGCGGCAGCGAGAACTGGGCCACGAGGTCGCGCAGATCGCCGGGCGACACCTCCGGTACGCCGGCGAACGCGTCCGTCCACACCCCGAGCTGCTCGTCCGCGTCCAGCGGTGGAACGGTGACCCGCTCCCCGCGCGGGCGCGCCGTCCGCCTGGGGTCGGGACTCGACACGACCAGCGGTACGGCGGCGCTCTCCACGAACGCGTCGGTGGCGGCGGCCTGTTCGCGGTCCAGGTCGCCGACCTCCACCAGCAGTGCCGCGGGCAGCAGGATCGCCTCGCGCTGCCACAGCCGGGCCAGCAGGTCCCGCGCGTCCGGAGCGGACGGAACGTCGGCGGCCGACATCTCGTACAGCCCGAGCCCCGAGCGGCGGGCCGCCACCGCCGCGATGTCCGCCCGTGTCCGCAGATCGCCGCCGACCAGCTCGACCCGGAGCGGCGCCCCGCGCCCCGCCCCGGCCCAGCCCGCCGCGACCCGGCCCGCCGCCAGGTCGTACGAGGCGGGCAGCACGTCCGGCACGGCCGTCCGGCGCAGCATCCCGTGCAGCCGGGCGTCCAGGTAGGGCGAACCGGCCAGGAAGTGCAGGATCCGCTCGTCGAGCCGGAGCCGGGACGTGGTCAGCCGGGACTCGTCCTCCAGCTCGACGATCCGCCAGCGGCGCAGCGGGGCGACGGGGGTGAGGGCGCTCCAGTGCGCGTCGTCCAGCGCGGCGAGGGCGAGCGAGAAGGTGGGGTACGCGCGCTCCGGGTCCCCGCTGGCCGCGGCGCAGCGGGCGGCGGTGGTGGGCTCCAGCTCGGCCGCCGCGGTCAGCAGGACGATCTCGCGCTCGAACGGGCTGAGGCCGAAGCAGGCGACGAGGGCGTCGAGGGCGGCCGGACCGGTGACGCCGGGGGAGGTGGCCACGAGGCCGGCGGTACTGGAGGCCGTGTCCGGGACCGCGTCCGAAGCCGCGCCTGTGTCCGAAGCCCCGTTCGTGTCGGGAGCCGCGTCCGAAGCCGAAGCCGAAGCCGAAGCCGAAGCCGTGTCCGCGTCCGCAGTCGCGTCCGGGGTCGCGTTCCGGCGGCGGGTGGTGCGGGCGCGCCCGGCGTGCGCGTCCACCCGGGCGAGGACGGCGCGAACGGCCGCCGAGAGCGCACGCCCCTGCGCCGCCGCGTCCCGGCCGCTGTCCCCGGTCCCGCCGGAGCCCGCGCCCGCGCCCGTGGCCCTGCCCGTGTCAGCGCCGAAGTCCGTGTTGCCGCCTGTGCCTGTGCCTGTGCCTGCGCCTGTGTCTGCGGCCCCGGTCCGGCCGTTGCTGTCGTTCGTCCCCATGTCCTCACCCCCCATGTCCTCACCCCCCGTGTTCCGCACTCGGTTCAGCTCTTGTCGTCCGGCGTCGGCGCGTCGTTCTCGGCGGCCTTGCGGGGACGTGGCGCGGCTGCCCGCCGGGCGGGGGCCTTCGTGGCCTTGGCGGGGGTCTTCGCGGGCGCCTCGGCCGGTCTTCCGGCGGGCGGCCCGGCGGCGGTCCGCGCGGCTGCGGGCGCGCTCCTCGGGGGCGGGGAGGCGGTTCCCGCGTCCGTACCGGCCGCCTCGCGATCCGCTCCGTCCGCCGCGGACGCCGCCTCCGGGACCTCCGCCCGGGGCGGCACCGGTGCCCCGGGGGCGCCGAACGGCAGCACCCGTACCGTGCGCTCCTCCACGGGCTTCGCCGGGACCGGCTTCTCGCGGCCCTCGATCACCACCAGCGACGCCTGGTAGGCCACCGACAGGGTGTACGGGGTCTGGTGGAGCATTCCCCAGAGCTTGGACGTCTCGTCGACATCCATGACCGTCGGTGTGAAGCGCACCTTCTGTATCGAGGCGGCCAGATCGCTGCCCGACAGATACGGGCGCTCGGCGGCGAGCTCGATCAACTCCCTGGGCAGCACCGGGATCTCGTGCAGGGTGCGGATCACACAGCCCAGCAGCCGCTGGCCGACGAGTTCCGCCTCCTCCCCGTACGCGCTGATGACGTAGTGCAGATCCAGCGGTGCCGCCGCGCGGTTGCGCAGGGTGCCGTCCGAGGCGCGTGTCGGCAGGTCGTTGTTGCGCATCGCGGCGTTCGGGGTCACCTGGTAGAGGAAGACCGTGATGGTCGGTTCGCCCGGCGGCTCCGACGGCGGCTTGCGGGTCTCCACCTTGACCGCGATGTCCATCTCCGGCCCCAGGTTGCTCTCGATCAGCAGGGCGAGCGCCTGGGTGACCGTGGCGACGGCGAGTGCGTTGCTCATGTCGTCAATCCCTCTTCCCGCCGCGCGAGAGGTAGTCGTCCAGAGTCAGTACGGGGGCCGGCCGCCCGGCCGGCTGCGCGGGGCGCCCGCCCGGTGGGCCGTTCGTCCCGGCCGTCGGCGCCGCGCTGACCTCCAGCCGGCCGATCTGCACATGGACGACCCGGTCGGCCGGGCGCGGTGCGCGCCGTCCCACCGAGCCGAGCGCGGCACCGCGCGCGGCGGCGGTGTCGGAGCCGCGTGGCGCGGTGGACGCGGCCGTACGGGCGAAGCCGGCGGACGGCGGGACCGGTGCGGCTGCCACCGCCGGAGCGGTGGGCGGGGCGTCCGGCGCGGAGGGGCCGCCCCGCCGGGCCGCCCGCGCGCCCTCCGCCGTACCGGGCCGCCGTGCGGGCGCCGGAGCCGCCGAGGGGCGCGGCAGGGGGGTGGACGCCGGTGCCGGGGACAGGGCCGGCGGGCCGTCCCACGCGGGCCGCGGGGCCTGCTCGGTGCGCACCACGGTGTGCCGTTCGGTGTGGGTCTCCCGCCCCGGCCGCGTCGTCAGGGGCAGGGCGGGGCGGGAGTGCGGGGGAGCGGAGGGGAGCAGCGCGGCCGGTTCGTCCGGCTCGGGCGGGGCCTGCCGCAGGGCCTCGGCACGCTCGAACGGGCCGGGCAGCCGTGGACGTACGCGCACCCGCGCGCCGGAGCTGTCGGGGCCACCGGGGCCGCCGGAACTGTCGGCCACCGGCGCGTACCGGGCGAGGAGCCGGTCGAAGTAGTCAGGCATCGGTGCACAGCTCCAGGTAGTAGCGGCGCCGAAGGGGACTGAGCGCCAGGATTTCCGGCTCGCTCCACCCGTAGGCGGTGGCGAGCAGATGGACGTCCAGGAGCAAATCCCTTGCCCAGTTGTCCAGTTCGGTCCACAGGTAGAAGGAGATGTCCAGCTCGGCGACGGTCGCCGCGCCGCACTCCGGGCACACCACGTTCAGCGTCACCTCGGCCGTCGGATCCGCCTCCGCGGCCTTCTCCGCGATGAGCTGTTCCACCCGTTCGGGAAGCAGCTCGGCCAGGTGCTCCGCGGCGACGGGCTCCCCGTCGCGCAGGGCCCGCAGCGTGCAGCCCGTCAGCAGCCGGCGACGTGCCCCGGACGGCGAACCGGGTGAGCCCCCGGCACCCCCGGCACCCCCGGTGGCCCCGGCCGCCGCGAGGTCGGCGACGGTCGGCAGCCGGAACTCGACCACCCACCCGTCCTCCGCCACCCTCAGCGGCCGGTCCGGGACCGTCCCGCGTGCGCCCAGAGCACCCGCGTCGAGGTCGAACTCCATCGCCTCGTCGCAGGTCCCGCACTCGATCCGTACCTGCATCAGCTCGCCGAACAGCGAGCGGCGCAGCGCGAACAGGTCCGCCTCCCGCTCACCGACCGGCACCGACAGCAACGCGTCCGTGCCGGTCCCCGGGCGGGCCGCCCGGTGCAGCAGCAGCGATCTGTCCGCCGCACCCAGGGCGAGCCCGCTCTCCCACGCGGCCAGCAGCTCGGCGGGTCCCACCGGACCCGTACCGGGGGTCATGTCCGGACCCCGGCCGGGCTACGACGAGGAGCCATCGTCATTCCTCCGTGCACGCGCGAGGCTCAGGCAGGGTGGGTGAACGACGGCTCGGCCGGTTCCGGAACCTCGTAGTCCCGCTCCCAGCCCTCGCACTCCAGCTTCACGCTCTGGATGGCGACCGCGTTGGCGTTCGCGTCGAGCTCGCCCATGACCTGGTACTCGCTCACCCACGCCCGGTAGAGCTTGTGCGAGACCGCGACCTGCCCGGCCTCGTTGAGGACCTGGATGATGATGTCCTTGCGGAAGTCGCGCAGCGACACCTCGGAGCCGAGCCCGGCGCCGACCTGCCAGACCTTGTTGGCCCAGCGGTCGAACTCCGGGTCGTGGGTCACACCGCGTTCCAGCGTGACCCCCTCGAACTCGGAGCGGCCCGGCGACTTCCTCGGCGAACTGGGGTCTCCGCCGTGCCGGTGCTTGACCACTTCCGTGGTCCGCTTCAACGGACTGATCTTGCTGATGCCCGCGACCGTTCGACCGTCCCACAGGACCAGGAACTTGAAATTCTTGTAGGGGTCAAAGCGATGGGCGTTTACCTGGAACTCAGCCATCGGTTTCCTTCGTGTTCCTTTACCTCGGGTCCTGGGATTACGAGAGGTCGAACTGACCGGCCATCTGCTGGATCTTGACGATCACGAACTCGGCGGGCCTGACCGGTGCGATGCCGATCACCACATTCACCACACCGCGTTCGATGTCGGCATCGGTGGTGGTGTCCTTGTCGCACTTCACGAAGTACGCCTCACGGGGTGTGCCGCCCTTGAACGCGCCCTGGCGGAACAGATCATTCAGATAGGCCGAGGCATTCAGCCGGATCTGCTGCCACAGCTGTTCGTCGTTCGGCTCGAAGACCACCCACTGGAGTCCCCGGTACAGGCTCTCCTCGATGTGCAGGGCGAGCCGGCGCACCGGAACGTACTTCCACTCGCTCTCCAGCGCGTCCGCGCCCTGGAGCGTCCGGGCGCCCCAGACGAGCGGCCCCACCACCGGGAAGGTCCGCAGGCAGTTGACGCCCAGCGGGTTGAGCAGCGCGTTGTCCCGGTCGGTCAGCCTGACCGTCAGGGAACGCACTCCGGCCAGCCGCGCGTCGGTGCCGGCCGGGGCCTTCCAGACGCCGCGCTCCCCGTCCGTACGGGCGATGACACCGGCCACCGCGCCCGAGGGCGGGAACGAGCGGAGCCGCCCGGTCAGCGGGTCGGTGAGCTGGAGGTGCGGGAAGTACAGGCCGGAGTGGTCGCTGCGCACCGCGTCGAACGCGCCGATCCCGGCCCGCGCCGCGTCGACGCTTCCCCAGGTCGACGGCGAGTCGACCAGCAGGAAGATCCGGCGTTCGCGGCAGAGCTGTTCGGCGGCGGACAGCACGGTGGCCATGTCGTCGACGGACTCGTACGCCGAGAGCTCGGGCAGCGCCAGCAGGTTGACGTCGTCCACGTCGCGCAGCGCGTGCACCCCGGTCTTGCGGGCCTCGCTGCCGATGAGGTCGAGCGGTCCGGGGGCGTCGCCGTCCTTGCCGCCCGCCAGCGGGAAGACGGGCGGGTTCACCGAGGCTTCGAGGCCGAGGTCGTTGGCGCACTCGCCGACGAACCGCACGATGTCCTCCGGGTCGACGGACCCGGCGACCACCTGGAGACGGCGGCCGAAGGCGATGACCTCCGCGCCGGCGAAGGCGTGCTTGCCGGGGGCGTCGGGCAGGGCGCGCAGCTTGCGCTCCAGGAGCAGGGCCAGCTCGGCGACCGTGTGCGGCGGTTCGCCGTCCCGGTCGGGTTCGAAGAGCGTGAACTCCCGCTCCACATCGCCGATCTTCACCTTCAGCTCGACGTTCAGACCGGGCAGGTTCGCGGCGAACGGCTTGGAGACGGTGCCGGACGGGTCGGGCCGGTCCTCGTCCAGGACCTTCACCCGGACGAGCGAGGAGCCCGCGCCCACGACCGTTTCGACGAAGCGGCCGTGACCGGAGTGCATCGACAGGCCGGTGAAGGACTCGCGGGCACCGCCGCGGGCGTCCAGGACGTGCAGGTTGAAGGTCTTGTCCGGGGTGGACGTGTCATGGTCGACGGCCACCCGCAGCCCCGAGCCCCACACGCCCGGTTCCTTCGCGTGGACCTCCAGCACGGGGCACGCGCTGCGGCCCTCGGTGGACTCCAGGGTGACGCAGGCCTCTTCACCGGTGCCGGCCTTGGCCACCCGGACGACGACCGCGACCGTCCCGCCGTTGCCGAAGAACTGGTGCACGGCGTAGCCGACCGCGCTTTGCGACGTGAGTCCGCCGAAGCGCCGCTCGAAGTCGGCGAAACTGGTGATGCGCACCGGTTGGTTGAGCGGTCCTCGGCGGGTGTGCCCCACGAAAGCGGTCACCGATGTGGTGACCGAGGCGATGGTCCGAACGCTGCTGGGAAGTTCTTCGATGTAAACGCCGGGATAGCCCATGTGCGTCGGCATTCCCCCTCCATTCCCTTCGCGCACCAAGAGATGAGGAGAGGAGGTGAAGGAATTGCCCGCTGGTCATGTGGTCACGGACATACGATCTTCGCTGCTTCCCCCGCCGCACACCCCGTGCGATCTATGTCTCGCAGGGCCAATTCGCATGCACATGCGCTTGTGGCTCCTGATGCATGAGTGCCTCTGCGAGTTTCGTTCTTGTATCAAGAGATGGTCAAGGCGGTAATCCGGTCATCCGGCGAAAAGCGTCCGTGAATATCCGGCAAGGCCTGTTCCGCGTGGTCAGCCGGATATGGGAGATCGAACATGAAGACGGATTCACCGGTACTTCACGTTCCATGCCGCACGGGGGAGTGATTTCAGCCGTTCATCAGGCCCTGCGGCGCGCCGACTTGTGTCTTGTTCCAGCGGTAATGTTCCGGTTTTCGGCAGGCCGGAAGGGGCATGTCGGCCGGCCGCGGACCGGTCAATGGCGCATGACCGGCCAACGGGTCGCCGGATCAGGGGAGTCCGGACGGGTCAGCCGGCCTTCGCCGTGGCCACCTGGGTGTCCAGGGCGGCGCGGAGCCAGTCCTCCGACGCGCCGAACGTCGGCTCCGGCGAGCCGGACAGCTGGGCGGTCAGTTCCCAGTAGCGGCCGATACGGGGGTCCGAGGTCCGGGCCAGCACGTCGCTGAGGCGGCGGCGGAAGCCGGGGGTGTCCCGCAGACCGCGGAGGCGGGCGAACGCGTCGACGAAACTGTCGAGAGCCTCGCCCTCGCGCGGGGGCCGCCCCGCCCGCAGGTCGGGGGAGGCGATCGCGAACGCCTCACGGAGACCGTCGTAGAGCATGTCCGGCCGGCAGCCCTCGCCCAGCAGCAGGTACTCGGGCCGGCAGACGCTGATGTCGCCACCGATGCCGGAGCCGACGTCGCAGGCGAGCGCGTGGAGCCGGGCGAAGGCCAGCACCTGGTCCGGGGCCGGGTCCGCCGGAGGCTGTGGAACCGCGGCCTCGATGATCCACGACTTCTGGGCCGCCGGAAGCCGTACGGGCAGGACGCGACGCCAGAAACGCGCCAGTGACGTGGTGTCGGGCGGGGTGGCCATCTGGCCGATCAGGAGCAGCCGCCCGGCCCGTTCCCCCGGCGGGCAGTCCTGGAGCAGCTGGAGCGCGGCCTCCCGCCAGCGCATCGCGGTCATACGCGTTCCGAGGTCCTTCAGCCGGTCCGCGATGACGTCCTCCAGCGCGTCCTCCAGCGCGTCGTCCCGGTCCAGCACCCGGCCCACGTCCGGCACCGGCAGGTCCAGTGCGCGCAGCGACCGGATCAGCCGGAGGCGGTCGAGCGCCTCGGGGCCGTAACGGCGATGCCCCCCGGTGCTGCGCCCCGCCTCGGGCAGCAGACCGCGGTCCGAGTAGAAGCGGACGGTCTTGACCGTGACGCGCGCCCGCGCCGCCAGCTCCCCGATGCTCCATGTGCCGTCGGGGGACGCGTCGTTCCACATGCCGTCGGGGCACACGTCTTGAACCTCCCTCAGGGGGAGTTCCTACGGTACGCGGGAGCACGGGCGGCCCGGGAGGGCGGCCGTGCGGACCACGGCGGGAGAGGGAGGCGTACATGACGGCGTTCGTGCTGGTGGCGGGGAGCCACACCGGTGGCTGGGTCTGGCGGGAAGTGGCGGCCGGGCTGCGGGAGTCGGGGGCCGGGGTCCATCCGGCGACGCTCACCGGGCTGGGGGACCGGCGCCACCTGGGCGGTCCCGACACGGACCTGGAGACGCACATCGAGGACCTGGTGCGGCTGGTCGACCATGTGGACGAGCCGGAGGTGGTGCTCGTCGGCCACGGTTACGGCATCCATCCGGTGCTGGGCGCCGCCGACCGCCGCCCGGAGCGGGTCGCGCGCATCGTGTACCTGGACGTGGGCCTGGCCCAGAACGGTGACGCGGCGCTCGAACTGGTCCCGGACCCTTCCGTACGCGAACGGCTCCGGGGCGGCCCGCAGGCCCCGGGCGAACCGCCCACGGCCTCCACGGCCCCCACCGGAAGCGTCGGGAGCACCGGGAGCGCCGGCCCGCTCCCGCCGCCGGCTCCCGGTGAGTGGACGCGCTGGGGCAGTACCGCGGGCCTGACCGCGGACGCGCTGGCACGGCTGGACCGTCTCGCCGCACCGCAGCCCGTGCGCACCCTCACCCAGCCGCTCCGGCTGTCGGGGGCGGTCTCCGAACTGCCGATGTCCGGCGTGCTGTGCACGGCCAACGGGTCGAGCATCGCCCTCGTGGAGAGGATGGTGGGGCTCGGGGCTCCGCAGTTCCAGGCACTGGTCGACCCGGAGGTGAGCTTCTTCGAACTCGACACCGGGCACTGGCCGATGCTCTCGGCCCCGGACGAGCTGACCGGCGTCCTGCTGGCGGCGGCCGAGGGCAGGGGACACCGGATCGCCCCGGAGGTGGGTGAACAGCCCGCACACCTGCGTCCCTTCCTCCTGGACGTCCCCGAGCGGCGAAGGGAGCGCGTGGGCCGGGTCGACCTGTACCCGCCGGACGCGGACGGGCCCCGTCCGGCGGTGGTCCTCGTCCATGGCGGTCCGGTTCCGGCCGGGGGGCTGCCGACACCGCGCGACTGGCCGGGCCTGGTCGGCTACGCCTCGTACGCGGCGGACCTGGGCGCGGTCGGCGTGACGCTCGACCACCGGCTGCACGGACTCGGCGACTTCGCGCGCGCCGCCCAGGACGTGGCCGACGCGGTCGCACTCGTACGGTCCGATCCGCGCGTCGACGGGCAGCGGATCGCCCTGTGGTTCTGCTCGGTCGGCGGACTGCTGTCGGCCGACTGGCTGGCGGCGCCCCCGCCGTGGCTGCGGTGTGTGGCGCTCACCAGTCCCGCGCTCGCGCCGCTGCCCAACTGGGGCGCCGTGGAGCCCCGGTTCCGGCCGGCGGACACGGTGGGCGGGGCGGGGCGGCTGCCGGTCGTCCTGACCCGGGTGGGCCTGGAGTCGCCGGAGATCGCGGTGACGGTCCAGGAGTTCCTCGACTCCGCCGGGAAGGCCGAAGCGGCGGTCGAGGTGATCGACATTCCGCACGCCCGCCACGGGTTCGAGACGATCGACCACACCGACGAGGCGCGGCGGGCGGTGGAGCGGGCGATGGCGTCGGTGCTGGCGCACCTGCGGAGCTGAGACCCGCGGCCCGGGGGCCCGGGGACTCAGGTCCCGGGCCCCCGGACGATCAGGCCTCGGACAGGGCCGTCCATCGGATCCGGGTGGCGCACAGGGCCACGAGGAGGGCCGCGGCGGCCACGGCGCCCATGCCCCACGCCAGGCTGCTGGCGCTCGCTATGAAGCCGATCGCCGCCGGGCCGGCCAGCAGGCCGGTCGTGCCCATGGCGGCGACCAGGGCCAGGGCGTCCGGGCCCGTCCTGGCGGCGGCCACATAGACGCACGGGGTGACGGCGGCGATGCCCAGCCCGACACAGGCGAACCCGACCAGCGTCGGAACCACGCCACCGACCAGCAGGGCGAGCGCCAGCCCGGCACCGGCCAGCACACTGCCCACCCGGACGATGAGGCCGTCGCCCCAGCGGGTGCGCCAGCCGTCGGCGAAGACCCGGGCCAGCACCATCATCACCGAGACCACGGCGATGCCCATGGGCGCCATCTCGGCCGAGGCGTTGACGACGTCCTTCAGATAGAGCGCCGACCAGTCGTTCATGGCGCCCTCGGTCACGGTGCCGAACGCCATCGCGCACCCCATCCACAAGGTCACACGGGCCGGCATGGTCAGCTTCCGGCGGTCCTTCTTCTTCGCGGGCTCCTGCTGGTCCGCCGTCAGCAGTCCGGGCCAGGAGTATCCGGCCAGGAGCAGCAGGACGACGGTGGCCACGCCGAAGTGTGCCGCCAGGTCCGCGGTCCACAGATGCATCCCGGAGGCGAGGAGCGCCGCCAGCAGCGACCCGGCGCTGAACGTCGCGTGCAGCCGGGACATGGTGGTGCGCTGGTGCTCGACCTCAAGGGCGGCGCCCTGCGCGTTCATCGCGACGTTCAGACAGCCGACGGCGACGCCGTCCAGACAGATGATCAGCAGGGCGACCGGATAGGTGGGCGCGGCGGCCAGGGCCAGCAGAAGAACGCCCAGGCAGAGGGACGACACCAGCGCCAGCCGCCGCGAGCCCATGCGCCGCATGAGTACGGTCACGAGGGGGAACGACGCCGCCGCGCCCGCGCCGCAGGCCATCAGCAGCAGGCCCAGCTCCGCCTCGCTCAGGCCGAGTTCCGTCTTGAGCGTGGGGAGCCGGGCCGCCCAGGTGGCGTACTGGAACCCCAGCAGACAGAACAACGCTGCGATCGCCAACTGTGCGCGGCGGAATGGATCGCGAACGCGAAACATGTGAATCAACCTACTTCGTGGTGCGGTGGGGACCCGGGCAGCGGATCGGGGAAAGGCGCCGAACTGCCGGCTCGGCCGCCCTGTACCGCCCTGGACATGTATACGGCGGTGGCGCCGTAACTCCGGGGCAGCGGGACATCGGGGTGGGCGTGAAATCCGTTGGCCGCCCAGAAGGTCTCGTTGTCCCCGACGGAAATCAGCGAGATGTGTTCGTACGTCTTCGCTCCGGCCGTCACCGTGAGGTGGTGGAGAAGTCCTCTCGCCAGCCCCCGGCCACGGAATTCCTCGTCGATGACGATGTCGTGCAGATGCAGGTTGCGCGAGTGGAAGATGACTTCCTCACCGCGGGTCAGTTCCGGATACTGGAATCTCGGATAGGGCAGGGACAGCACATATCCGGTGATCCGCCCGCCGTGGTCCAGCACGAAGCAGGTGGCCGGCGAGGCCTGCGCCCTGGACTCCAGTGCCGCACGCCCCTCGGTGAGCGAACTGTCGGTGTAGGCGCTGGATTCCAGGGCGACGATGCCGTCCCAGTCGCTGTCGGCGATATGCCGTACGCGCATGTCGTGGATCACCTACCCGGGCCCCTTCCGGCCGGGGCGTCCATCGGATGCCCAGGTGTACGGGAGCGGGCGGAACCCGTTGAATCCCCGCGTCGTATAGCTGGTCGCGTAGGCGCCGCAGGAGAGGATCCAGACCGGATCGCCCGATGCGACCTCCTCGGGCACACGAACGGGACTGTCCGTCTGTACGTAGGCGTCGTCGCTGTCGCACGTGGGGCCCGCGATGACGGCGGGCACGTGTTCCGCACCGTCGTGGGACGGGAACACCAGCCTGTACTGCAACGCGTCCATCTCGTAGAGCCCGTTGAACTTTCCGCAGCTCAGATACAGCCAGTGCTGCCGTTCACCGTCCAGCTGCTGCCGCGTGGACATCCGGGACACATGGGCCCGGATGGCTCCGTGATCGGCCACCAGATGGCGTCCCGGCTCCATGACGAATTCCAGGGCGGATTCCGACACGGCCCGGAGGTGCTCCATGCCCTCCCGGATCACGGCGAATATCTTGTCCAGCGGCGGATCGAGAGGAATTCCCCTCATGTCCCGGTAGCCGAGTGCGGGCAGACCGCCGCCGAGATTGATGTGGTCGGGGAGGATTCCCCGCCGGTTCAGTGCCGTGAGCACATCGGCGAGGCTTTCGAAGGCGCTCTGCCAGGCTTCGGTCGTCATCTGCTGCGAACCGACGTGAACGGACAGGCCCGCCGGGGTCAGTCCGGTGTCCCGGGCCTTCTCCATCACCCGTACCGCGTCCGCGCCCGAGCAGCCGAACTTCTTGCTGAGGCCCCACAGGGCCCCGTCCCCGCTGGTGGCGAGCCTGCAGAACACCCGGGAGCCCGGCGCGTGGACGCCGATCGCCGTCACGTCCTCCAGGCTGTCCGTCGCGAAGTCCCGGATGCCGAGCCGGTAGGCATCGGCGATGTTGTGGTCGGACTTGATGGTGTTGCCGTAATGAATGGTGTCGAGCGGCACACCGGTTGCGATCGCCTGTGCGATCTCTTCCGGACTTGCCGCGTCGAAGCCGGATCCCCGGCCCGCCAGGGCGGCCAGCACCTCGTCCACCGGGCAGGCCTTCATGGCGAAGCGCACGGAGATCCCGGGCAACTCCCGTATCAGTGCGTCGTATTGTCCTTCGATCCCGGCGAGATCGAAGATGATCCGGTCATCGGTGGCGGCGGCCAGCGCGGCGCGCATCCGTGAGGTCGTCGGTATCTCTGCGGTCGCGTACATGAGTAAATTGCCCATGGCCCGTCTACCGGACCGTCCGGTCGAGGCCGGTGGACCGGCTCGCGCGCACCAGTGGCCGCCATGCTTCGGTCAGCAGGGCGAAGTCGTCGATGTCGGCCTGGGCCTCGTCGAGCAGACGCGGGCCGTGCAGGGCCAGGGCGTCCGCGAACTCCGCGTATCTGCCGCCGAGCTTCCGGTAGGAACGGTCGAGGCTCTTCAGCCGCTCCACGTTCTCGTCCCTGGTCGACCGGGTGCTTTCCCTGATGAATTCGGTGATCGTGGCCACGCGGAGGTGGCCCCGGTCGTCGAGCAGGGACTCCCCGGCCGCCGCCATCCGGTCGTAGATGACATTGAAGTAGAGCATCGAGAGGAAGAACTTCGTGAACCGCAACTGGTAAGCCATGAAACCGGAATCGGTCCTGCGCTCGGCGGTGTAGAAGTTCACGATGTTGCGGTTGTGGAGGACGCCGGGCAGCCGGGCGTCATGGACCACATGCATGAGGAAGTAGTCGCTGCCGATGGTATTGGTGGCGGGCGGCAGCGGCATCCGCTCGTACACCTCGTGGTGGAAAGCGATGTTGCACATGTCCACCCGCATGGGATCGACCGTGGTCAGGGTCGAGCGGTCCCGCACGAACTCCTCCGTGCCGGCCCCGCGGAAGGACTCGTCGACCAGGTGCCGTTTCTCCTCGTCCGACCACCGGGCCGGCGCCCACAGGCTGACGACGTCGTGATAGACATCGCGGTCGAGCCGCTGGATCTCGCTGATGTCCACGGACAGTTCACCCACGAAGGAACTGCCCACCATGGACACCGTCCGATCGGCCTGCGACGGCTCCAGCTCGGCCTCGGACACCCCGGCGACCGCGTCGCCCGCACGCAGGCCGAGGGACAGGATCTCGTGGTGAACGGGAAATACCGGCTCGCCGTTCAGGACCTGATAACTGCTGTCGGAATCCCTGCGGTGAATCGACTCGCAGCCGAGCGCGGCGGCGATCAGGAACGCGCGATTGGTGCAGGCGCCGTAGGAGACCTCGGCCGGAAGCATCAGATCGAGGAGCAGTTGGGGCTTGGTGACCTCGGCGCGTTCGATCACGCGCCGCAGGAAGTCCCGCTGTTCCGATTCGTCGAGATGGTGTACGACCACGTTCGCAGTGCCGGGCAGAGCGGCGACGGCCCCGGCGTGTTCGGCGCGCGTGTGCTCGTCGGAGGAGTCGAGGATCAGCAGGTGCACCTCGACGTCGAAGTGCTCGGCCGCGTGGGCGGCCTCGGCGCCGACCGCCGAGATCGTCGGCGAGCACGGCCTGTTGGTGGGAAGGGTCAGGCAGACTTTACGCATGTCGGCTCTCCCGTCGACCGCTCGGCTTCGGTGATGACCTCGGCTTCGGTGATGACCTCGGCTTCGGCGATGACCTCGGCCACGGCCGTGGCTTCGGCTCCGGAACCCGCTCCGGCATCCGCTTCGGAACCCGCTCCGGAATCCGCCGCGGATTTCTTCCCGTGCCAGGATTCGAGCCCCAGGAGTTTCGCGCCGAGACCGTTCAGGGTGGCAGTGCCGTACCTGAGGGATTCGTGCTTCGTCGCGTCCCCGACCAGCGTCTTGTTCCAGTCCGGCGTGCTGAGGTGGCGCCAGGAGTCGACCCGGGACCGGGTCAGCTCCTCGTCCGACTCCAGGGCGGGCATCATGGAGAGGTACTGAACCGCCCGCACCCCGCGCTCCGAGGTGTTGCGGGCCACCCCGTGCGCGAGCAGGCCGTTCCAGATCAGCAGGTCGCCGGCCTTGAGCGCGGGCCGGACCACGGGGAACTCCGCCCGGTCGGCGTCGGGCCTGATGGGGTCCCGGTCCGCCGGCTGTACGGCCTTCCACTGGTCGAACCGGCGGAACAGCTCGGGCGAGCACTGGAATCCGCCCTCGTCAGGCTGGGTGTCCTTCAGCGCGATGATTCCCTGGACCCGCTGCGGCAGCACACCGAGGGTGGTGTCGACGTCCCAGTGGAGCTCGATGTCGAACCCCTTGTCCGTGGGCGCGATGTGCGCACGGTCACGGTCCTTGATGTTCGGCGGGTTGAGGTTGAGCCGGTCCAGGGTCACCCACAGCTCTTCGCAGTCCCAGACGTCGACGAACGCGTCGTACACGCGCTGGTTCTGGCGGCTGTCCCAGATCAGCTGGTGGTGGTAGGCCTCGACGAATCCGTAGATGTGCAGCTCCCGGTCCAGATCCGAACGGAACTCCCGGTCGGAGTACCAGGTCTCCGGCCGTTCCGGGTCGAGCCCCTGGAAGTCCCAGGTGAAGTCCAGCAGCCGCTTCGCCGCGGCGGCGGGTATCGCCTGCTCCACGACGACGTATCCGTACGTCTGCCAGAAGGCGAAGTCCTCCTCCGACAGAACGCGGAGCTCCCGGGACTTGCGGAGCTCCCGCAGCGGGGTCCGGGCGAGATACGTCTCGGTGTCCGCACTGAAGTACGGGATGTCCGATGCGGCTCGATGCAGATAGGGGTCGGGCGTCGGCATGCAATCACTCCAGGACTCGAAAGTGCTGTGGATGAGCGGACCCGCCGGTCTCCGGCGGCTCGCGCCGACGGCGCGTGGCATCGCTGGAATCGGCGCGGAGAACCGCTTCCACGGGTGGGAAGACGGCTATGCGGAGAACGGCTGAGTGGGAGATTCGGCTTCAGTGGGAACGGCTTCCCGTGACCGCTTCAGGGCGCAGTGAACTCACGGCCGGCTGCCGTTGATTCACTCGCTGCGGGTGGGTTCAGCTGTCGGGCCGGAATGCTGTCCGGCGGATCCTCTTCCTCGGACCATCCCGGGTTGGGACGGGGAAAATTCGCCGTCCGAGGACGAGAGTCGTGTGGTGGTGCCGCGGTGCGGTGCGGGAGTGGTACGTCGTGAGGACGGACCGGCTCTTCCCCCTCCTGTGCTTGGTGCCCAGCACAGGCCGCGGTACGGGAAACGGACACGCGTCGTCGACGTCGTCGTCGGCACGCGTGGCCAACTCACACTGCTGGCCTGCTGGTTTGTTCGTACGGCAGAGGCCCGGACAGCGGCCGTCGCCCCGCCGAACCTGTGTGTCACTAAGTTGGACTAGACCAACTTCCGGTGTCAACCCCATCGTTGGGAAGAGCTGTTGGCGTGTCGGTGACGGGGCGGAAAAGTGGCCGTACGGGGTCCGGAATTCGACGTTGCGGCACGGGAGTTCTTGACCTGGTCTTTGATGTCCGTGCAGTCCACCGGGAGGCTGCGGATATTACCGCCGGTACAACTGTGCGGAGAATACTGGCTGTTGTGGAGAGAAATTCGCTACCGGTGGGTATTCATGAATTCCGGGTCGTCCTGTGCGGGATGGTTCTGCCTCGGGAAAGGGGAGCCGTCAGCGAATTCCGGAACGGCACCTGCCGGGCAGCGGAAAGCCCGGCCACCCCCTGTGGGGCGGCCGGGCTTCGGGTGGGACCGGGGAGCGGGCGTGCTCGGTGCTCAGCCGATCGGGAGGGACTTGAAGGCGCGGGCCTGTTCGGTGACGGCGCGCTCGGTGGGCAGGCGCTCCATGGACGAGGCGCCGAAGAACCCGGCGATGCCCGAGGTGTGCTCCAGGACGTAGCGGGCGTCCTCGGGTTCGGCGATCGGCCCGCCGTGGCAGAGCACGATGATGTCCGGATTGACGCGCTTGGCGGCGTCGTGCATCTCCTGTACGGCCGTGGCAGCCTGGTCGAGCGTGAGGGCGGTGGTGGCCCCGATGGCGCCCTTGGTGGTGAGCCCGACGTGGGGGACGAGTACATCCGCGCCGGCCGAGGCCATGGCGGCGGCCTGGTCGGGGTCGAAGACGTAGGGGGCGGTCAGCAGCTCCCGTTCATGGGCCTGGCGGATCATGTCGATCTCCAGGCCGAAGCCCATGCCCGTCTCCTCCAGGTTCTCCCGGAACGTGCCGTCGTACAGCCCGACCGTGGGGAAGTTCTGTACGCCGGTGAAGCCGACGGCCTTCAACTGGTCGAGGAAGTTGCCCATGATCCGGAAGGGGTCGGTGCCGCACACCCCGGCGAGCACCGGCACCTCCCGTACGACGGGAAGCACCTCCCCGGCCATCTCCAGCACGATGGCGTTGGCGTCGCCGTAGGGCAGGAGACCCGCCAGGGAGCCGCGCCCGGCCATCCGGTAGCGGCCGGAGTTGTAGATGATCAGCAGGTCGACCCCGCCGGCCTCCGCGCACTTGGCGGTCAGGCCGGTCCCGGCGCCTGCGCCGATGACGGGCTTCTTGGCGCTGACCTGGGCGGTCAGACGGCTCAGGGCTTGCTTGCGGTCCACGAGGGGGCTCCTGTTCGGTGTCTGCGGTGTCTGCGGTGTCTGCGGTGTCTTCCGCGGTGCGCGCGGCGCGCCTGCGGTCTCAGGCGTCCGCGGCGGGGCGGTCGGCGGCGGTGATCAGCCGGTGGAGGTGGTCGGCGGCGGCAATGGCGAAGGCCGGGTCGTTGAGATGGGCGTCGATCTCCTGGAGGTCGACGGTGCTGCCCTCCAGCGCCGACCGCAGGGAGGCCAGAGCGGCCTCGTCGGCGGCGGGGTCGTGGAAGGGCCCGCCGGGCGCGTCCACGGCGGAGACGCCGCCCAGCGGCCAGAGGAACGCGACGGGTCCGTCCGCCGCGGCCAGCTTGTGCCCGATGGAGGTGCCGAGCCGCGCCATCTCGTCGGCCGTGGTGCGCATCAGCGTGACGGTCGGGTTGTGCACGAGCAGATGGCGTCCGGCGAAGCGCTCGGGGACCGTCTCCCGGGCCCCGAAGTTGACCATGTCCAGCGCTCCCGGGGCCACCACCTGGGGAATGCCCGCCCGGCCCGCGGCGGTGAGCCGGCCGGGGCCGGCGCTCAGCACCCCGCCGACCAGCTCGTCCGCGAGTTCGGTGGTGGTCAGGTCCAGGACCCCGGCCAGGAAGCCGCCCGCGGCGAGCTTCTCCAGGGCCTGCCCGCCCGCACCGGTGGCATGGAAGACCAGGACCTCGTAGCCGAGTTCGTCCAGCCGGCGGCGGGCGGCATCGACGGCCGGTGTGGTGACACCGAACATGCTGGCCCCGATCAGCGGGCGGCCCTCGGCGCGCGGACGGGTCAGGCTCCGCTCGTGGTGGGCGGCCATCCCGGCGGCGGCGGCCACCGCGTTGCCCAGGATCAGGGACGACACGGAGTTGATGCCCGCCACATCGACCACGCTGTACATCATGGTGATGTCGCTGCTGCCCACGTACGGGGACACGTCCCCGCCGGCCATGGTCGACACCAGCAGTTTCGGCACACCGACGGGCAGCGCCCGCATGGCCCGCGCGGCGATGAACGAGCCGCCGCTGCCGGCCACCGCCAGCACCGCGTGCAGCCGGCCCTCGCGGTGCAGATCGCCGACGACCAGCTCCACCCCTTCGGCCATGGCCGACACCGCCGCGCCGCGGTCCCCGGCGGCCCGCAGCGCCGCCAGGTCGTGCCCGGCGCGGCGGGCGACGGCGGCGGCTTCGACATCACCGGCGGGTGTCCCGTCCGGCAGCGGCATCACCCCGGCATCGACGGTCACCACATCGCATCCGGACGCCCGCAGCCGCGTCGCGAGCCATGTGTACTCCGTCCCCTTGGTGTCCAGGGTCCCGACCAGCACGACGGTCGCCATGTTCTTTCTCCTTCGAACGAACGGTCCCTCGATCCTGCGCGCGGCACCCGGGGGCGGCACACACCACTTGAGGGCAAGTGGCCTGCGGAGCGGGATGATGGGCGTATGGACCGGATTCCTCCCACCCGTCTGTCGCGTCTGCTCACCGGTTGGTCCAAAGGGGGTACGGGGGCGCTGCCGCGGCTGCTGGCCGACGCGCTGCGCGAGCTGGCGCAGCGCGGGGACATCGCCCCCGGCACCGTGCTGCCCTCGCAGCGCGCCCTGGCGGCGGCGATCGGCGTCAGCCGCAGCACGGTGACGGCCGCCTACGGGATGCTGGAGGCCGAGGGCCGGCTGGAGAGCCGGCACGGCAGCGGGTCCCGGCTGCGGGCGTCGGGGGCGGTGGGCGAACCGGCGACCGAGGGGCGCCTGGCGAGCTTCGGGACCAGGGACAGCGGCATCGACCTGTCCAGCGGGGCGCTGGACGGCCTGCCCGCGGTCGCGGCGGCGGTCGGCGCCCTGTCCGCCCGGGACCTCGGCCCCGCGCTGGCCGGTGACGGCTACCTTCCGTACGGGCTGCCGGAGCTGCGCGAGGCCATCGCCGGGTACCACCGCTCCGCCGGCCTGCCCACCTCCCCGGACCAGATCCTGGTCACCGCCGGGTCCCAGCAGGCCGTCTGGCTGATCACCCAGGGGCTGGTCGAGCCCGGGGACACGGTGGTCGTCGAGGACCCGACGTACCGCGGCGCCCTGGAGGCGCTGCGGTCGCGGGGCGCCCGCCTCGTCCCGCTCCCGGCCGCGTCCCCGCACGGCGACGGCCCGGCGGCGCTGGCCCGGCTGGCCGGCCGGGTCCGGCCGCGCCTGGTCTATCTGCAGCCGTCCGTGCACAACCCCACGGGCCGGGGGATGGACGAGGACACCCGGCTGCGCTGGGCGGCGGCGCTGGCCGAGCACGGGGTGTACACGGTGGAGGACAACGCGTACGCGGAACTGACCCTGCGCCACGACGACGCCCCCGTCTCCCTGGCCCCGCGGCTGCCGGCCGACGCCACGGCGACGATCGGCACCCTGTCCAAGCTGTTCTGGGGCGGCCTGCGGGTGGGCTGGATCCGTGCCTCCGCCACCGTCGTCCACCGGCTGGCGGACATCAAGAAGTCCGTCGACCTGTCCTGCCCGGTGGTGGACCAGATGCTCGCCGTGCGCCTGCTCCGGCAACTGCCCGAGGCCCGCGCCCGCCGCCGCTCCCAGCTGCGCGACCGTCTCGCGGAGACCGAGCGCCTGCTCCTCGCCCACGCCCCCGGCTGGCGCTGGGAGCGCCCGGCGGGCGGTTCCGCCCTCTGGGTGGAGGTCCCGGGCGCGGACGCCGAGGCCACCGCCCAACTCGCCCGCCGCGCGGGCGTCCTCATCGTCCCCGGCCCCGCCTTCTCCGCGGTCGACGGCTTCCGCCACCATCTGCGCCTCCCGTTCGCCGACGGACACGGCAATCTGGAGAGGGCCCTTCCGGTACTGGCCGACTGCGCGGAGCGGAGCACGGGGCCGCGCTGACGTACGGAGCGGAGGGCGGGCCGACGCCGACGTGCGGGAGGGAGCTGCCAGGTTTCCTTAACGCCGTCACTACGGTGCGCTCGCTAGCGTGCCCCTGACGGCGAAAAGGCCCTCCGGGACGGAGGGCCTCAGGGTGATGCGGGCAATGCGCCCCCGGCAGGACTCGAACCTGCGGCCAAGCGCTTAGAAGGCGCCTGCTCTATCCACTGAGCTACGGGGGCCGGGCGGTGGCCTCGACGGCCCGGAGTCCTTGATCGATCGGTTCCGTGGCCTTGCCGGGACAAGGATAGGGCTCCGATCCCCTCGACCCGGTTGCTTCACCTGCGTGGCACGATGTGGAGGTTCGGTGAAGCGAACCGATAATCGCAGGTAGGTGCGATTCATGCACCGCTTTTGGCGTCTGACGCCACGGGTGTTGTGCAGTCGTTATGCCTGCGTCCTACTCGTCCCCTCTGTCCGGAGGGTGGAACCGCCGCGCAGAGGTGTCGATACGCTTCAAAAAGGCTTCAAAATTGGGCATTCTTCGCATGTGGCGACCATGGACGCACGGCCTCAGCTCATCGACGCACTTTCCGCCCTGCGCGACCGTGTCGCCGCCGTGCGTCTTCCACTCCCGCTTCCCGGGACGGCACGCGCCCGGCAGACCCGGCTGGAACTGCTCGCGCAGCTCGACGACTACCTGGTGCCACGGCTGAAGGACCCCGAGGCGCCGCTGCTCGCGGTCATCGGGGGATCCACCGGGGCCGGCAAGTCGACGCTCGTCAACTCGCTCGTGGGATGCCGGGTCAGCGAGGCCGGGGTACTGCGGCCCACCACGCGGACGCCGGTGCTCATCTGCCACCCGGACGACCACCACTGGTTCGCCGGGGTACGCGTGCTCCCGCAGCTGACCCGGATCTGGCTGCCGCCGGGCCGGGCCCCGGACCCGGACGGGCTCGACGACCTCGCGGCGGGCGGCGACGAGGAGGGGACCGTCCTGCGGGTGGAGACCGCGGCCAGCCTGCCGCGCGGACTCGCGCTGCTCGACGCCCCCGACATCGACTCCCTCGTCGTACGCAACCGGGTCCTCGCCGCCGAACTCATCTGCGCCGCCGACGTCTGGGTGATGGTGACCACCGCGTCGCGCTACGCCGACGCCGTGCCCTGGCATCTGCTGCGCACCGCCAAGGAGTACGACGCCTCCCTCGTCACCGTCCTGGACCGGGTGCCGCACCAGGTGAGCGTCGAGGTCTCCCGGCAGTACGCGGCCCTGCTCACCCGGGCGGGCCTGGGGGAGGTGCCGCGCTTCACCATCCCCGAGCTGCCCGAGTCCGCGGGCGGCGGCAGCGGACTCCTGCCCACCACCGCCGTGGCCCCGCTGCGCGCCTGGCTCACCCACCGCGCCCAGGACCCGGCCGCCCGGCAGCAGGCCGTGGGGCGTACGGCGTCCGGGGTCATCGAATCGCTGAACGTACGGGTCCCCGGGCTGGCCGGGGCCGTCGCCGCCCAGCACGCGGCGGCGGTGCGGCTGACCGGGGTGGTCGAGGAGGCCTACCGCAAGGAGGAGTCCCGGATCCGCCGACGGCTCCAGAGCGGCGCCGTGCTGGCCGGGGACGCGCGGACCCGGTGGCGCGGCTTTCCGCTGTACAGCTCGGCCGGGGAGCTCCTGGAAGCGCTGGTGGACAGCCTGGCCGCACTCCTGCGGTGCGCCGTGGCCGCCGCCGACGAGCAGATCCGTACGACCTGGCGGCGCGAACCGGCCGCCGGGCTCTTCCACTTCGGGACCGCCGGCCGGGAGGCCGGGGGATGGGGCCCCGCCGAGGACATCGAGGGCCGGATCTCCATGGCCGTACGGCGCTGGCGGCGTGTGCTCGAAGAGCTGGCGGAGGAAGAGGTACGGCTGCTGGAACGCAACGCCGCACCCGACCCCGAGACGGTGGCCGCGCTGCTGACGGCCGCCCTCCTCGGCGGGCGCCGGGCCCGCACCGCGGGGGAGCAGCTCGCCGAACGCATCGGCGCACAGGGCGCGCTGCGGCTCCGGGACAAGGGCGGGGTGCTGCTCACCCGCTATCTCGACCAGGTGCTGAACGGTGAACGCGACCGGCGGCTGGCCCCGCTCGACGCGCTCGACGTCGCCCCCGAGCCACAGGCCGAACTGATCGCCGCGCTTTCCCTACTGCAGAAGGAGAGGTGGCAGCGATGACCGCCGTCACGGGGCAGGACCAGGGGCAGGACCGGAAGCCGGACCAGGAGCGGGGACGGGAGCGGGACGGTAAGGCCGAACCGGGCCATGAGCCCGTGCCGGACCAGGGGCGGCAGGACGCGGACGGGGGGCCGCGGAGCGCAGACGGGCGCTGGGACGACGGGCTCATCGCCCGGCGCGCGGTGGCCGTCGTCCCCGTGGACGCCGGGCCCGGGAGCGCGCCGGACGACGATGTCCGGCCCCAGGTCGAGGCGTACGGGGCGCCGGGCGGCCCGCTGCCCACCCGGCTCGACGCCCTGCGCGAACTGGTCGGACTCTCCAGGGCCCGCCTCGACCGGGCCACCCTCGCCGAGGCGGGACGGGTACTGGACGAGGCCGCCGCCCGCCAGCGGCTCTCCTCCCGGCACACCGTCGTCGCCATCGCCGGAGCCACCGGCAGCGGGAAGTCGACCCTGTTCAACGCGCTCGCGGGCGCCCAGATCTCCGACACCGGGCTGCGCCGGCCGACGACCGCCTCGCCGATCGCGTGCAGCTGGACCGACGGCGCCGCCGGGCTGCTGGACCGGCTCGCGATTCCCGGGCGGCTGCGGCGCAGGCCGCAGCAGGGCGGCACGGAGGCCGACGAGGCGCTCCAGGGGCTCGTCCTGGTGGACCTGCCCGACCACGACTCGGCTGCGGCCGGCCACCGCGAGCAGGTGGACCGGGTGCTGGCGCTGGTCGACGCGGTGATCTGGGTCGTCGACCCGGAGAAGTACGCCGACGCGGCCCTGCACGAACGCTATCTGCGCCCGCTGGCCGGGCACGCGGAGGTCACCTTCGTCGTCCTCAACCAGATCGACCGGCTGCCCGGCGAGTCCGCCGACCTCGTCCTCGACGATCTGCGGCGGCTGCTGGACGAGGACGGGATGGCCCTGGGGGAGCACGGCGAACCCGGTGCCACCGTCATGTCCCTGTCCGCGCTCACCGGCGACGGCGTGGGCGAACTGCGCGAGGTGCTCGGCCGGTTCGTCCAGGAACGCACCGCCGCCGCGCGCAGGCTCTCCGCCGATGTGGACGCCGCCGCGGCGCGGCTGAGGCCGGTGTACGTGGCGGAGGGGCGGGCCGGGCTCGGCGAGCGGGCCCGGGAGGAGTTCGCCGACCGGCTCGCGGAGGCCGTCGGGGCGTCCGCCGCCGGACAGGCCGCGGAACGCGAGTGGCGCAGGAACGCCGGGCGGGCGTGCGGGACACCGTGGCTGCGGCTCTGGCGCTGGTACGAATCGGCCCGGCGGCCGGGCAGCCGGGACCGGATGGCGCAGGTGCTGGCTCCGCCGGAGGAGGAACTGACCGCCAGGCAGCGGGTCGAGCAGGCGGTACGGACCGTCGCGGACGAGGCCGCCGCCGGGCTGCCCGACCCCTGGGCGCAGGCCGTGCGCGAGGCGGCGGTGAGCGGGGCGCGGGGGCTGCCGGAGGCGCTGGACGAACTGGCGGTGAGGGCGGGAGCGGCCGGCACGGCGGCCCCGCCGGGCCGGACGGGGGGCGCGGGGGACCGGGACACGGGCTCCGGTCTGCCGCCGAGCGTGCGCGGGGGACGGCCGCCGCGCCCGCGGTGGTGGCCCGCCGCGGTGCTGGCCCAGGCGTCGATGACCCTGCTCCAGATCTTCGGCGGACTGTGGCTGCTCGGCCAGATCGTCGGAGTCCTGGAGCCGGGCCTGGTCACCCCGGCCCTGATCATGCTGGCCGGAGTCGTCGGGGGGCCGCTGGTGGAGTGGTCCTGCGCGGCGGCCGCCAGGGGACCGGCGCGGCGGTACGGGCAGGAGGCGGAGCGGCGGCTGCGCGAGGCCGCGGCGGGCTGCGGGCGGGCCCGGGTGCTGGACCCCGTGGCGGCGGAGCTGGTGCGCTACCGCGAGGTGCGGGAGCGCTACGTGGCGGTGACGGAGTTCTCCACAACCGGCCGGTAGTCCACAGGCTCCGGCACGTTTCCCGGCTTCCGTCCACCATGAAGTCAGCACGCGCAACGGCGTGATGACGGCGAAGACGGGGGACGGACATGAACGAGACCTTGGTGACCGTGGTGGGAAACGCCGCCACGGGCGTGGAGTTCCGGGAGACGGCCACCGGCCCGATGGCGCGGTTCCGGTTCGCCGCGACACCGCGCCGCTGGGACCGGGAGAAGCAGCACTGGGCGGACGGGCACACCAGCTTCTACACGGTCTGGGCATGGCGGGCGCTCGCGTCGAATCTGGCCGGATCGGTATCGGTCGGCGAACCCCTTCTCGTGCACGGCCGATTGAAGGTGCGCGAGGAGGAACGGGACGGCCGGCGCCGCACCTTCGTGGACATCGAGGCCGTGGCGGTGGGGCATGACCTGGGCCGGGGGACCGCCGCGTTCCGCCGAGCGGTGCGGGAGGAGCCCTCGCTGACGGTCCGTCCGGCACCCGCAGGGGGCGGCGCGGAGGCGGGCGGGGCCCCCTCGCCGGAGAGCCGGGAACAGGCCGCCGAGTTGGCTTCGGTGTCCTGAAATGGCAGGTGAGCGGGGTGATGGCGGCGATAACGATTCCGATTCGGAATGGTTGCCGAAGGCCGGGACGGGGGACTGTACCTGATCCCGTTCCCTAGGATTCCTCAGTACTCACGGGGCACTTGAGTCTGCTGGCGGGGCATTCCCCACACGCGCACCCTGCGCGAGGTCCCGCCCGGAGGGGAATTCTGTGTTTTCTGCGTCTTCAGCGTCCACCTTGCCGTCCGATGCGACCGCCGTGCACCGCGGTCAGGGCAGAGCGGGGGGGAGGGGGAGAGCGCATCGCCGTGGGTTCGCCCGGCTGGGCGCGGCGACGCTGGTCTCCGGCCTCCTCGCGGCCGGCACCCTGGCCGGCGCGGGCGGAGCGGCGGCCGAGGCGGTACCCCAGCACCCGGGCGGCGCGACCGCGACCCTGGACGGGCTGAAGACCTTCGACAGCGCCGTGCTCCATGTGGAGGGCCGGGACGGCCGGCCGGACCGGACGCAGCAGCTGCCCGCCGGGCTCTTCGAGATGACCGTCGACGGCGGCGGCAAGCTCAAGACGTACTGCATCGACGTGCACAACCCCACGCAGGACCAGGCGAAGTATCTGGAGACCCCCTGGGCCCAGACCTCGCTGGGCGCCAACAAGAACGCCGGCAAGATCCGCTGGATCCTCCAGCACTCCTACCCCCAGGTCGACGACCTCGCGGCCCTCGCCGAGGAGGCCGGCACCGGACCGCTCACCGAGCGGACCGCGGCGGCGGGCACCCAGGTGGCCATCTGGCGCTACTCGGACGACGCCGAGGTCAAAGCCTCCGACAAGCAGGCCGAGAAGCTCGCCGACTGGCTGGAGAGCCACGCCAGGAACGTCGCCGAGCCCAAGGCGTCCCTGACGCTGGACCCCGCCGCGGTCTCCGGCCGGGCCGGGCAGCGGCTCGGGCCGGTCGTGGTCCGCACCGACGCGGACCAGGTCTCCGTGGCGCCCACCGCCGACGCCGCGGCCAGCGGCATCAAGGTCACCGACGAGGCGGGCAAGCCCGTCACCGCGGCGGCCGACGGGGCCCGGCTGTACTTCGACATACCGAAGGACGCCGCCGACGGCTCCGCCTCGCTGACCGTCCAGACCACCACCTCCGTGCCGGTGGGCCGGGCCTTCGCCGGGGTGACCCGGAGCCAGACCCAGATCCTGGCCGGGTCCAGCGAGTCCACGGTCTCCGCGCGGGCCACCGCCACCTGGGCCGAGACGGGCGCGCTGCCCGCCCTCACCGCGAAGAAGAACTGCGCCAAGGGCGGCGTGGACATCACCGCGGCCAACCCGGGCGACGAGCCGTTCACCTTCGAGCTGGCCGGCTTCGAGCACACCATCGCCCCCGGAGCCACCAGGACGGTCACCATCCCGGTCGCCGAGGACCAGGCGTACGACTTCACCATCACCGGCCCCGGCGGGTTCGCCAAGAACTTCAAGGGCATCCTGGACTGCGCCACCAGCGGCAGCACCAAGGAGACCGAGGGCGGCATCGACGTCCAGAGCGCCAAGCAGCCCGTCCCCGCCTCGACCGGCACCAGCTCGGCCGGGATCGAGGGCGACCTCGCCGAGACCGGCGGCTCCAGCACCACCCCGATGATCGCGGGCATCGCCATCGTCCTGGTGGTCGTCGGCGGCGGCGCGATGTTCCTCCTGCGCCGGAAGAAGACGCACACCGACGGTGAGTAGGGATGCGCGCACCGTGCGGGTGCGCTGATCAACGGCCCCGGTACGCCACCCGCGTACCGGGGCCGCCGTGTACCGGGAACCGGACGGGTTTCCTTTGGGGGATGGACGTCAGGCAAGATGGGGTGTATCTGCCCACACCTCTATTGCTGCCGGACGGTTTCTCTTGGCTGAGTTCATCTACACCATGCGCAAGACGCGCAAGGCGCACGGCGACAAGGTGATCCTTGATGACGTCACCTTGAACTTCCTGCCCGGCGCGAAGATCGGTGTCGTGGGGCCCAACGGCGCCGGCAAGTCCACGGTGCTGAAGATCATGGCGGGCCTGGAGCAGCCGTCCAACGGTGACGCGTTCCTGTCGCCCGGGTTCAGCGTCGGCATCCTCATGCAGGAGCCGAAGCTGGACGAGGAGAAGACGGTCCTGGAGAACGTCCAGGACGGCGCCGCCGAGATCATGGGCAAGCTCACGCGCTTCAACGAGGTCGCCGAGCTCATGGCGACGGACTACTCCGACGCGCTGATGGAGGAGATGGGCAAGCTCCAGGAGGACCTGGACCACGCCAACGCGTGGGACCTGGACGCCCAGCTGGAGCAGGCCATGGACGCCCTGGGCTGCCCGCCCGGCGACTGGCCGGTCACCAACCTCTCCGGTGGCGAGAAGCGCCGTGTGGCGCTCTGCAAGCTCCTCATCGAGGCCCCGGACCTGCTGCTCCTCGACGAGCCCACCAACCACCTCGACGCCGAGTCGGTGAACTGGCTGGAGCAGCACCTCTCCAAGTACGCGGGCTGCGTCATCGCCGTGACCCACGACCGGTACTTCCTGAACAACGTCGCCGAGTGGATCCTCGAACTCGACCGCGGCCGCGCCATCGCCTACGAGGGCAACTACTCCACGTACCTGGAGAAGAAGCAGGCGCGCCTCAAGGTCGAGGGCCGCAAGGACGAGAAGCGCCAGAAGCGGCTCAAGGAAGAGCTGGAGTGGGTCCGCTCCAACGCCAAGGGCCGGCAGACCAAGTCCAAGGCACGTCTCGCCCGTTACGAGGAGATGGCGGCCGAGGCGGACAAGATGCGGAAGCTGGACTTCGAGGAGATCCAGATCCCGCCGGGCCCGCGGCTCGGTTCCATCGTCGTCGAGGTCGAGAACCTCTCCAAGGCCTTCGGCGACAAGGTCCTCATCGACGACCTGTCGTTCACGCTGCCGCGCAACGGCATCGTCGGCGTCATCGGTCCGAACGGCGCGGGCAAGACCACGCTGTTCAAGATGATCCAGGGCCTGGAGACGCCGGACACCGGCTCCATCAAGGTCGGCGACACGGTCAAGATCTCCTACGTCGACCAGTCCCGCGCCAACATCGACCCCAAGAAGACCCTCTGGGCCGTCGTCTCGGACGAGCTGGACTACATCAACGTCGGCCAGGTCGAGATGCCCTCGCGCGCCTACGTCTCCGCGTTCGGCTTCAAGGGCCCGGACCAGCAGAAGCCCGCGGGCGTCCTGTCCGGTGGTGAGCGCAACCGCCTCAACCTGGCGCTGACGCTCAAGGAGGGCGGCAACCTGCTGCTCCTCGACGAGCCCACCAACGACCTGGACGTCGAGACCCTGTCCTCCCTGGAGAACGCGCTCCTGGAGTTCCCGGGCGCAGCGGTGGTCATCTCCCACGACCGCTGGTTCCTGGACCGCGTCGCCACGCACATCCTGGCGTACGAGGGCGACTCCAAGTGGTACTGGTTCGAGGGCAACTTCGAGTCGTACGAGAAGAACAAGATCGAGCGCCTCGGTGCGGACGCGGCCCGCCCGCACCGCGCCACGTACAAGAAGCTCACGCGAGGCTGATCGTCTTGGCTCGTCATATCTACAGCTGCCCCCTGCGCTGGTCGGACATGGATGCCTTCGGCCATGTGAACAACGTGGTCTTCCTCCGCTACCTGGAGGAGGCGCGCATCGACTTCATGTTCCGGCTGGCGCCGGGGGACGGCTCGCCGTCCTTCGCGGGCGGGTCCGTCGTGGCCAGGCACGAGATCGACTACGTACGGCCGCTGGTGCACCGGCACTCGCCGGTGACCGTCGAGTCGTGGGTCACGAAGATCGGCGCCGCGTCGCTGACGATCTCGTACGAGATCAAGGACCCCGAGCAGGTGTACGTGCGCGCGTCGACCGTCGTCGTGCCGTACGACCTGGCCGCGGAGCGGCCCCGGCGGATCTCCGCCGAGGAGAAGCTCTTCCTCCAGGAGTACCTGGCAGAGGAGCCCGCCGCAGCATGACGGTGCCCGTGCGGTCGCTGCGGTTCGCCGACCCGAGTCAGGCGGCGGATCTCGCCGCCTTCCTCGGCCGGCTGCTCCACTACGACCGGGCCGCCGCGGTCCGGTTGCAGGCGGGCGGCGGCGACGCGCTGGCGGTGTTCGGCCGGCCGCCGTCGTTCGAGGTCCTCGCGATCCGGACGGCGCGGCTCGCCCGGCCCGAGACGCTCGACATCACGGTGTCGGCCGGAGAACTCCTCGAAACGCTCGACGTCGGGGAGCCGGCCGGGACCGGTTCGGCGACCGGCCCCGGCAGCGGCGCGGGCGGTCTGCCCGAGGCCGTGACCGGGCCGCCCTGGACCGGAGTCCTGCCACCGCGCGGCCCCTGGCGGGAGCTGCCCGGCCTGCCGGGTCCACTCGCCCTGCGCGCCGCGCTCACCGTCGCGGTCGCGGAGTTCCGCAGCCGCGACGAGGCGCTGCCAGAGGGGCGCCGCAACCGGGCCGAGCGCGACCGCATCGGCCGGGAGATCTGGTCCCGGCGGGTCGGCGCCACGGAGCTTCCGCTGCGCGCCGTCCACGCCGCCCAGTCCCTCGGCTTCCTCCGGGCCGCCCGGGACTTCCCCGTATCGCTGCTCACCTCGGGGACCTGGCTCCGGCTGCGCACCCCGTACGGTTCCACCGCCCTGCGCCGCGAGGCGAGCGGTGGACTCGGCACCCTGGACCTCACCGTCGGCCCACGCTGACACCGCCGTCCGCGGAGCACATGATGTCGCGTGCCGGCAGCGTGCCGTCGCGCAGGTAGTCGTTGACGGCCCGGTCGGCACAGGGGACCGGGCGCAGCCCGTCGACACCGCGGCCGTAGACACCGTGCGAGCGGATGTCCGCCGACACCAGCCGTGAGCCGGTCAGCCTGCGGTGCAGGGCCAACGCCCCCGCGTACGGGACGTTGTTGTCGCGCAGCGCCTGGAGCATCAGCACCGGTACGCCGTTGCCGATCCTCGTCCCGGGCTCGGCCGGCTCGGTCTCCCAGAAGGCGCAGGGAGCGATCATCCCGTTCACGAACGGCCCGAAGACGGGCTGCCGGTCCCGGCTGCGCTGGGAGTTGCGCCAGTAGGTCGCCGGGTCCGCGGGCCAGCCGCCGGACGGCCAGCCGCCGTCCCCGCACATGAACAGCGCCCCGCCCAGCATGCTGTCCGCCAGGTCCGGCGAGGCGAGCAGCTCCAGCATCGCGGCCAGTTCCGGGCCGGGTTCGACCGGCTTTCCGGCCGCCGCGTCCACCAGGTCCCGTACCGTACCGGCGAGCCCCGCGTCGTACTCCTCGTGCTGGATCAGCTGCCGGAGGACGAGCCGCAGGGCCGGCGCGTCGACGCGGGTCCCGGCGATGGCCACCGGGCGGCGCTCCGCTCCGTCCACGAGCCGCTCCACCCGGGCCCGCACCTCGGCGGCCGTGCGGCCCAGCGCGTAGGTGCCGTGGTGCCGGGCGGTCCAGCCCGCCCAGGCGTCCAGGGCTTCCTCCAGCGGCTTCCCGGCCGACCGGAACAGCTCGTACTGGGTGGCCGCCGGGTCGGTGCTGGAGTCGATGACGATCCGGTCGGCCCGCCGCGGGAACAGCTGGGTGTAGACGGCGCCCAGATCGGCGCCGTACGAGATGCCGTAGTACGAGAGCGCGCGCTCGCCCAGCGCCGCCCGGATCGCGTCCATGTCCCGGGCGACATTGCGCGAGGAGGCGTGCGGGAGCAGCGCGGCGTTGTCCCCGTGCCGGCCGCAGCGGCGCGCGGTGTCACGGGCGGAGGCGACCGACCTCTCGAAGTCCGCGCGGGCGGAGGTGACGGGGCCCGGCGGCATGGCCGGTGCCGCCGGGGCGCAGCCGATCGGTGTGGAGTCGCCGAGGAAGCGCGGATCGAAGCCGATCAGGTCGTAGCGGTCCGCCACGTCCCCCAGCGCCGGGCGCAGCCGCAGGGTGTTGTCGAGTCCGGTCCCGCCCGGTCCGCCCGGGTTGGAGAGCAGGATGCCGCGGCGCCGGGAGGGGTCCGCGGCCTTGACGCGTGAGATCGCGATCCGGATCGTACGGCCGCCGGGATCCCGGTGGTCGAGGGGCACGGCGACCTCGGCGCACTGCCCGCCCGCCGCGTTCAGTTCCTCGTACCGCTCCGGGCAGGGGGCCCAGTCCAGACGCTGCCGCGGGGACGCGGCGGGCGTCGGGGCGGCGGGGCCCGCGGACACCGCGCCCGCGGGCACCGCGCCCGCGAGCAGGCCGGCCAGTGCCAGGCCGACGACGGACAAGGAGGTGACGCGCATGATGCTCCTCGGAACAGGGCTGATGACCTGTCCGACGCTACGAGCGCGCGCGGGCGGTCACCATCGGGCCACCCCCTCGAACCGCCCTGGTGCCAGCCCCACTTGACCGGGCGTGCTGGTCCTGCGTGGTCCCGTCGCGTACGTGACCGCCTCGCCGGTCTACTTGACCGGGCCCTCCGGGGCGTCCGGCCATACGCCGATGTGGTCCTGCTCCAGCTCCAGCATCACCCGGTGCTCCATGCCCAGCGCCTCGGTGTAGTCGGCGGGCAGCTGGAGGCGGCCCGCGCGGTCGAGCATCGCGTACTCCCGGGCCACCTGGGACTCCTGGCCCGTCGCCGCGTCGACCTCCGTGCGGCGCAGCACCTCGGAGGACGTACGGCCGTCCCGGATCGCGACCGTACGGCGTACCTCGCTCGCCACCGCCTGGTCGTGCGTCACGATCACGATGGACGTGCCGAGTTCCTCGTTGGCACGGCGGAACGCGGCGAAGACCTGCTCGCCGGTGGCCGAGTCCAGCTCGCCGGTCGGTTCGTCGGCGAGCAGCACCGAGGGGTTGTTGGCCAGGGCCACCGCGATGGCCACCCGCTGCTGCTGCCCGCCGGACAGCTGCTGCGGCCGCCGGTCCCGGCAGTCCTCGATGTCGAGCATCCGGAGCAACGACTCGGCGCGGGCGGCCCGTTCGCGGTTGCGGCCACCGCCGCGCAGCTGCATCGGCAGCGTGATGTTCTGGACCGCGGTGAGGTACGGCAGCAGGTTGCGGGCGGTCTGCTGCCAGACGAACCCGACCACGTCACGGCGGTAGCGGAGCCGCTCCTTCGGCCCCATCGACAGCAGATCGCAGCCCGCGACCTTCGCCGATCCGGCCGTCGGCACGTCCAGGCCCGCCAGGATGTTCATCAGCGTGGACTTGCCGCTGCCGGACGCGCCGACCAGAGCCATCAGCTCGCCCTCGGTGACCAGCAGATCGAGCCCCTGGAGGGCCTGCACCTCCACCCCGTCCGTGGTGAAGATGCGTACCAGGCGGTCGCACGCGATCAGCGCGTCATGCCCGTACGAGGGGCGGTCCCGGCGGGTCGCCGCCCGCTGTTCGAGTTCCGCCAGAGTGGTCTCGGTGGACGACGTCATCGGGAGTCTCCTGCCCTGAGTTCGGTGATCGATCCGCGGCGGCTCGCCCACCAGGCCTGGACGCCCGCCACGGAGGCGGCGAGAACGACCACCCCGAGCGCCGGGAGCACCAGCGACCAGAGGTCGGCACGCAGCGAAACGTTGAGCGGGGCGGATCCGGCGGTGCCGGACATCGCCAGCGAGGCCAGGTTCACCCCGGGGGCCAGCAGGGTGATGGTCGCCCAGCCGACGAGCAGACCGCCGACGGCGGCCAGCAGCGCCTGCGGCATCGCCTCGAACGCGAGGAGCCGCCTGCCCTGGCGGGTGGTGAGCCCCATGGTGCGCAGCCGTGCCAGCAGCGTGGTGCGCTCCGGCGCGGTCTGGAGCAGCGACAGCAGCACGGCGAGCAGCGCGTAGCCGGCGCCCGCCGCGATGGCCGCCGCGTAGATCTGCCCGGCGCCCTCCTGCATGGGGCTGTCGACGTATGCCCCGCGCTCCTCGGACCGCAGCTGTACGACGATGTCCCCGCCCGCGTCCCGGGTCGCCGCGCGCAGCTCCTCGGCGTCCGGCTGCGAGCCCGTGACGAACAGTGTCGTGGTCTGCCGCGCGGTGAGCGAAGCGCTGTTGACGATCATGAAGTCGGTGTTGGGCACCGCCGAGGTGAGCGGCTGGACACCCACGACCTTCACCTTGAAGTCCCCGGCGAGCGCGTCGATGCTGTGTTCGCGCTTCCCCAGCCGTTCGGCCACCGACGGCGAGGCGATCACGGGGAGCACCCGGTCGCGCGAGGGATCCGTGCCCTCGGGGACCGGGGCCGCCGAGCCGGTGGCCTTCAGCCGGTGCGCGGGGAAGGACTTCAGGCCCGTGGCCCGTGCCAGCCGTGCGTACGACTGGGGATCGACGCCCAGCAGGGCGGCGGTCTTCTTCTGCCCGCCGTCGCCCGGGGCGGCCGGCAGCACGACGCCGAACTCGACCTGGACGGCCGCCACATCATCGACACCGTCCACCCTGCGCACCCGCTCCGCGAGGCCGTCCGGCAGCGGAAGAGGCCCGTCCGGACCGCTGATCCGCGCGTCCGCCCCGACCGCCGCCAGCGCCGCGTCGTCACGGGCGTCCCCGATCCCCGCCAGCACCGAGCCGCCGAACGCCGCCGTGGTCAGCGCGATCAGCAGCGCCAGCAACGGCAGTGTGCCGCTGGAGGAGGCGCGCCCGGCGCGGGCCAGCGACAGGAAGCCGATGGCACCGCGCAGCCGGGCGACGGGGCGCGAGGCCAGCCGGAGGGGCAGCGGATAGAGCCGTACGAGGACGAGGGCCGCGATCAGCCCGACGAGTACGGGTGCCGAACTGACCAGCAGGTCGGTGCCGCCGCCCGCGTCCGTGCCCCGGCGGCGCAGCGCGGCGACCGCGCCGATCGCCAGGACCAGCAGGGTCAGTTCGGCGATGGTGCGCCGCTGGGAGGGCCGGGCGGTCATCATGTCGTCCCGGGCGCCGTGCAGTTGCGGCCGGATGTGCTGCAACGTCGTACGGAGCGGCAGCGCGACACAGACCAGTGCGGCGGTGACCGCCGCGGCGGTCACCGCGGGCCACAGCCGGGCCTGCCCGACGGCCAGTACGGCGAGCAGCAGACCGAGCGCCGCCGCGGGCAGCACGGTCACCGCGGTCTCCGTGAACAGGCGCCGGCCGATGCCCCGCAGGGAGCCGCCGCGCGAGCGCATCAGGGCCAGTTCGCTGTGGCGGCGTCCGCCGATCAGGGCGCCCGTCATCAGCAGGACGACGGCGGCGACCGCCCCGATCCCGACCCCGGCGACCGTCACGACGGGACCGATCGCGGACCGCATCTGCGAATGGCTGAGGACGATGTCGTCCAGCGAGGTGGTGAGCGCCGCGGTGGGACCCACGGTCTCCCGCACGTTCAGCAGCTCCGGTCCGCTCTCCAGCGAGGCGACGGCGGACCGGAGCCCGGCCACGTCGAGCCCGGTGAGCCGCGAGGCGTCCGGGGCGATGCGCCAGTACACCTCGGGCTTGTTCATCGTGGCCAGCAGGGCGGGCGCGGCGTCCTGCGGCAGCAGCAGCGCGGCCGTCCAGAAGAACAGCGGCTCACTCCCGCCACGCGGCGTCGGGGGTGTCGGGGTCAGCACCGGTGCCTTGAACAGCGGTTCGACGGACCAGTAGCTCTCGGCGGGCCGCAGAGGGGTGATGATGCCCGTGACACGGACGGTCAGCGGTTCACCGTTCCGGGTGGGCACCGCGATCGTGGAGCCGACCTTGATCTTCAGGGCGGACGCCGTCTCGGCGGTGACCGCGGCCTCCACCTCCCGACTGTCCACGCTGACATCGCCCCGGGCCTTCGGCCACTGTCCGGAGCGCAGCCTGCTGTGCTTGTCGAGCCCCGACGGGGTGGCGAGGGTGAGCTTAGGGTCGAGCCCGTTGGGCCGGTCCAGCCACCGCTCGGTCGCGGCGGCGGGGTCCGTGGTGTGCACCCCGTAGGAGGAGCGCGGGAGGTCGGGCCGTATGGGCGCCGGCATCATCTTCTTCAGCGCCGTGTCGACCTCGGCCAGCCCGGCGCCCCGTACCGCGGCGTCCTGCATGTCCGGGCCCAGTTCGGGGTCGGGGAGCGGCGATGTCACTTCCAGGATGCTGCGCGCCGGTGAGGCCGAGACGATGTCGTGCCGCAGCCCCCGTGTCTCGTACGCCTCCACCGAACGCGGGAACGCGGCGGCGAGGAACGAGGTCAGCAGCACCAGGCCCGCGAGCGCCGCCGCGGCGCCCGGAGCGGTACGCAGCCGCGTACGGATCCAGGGGGCGCAGGCCGCACCCCGTGCGACGGCCCCGGTCCTGTCCGTGCCCCCCGGGGTTCCGGGAGTCTGGTTCTGGTCGGCACTCATGTCAGTTGTCCCCCTGGTGGCGCAGCGATACCGCCGGGTCGGCGCGGCGCAGCGCGATCGCCGCGACGGTCAGCAACGGCAGTGCGGCGACCCCGGCCAGCAGAGTGGCGACCTGGCCGGCCGGCAGCTGCACCAGGACCTCGGGCACCGGCTGGGCCGCCTGCCTGGTCAGCACGATGAGTGGTACGACGGCCCTGGTCAGCGCGGCTCCGAGGGCCAGCCCGACCAGCAGCGCGATGGTGATCAGCACGCCCTGTTCGGCGGCGATCATCCGGGCCAGCCGGCGGCGCGGTGCCCCCAGCGCCCGCAGGACCGCGAACTCCGCGGACCGTTCACGCTGCGAGCCCGCCGCGCTGACCGCGAAGCCGACCGCCGCCAGCGCGGCGGCCACCACGGTCACGGCGAGCAGCGCGGACTGCGGCCCCGCCCCCAGCGGGTCGTTGACCAGGTCCTGCGCGGTCTCGTCGCGCACCTGGACCTGGGCCGGGTCGGTGTCGGGCAGCGCGCGCAGCGCGGCGGCCACCTTCGAGGAGCCCCCCGGGTCCGTGCTCATCCACCACTCGGTGGGGGAGATGGTGGCCCCCGCCCGTTCGGCGAGCAGCGCGGTGACGGACCGGAGGTCGAGCAGCATGCCGCCGCCGTCCTTGGCCCGGGACGCGGAGTCCCCGGATTCCGTCTGGGCGTCGGCGCCGGTCGTGGGCAGCTGGCGTACGGACTTCACGAGCGCCACCCGCACCACGTTCCCGGCCAGGGTGAGGTCGACCTCGTCGCCCAGCTTCGCGCCCGCGGCCTTCAGATACGCGTCCGTCACGACCGCCTTGAGCGGTGCCGCCTTCGGGCGGACGGTGGCGATGCGCAGGGTGCTGGTCGCGGGCATGTACTCCGACAGTCCGTCCGCGGGGATCCCGGTGTTGTAGTCGAAGACCGGGGCGTCCCCGGACGTCTTCGCCTCGGCCGGAACCGGACCCGGCCGTTCCTCGCCGAGTTCGTTGATCGTCGTACCGGCCTGCCAGCGCAGTCCGTCCTGCGCGCGCAGCGGCTTGTGCCCGCCATCGGCGGTCGTGGCGCCCAGCCCGCTCACGGCGAACCGGCGCTGCTCGGTGCGGTCCCCGGCCGGCTGGTCGTCGATCTCGAAGCCGGTCACGGCCAGTTCGGCCGCGGCGGCCACGGGGAGCGAGAGGGGGTGCGGCTTGCCGTCGATGGGTATCTGCCCGGCGAGGATCCGGTACGGAAGGCCGTAACGGTCCTCCAGCAGCACGGTGACCGTCGGCCCCGGCTCCGTGCCCCGGTTCTTCGCGGCCCGGCCGTCGATCCGTACGTCGAACGTCAGCCGTTCGCTGCCCTTGGGCAGCAACAGCCCGGTACGGACGGTCTTCGCCGGGGCTATCGCGTCGAACAGCCGCTCCGGCTTCCCGTCGGCGAGGTCGGCGCGGATCAGCATGCCCTCGTCGGTGTGCCCGGTGTCCAGGGCGATCACCTGGCCCATGCGCTGGCCGGAAAGCTCCACCTCGGTGCGGTAGGCGGGCGCCGCCTCCCGTACCCCGGGAAGTCCCAGGTACGCGGCGGCCGTCGACGGATCGCTGCTGAGCCCGCCCACCATGCGGACCGAGGCACCGGAGCGGAAGTCGGCCTGGTCGCCCTGCGAGCGGTTCCACGAAGCGCTCTGACCGATCGCCAGCATGCCCATCGCGACCGAGAGGACGAGCAGCAGCACCGGTCCGGCGCCGCGCAGCGGCCGGCGGCTGAACTGCCAGCCGGCCAGCGCTGCGGGCAGCCCGCGGCCGCTCGCCGCGCGGCGCTCCGCGAGCTTCGCGGCCGGGGGCAGCAGCCGCAGGGTCAGTACGGTGCCGGCGAGCAGCGCCAGCGCGGGGGCGGCCACCAGCAGCGGGTCGATACCGAGGTCCCCCTCCCGGTCACCGCTCAGTGCCCCGCCGCCGGAACCGCCGGTCTGGCGGTCCAGCTGCCAGTACGCCACCGCGGCGATCAGCAGCAGCCCCAGGTCGCCGCCCGCGCGCACGGGGCCGGGGAGGGCGGCGGCGCGTGCCTTGCGGCCACCGCCCGCACTGGCGGCCAGCGCGGGCGCCACCACGGCCAGTGCGCAGGCCAGCGCGACGGCGGCGGCGACCAGCCACACCGTGCCGGTGGTCGCCTCCCCGAACCGCAGCCCGATCCGCGAGAGTTCGCTGCGCTCCGCGAGCAGCCGGGTCAGCGGCCCCGCGAGCAGCGGGGCGATGACGGCGGCGGGCACCGCGAGCATCAGGGCCTCGATCGCCGCGAACGACGTGATCCGGCCACGCGAACCGCCGCGGGCCCGCAGCAGTTCGGTCTCGCCGCCGCGTTCGCTGCTCAGCAGCCGGGCCACCAGCAGCAGGGCGTACGCGGCGAGCAGTACGAGCTGCACCGCGACGATCATCAGCGTCGAGCGGGCGACGAGGAGCGCCCGGCCGGTCTGGTCGAGAACGGTGGGGAGCCCGATCCGCGCGGTGGCGCCGTTCTTGAACACCGGGGTGGCCAGCAGGGCCTTCGGCCCGTTCGTGGACGCCTCGCTCAGCGCGTCCATGGAGTCGGTGGTCACCGTCCGGAAGTCGGCCGTGGCCAGCCAGGACGTGTCGCCGGTGCTGAGCCGGCCCGAGCCGAGCAGAGCGGGATCGGTGAGCAGCGGGCCGTAGGTGGTGAAGACGACCTTGCGGACCCCGCGCCCGTTGAGCGAGTCCAGCTGCCAGTACGCGTCGGACTGGTCGGACACCTCGTACAGGCCGGTGATCAGCACCTGCTGCCGGGTCTCGCTCAGCCGGTCGGTGAGGGTGAGCCGGGAGCCCGGCCTCAGCTTCAGGATCTCGGCGGCGACACCGGGCAGGGCCACCTGTACCGGGCCCTCGCCCTTCGTGGCCACCGGCGGCCGGCCCGCGGTGAGCCGGATCCGGCTGCGGTCGAGCGCGGCGAAGTGGGTGAGGTCGGGCTCACCGCGCCGTGCGGCCGGGGACTGGAGATCGCGCGGCAGTGCGTACGGCCCCGAGCTCTCCAGCTTCCGTACGGTCACGGGCAGCCCGCCGAAGGTCTCGCGGGCCGCCTTGCGGGCGGCCTGCTCCGCCTGCTCGCGCTCCTGCCGGTTCTGCTGGTCCACCTGGGCGGAGACGACCAGGGAGGCGGAGGCGGCGGAGCGGTTGGTGAGCGTGTGACGCAGCGCGGCATCGCCCACGGAACCGGAGAACGCGGTGAGCGCCGCCAGCACCGCTGTGGTCAGCAGCACCGCCAGGAGCGCCGCGGCGAGAAGGAGCCTGTGCGCCCTCACCCGCAGAAAGACGAAACCCGTCACCTGACCCCCCCGAACCCCTGAACCCGCACGCCCCCCGACGTCCACGTGATGCTTTCAGAGGGCACAGGGTTATGGAAACCGCTTGCGGGGTCACCTTGATCCGATCGTGACCGTTATCCGGGGATGGAATTCTGTATTCCGGATATCAGTCCGCGGTATTGATCATCGAGGCGGCGGCGTAGGTGAGGTACTTCCACAGCTGCTGCTCGTGTTCGGGCGCCAGGCCGAGCTCGTCGAGCGCGACCCGCATATGGCCCAGCCAGGCGTCATGAGCGGCCCGGTCGACCCGGAACGGGACGTGCCGCATCCGCAGCCGCGGGTGCCCGCGCTGTTCGCCGTAGGTCCGGGGGCCGCCCCAGTACTGGATCAGGAACAGCGTGAACCGCTCCTCGGCCGGGCCCAGATCCTCCTCCGGGTACATCGGCCGCAGCAGCTCGTCGTCCGCGACCCCCTCGTAGAAACGGTGGACCAGGCGCCGGAAGGTCGCCTCGCCGCCGACCTGCTCGTAGAAGGTCTGCTCCTGAAGCGTGCCGTGCGGAATCTCTGTCACCCGTCCATGGTCGCAGACGCACCGGCCGAGGACCCGGGTCCTAGGACCTTCGTCCGTACACCCGCCCGGCCGCCCCCGGACGGCAACACCGCCACCGAGCCCGTCGCGGTACTCGCCCCCGGAGCGCCGCCGCAGGACAGTGGGGGCATGGGCGCACACCACGAACAGTTCGCGGCCGACGCCGAGGCGGCGCGGTGGTCCCTGGCGCGGGCGGTCGCGGCGGCCGGAGCGCTCGGCGACCCCGCCTGGCGCGCCGCCTTCGAGGACGTACCGCGCCATCTGTTCGTGCCGTACTTCTACACCAGCGGGTCCCGGGGGTACGAACGCCTCTGGGGCGAGGACCCCGATCCCGTACGGCGCGGACGCTGGCTGCGCGGGGTGTACGCGGACGCCCCGCTGGCCACCCGGATCAGGGACGGCGAACTCATCTCGTCGAGCAGCCAGCCCTCCCTGATGGCCCGGATGCTCGACGAACTGGACGTACGGGACGGGCACACGGTCCTGGAGATCGGCGCGGGCACCGGGTACAACGCGGCGCTGCTCGCCCACCGGCTCGGCGACCGGGCCGTGACCACCGTCGACCTGGACCCCGACATCACGGAGTCGGCCCGCCGTCACCTGGCCGCGGCCGGCTACCGCCCGGCGGTGATCACGGGCGACGGAGCGCGCGGCTGCCCGGCACGGGCCCCGTACGACCGGATCATCGCCACCTGCACCCTGCCGTCCGTACCGCACGCCTGGCTGGCCCAGTGCCGGCCGGGCGGGCGGATCCTGGCCCCGTTCGCGACCGGGCTGATCTCCCTGCGCGTACGCGAGACGGCGCACGGCCGCTACGCGGAGGGCCGGTTCCTGCACACCCCGGCGTACTTCGTGCACCTGCGCGGAGCGCTGCCCCCGCCCGCCCGGCGCCGGCCCCTCGGCGGACTGCCGAGGGACGTGTTCGACGAGGAGCTCTTCCACTTCCTGCTGACCCTGACCGAGGGCAGTCTCGATCCGCACGAGGCACTCTCCCTCTGGCGGCGCGAGCGGCGCCCCCGGAGGGAGAGATACGGCATCACGGTCGGGCCGGAAGGGCAGTGGGCCTGGCTGGACGACCCGGAGGGGCCGTACGCCTGGCCGCTCGCGGAGGCGTCGGACCCCTGATCCGGACCGGTCCGGATCAGTCCCGGCGGACCGTGATCGTCGTCCAGGCGCCGACGTGCACCTGGTCACCGTCCTGGAGCGGGACGGGGACATAGGGCTGGATCGGGTCCTCGGCGCCGTTGAGCGTGGTGCCGTTGGTGGAGTTCTGGTCGACCACGGCCCAGCTGCCGTCGGGCTGCTGCACCAGCACCGCGTGCTGGTGCGAGACGCCCGGGTCCTCCGGCGGCACCGAGAGGTCGACGTCGGGCGACTCCCCGGTGCTGTGCCGGCGGCGCCCGATGGTGATCTGGTTGCCGGTGAGCGCGAGGCGCTGCTCCGGGGAGTACGCGGGCAGATTGAGCCCGGTCGCCTCGGGGCCGCTGCGCTGCATCATCGCCAGGAAGTACTCACGGTCCGGGGCGATGACGGCCGTCCAGGTGGTGGCGGCGGGAGCGGCGGGCTGCTGGTGCTGCCCCTGGTCGAGTCCCTGCCCCGGGAACTGCGGTGCTCCCTGCGGGCCCTGGGACGTCTGGGGCGTCTGGGGCGTCTGCGGGACCTGCGGCTGGAATCCCTGCGGCAGCTGCGGGACGGGCGGCTGAGGTGCCTGGGGTGCCTGCGGTGCCTGTGCCTGCGAGGGAGGTGACAGCATCCAGTCGTCCCCGCCGGGCTGCGGGGCCTGCGGCTGCGCGGGCGCGGGCGGTGCCGACTGCTGCTGGTGCGGCGGGAACGGCGAAGGTGCCGACTGCTGCTGGAACGACGGCGGGGCGGGCTGCTGCTGGAACGACGGAGGGGGCGGCGCACTCTGCTGGAACGACGGCGGCGGCCCCTGCTGGAACGACGGCGGAGGCGGCGGCCCGCCCTGCCCACCAGGACCGGGCTGCCCGGGACCGGACTGCTCCGAAGCGAGCGGTTCGGCCGGGCGGTTCACCTGCGAGGGGCGCGAGCCCTGGTACTCGAACGGATCACGCGGCTGCTGCGGCGGTGCCGACTGCTGCTGCGGAGGCTGCGGGGGCGACGCCTGCGGCGGAGGCTGCTGGGCCTGGAAGCCCGGCGGCAGGTTGAGCCCCGGCACCGGGCTGCCGCTCTGAGCGCCGTGCGGCGGGGCGATCGGGGTGTACGAGGTCGCCGTGTTGGTGAGGAAGTTCCAGCGGCACTCCTCGCAGAACGGCGCCATCGCCTCACGCGGGGTGCGGCACTGCGGGCACAGCTCGGCGTGCACGGTCGGCTGCGAACCGGGGCCGGGGCCCTGCGGGAAGCCGTAGCCGGGCGCGGGCGGCGGGGGAGGCGGCGGTGGTACCGCGCCGGCGGGCGCGCCCGCTCCGGCCATGCGGTGTCCGCAGACCTCGCACCAGTCCTCGGAACCCGACTGGTGTCCGTTCGGGCAGGTCGGCATGTCGGCGCTTCCCCCTCTCCTCGTCCGGCCCGCAGGCCGTCATGCTCATTCGGTCGCGGTGTGTTGCGCTTTCGCTACTTCTTGACGCGAACGGTCTTGGTGGAGCGCGTTTCGAGGGTCATCTCGTCCGCCTCCGCGACCTTCGCCTTCAGTCGCACAGTACCGGTCGCCGCATCGACGACGTCGACCACCTTCGAAAGCAGTTTCGCGGTGCCCTCGTTCCCGGAGGCCGACGCGAGCTGCACCGCGCGGCCCAGTTTCGCGGTCGCGCCGTCGAAGTCGCCCGACTTGCGTGCGTCGAGCCCCTGCTGGATGACTTGTGCCAGTTCCGCCTGTCCCGTGTAGTGCGCGACCTGCGGATTGATCGAGGTGGACGCGGCCATGTCGTCCGTCCACACCGCCCGTACGAGTCCCTGCGACAGGGCCTGCGGGGCGCCGCCGGAGGGGTCGGGAAGGATCAGCGAGACGCGGGCCGCCAGCATCTCCTGCCCGATTCCGGCCTGGGGGACCTGAACGCATACGTGGTAGTCGCGGGACTCGTCGCCCCAGGAACCGGTGGGGTAGTCCCCGGCGCGCGGTCCCGCCTCGGTGCGCCGGCCGGTCAGATCGGCGACGGTGGGCGCCACCTGCTTCACGAACCTGATCTCGACCCCGACGGGCGTCCAGAGCCGCAGCGCCACATCCGCGACCTCCTTGCCCATCGCGTTCTCCATCATCTGTGTGAAGTCCGCGGCCAGACCCGCCGGGTCGGCGACGATGTCGGCCGTTCCCAGGAGCGCGGAGGCGATGGAGGTGACCTCCTTCACCTCCCAGTCGGTGCCGACCCCGCGGGCGTCACAGGTGAAGCGGCCCGCACAGGATTCGAGGGCGGCCCGCAGGTCCTCCGGGGACTCGTGCTCGTTGCGCCCGTCGGTCAGCAGGATGCCGTGCCGGATGTCCGCGTCGGCGGCGGCGAGCAGCCGGTCGGTGAGCCGCAGCCAGGTGCCGATCGCGGTACCGCCGCCCGCGCCGAGCCGCCTCAGCGCGTCCTTCGCCTGCGCCCTGGTCTGCGCGTCGGCGACGGCGAGCCGCCCGTTGCCGGGATAGACGTCCTTGGCCACATGCGTACCGGCGACCACCGCGAACCGGGTGCCCTCGCGCAGGGTGTCGATGGCCGCGGCCGTCGCGTCACGGGCGTTGCGCATCTTCGTCGGCGGGTAGTCCATCGATCCGGAGCAGTCGACCATGATCACCACGGCGGCGTTCGGCGCCTGCCCGGGAAGGCGCGTGGGCGAGGCCGGCGCACCGCTCAGCGGTATGCCGCCGGTGGTGCCGCCACCGGTCGAGGTGACCGTGACGATCGCGTTGACCTCGCGGCCGCCGTCGGGCAGGAACTCGTTCTGGTACACCTCGACCGAGAACTGCGGCACGTTCGACTTGGAGAAGTTGGCCATCTGATCGGCTCCTAGGGGCGGGAAACAGCCGGAGGGCTGGGGTGCGGCCGGAGGACCGGTGAAGCAGGAACCGGGGCTCACGCGGTGCTGTGGGCCGATCCTGCCCCCTGCGGGGGTACCGCGAACGGCAGCAGCGCCACTGTTACGTTGTCGTGGCCCCCGCCGTCGAGCGCGTGCCCCACCAGTACCCGGGCACCGTGCAGCGGCCGTGCGTACGCGTCCGGAGGCACGGCCGCGGCCATCTCCTCGGCGGACTCCGCGTAGTTCCACAGACCGTCCGTGCACACCACCACCAGCCCCGGCCGGTCCGGCTTGAACGAGGCGGTGTGCGGCTCCAGTTCGTAACTGTCGGCGCCGAGCCAGCCCGTGATGGCGTGCGCGCGCTCGTCCGCGTACGCCTCCGCCTCGCTCATCAGACCGGCCGCCACCATCTGCGCGGCCCACGAGTCGTCCTCGGTGAGCCGGGCGGGCGGGTTGGCGCGGTCGTCCGGGACCCAGTAGACCCGGCTGTCGCCGACCCAGCCGATCACCAGCAGACCGCCCGCCATGATCGCGCCGACCAGCGTGCAGGCCGGGGCGTTCTGATGCCGGTGGGCCTCGTGCTCCGGCACCCGGCCCGGCTCCCGGGCCAGCGCGTTGACCGCCTCCGACGCGGCGATGATCGCGTCGTGCATGGCCTGCTGCGGATGCGTCCCGCGCGGCAGCGACTCCAGCAGCGACTCGTTGGCACAGCTCGCGGCGGCGGCCGAGGCCTCGTCGGGCCGGCTCGCGGAGGAGACGCCGTCGCAGACGATCGCGACGACGGCCGGTGAGCCGTCCGGCAGGGCGGTCGAGGACACCGCGAAGGAGTCCTCGTTGCGGTGGTGGCGCAGACCCCGGTCGCTGACCGCGGCCACCGAGCCCAGTTCCTGTTCCATGTGGTCGCGCTCGCGGGGCTGCGCGTGGCCGCAGTTCTCGCAGTAGCCGTCGGTGTCCACCCGGCCCGAACGGCAGGCCACGCAGAGCTTGGTGCCCGCCGCCGGGGTGGCGGTGTGCTCCGCCGTACGGGGGTCGGGCGCCGCCAGTTCGAAGTCGCCCGAGCCGTCCGGGACCGCGCCTGCCGGGCCGCCCGGGACGTCATGGCGCACCGGGGCCGGGGCCGGGCCGGGGTCCGGTGCCGTGGTGGGCAGCGGCTTGCCGCCCGAGTCCGTACCGGGCAGGTCGGTCGCACGGTGCAGGGGAGCGGGCAGATCGGAACTGTCGACCTCGGACGCGGGGGGCCACTCCACCGCTTCGGCACCCGGAGCGGCACCGGCACCGGCACCCGCGTCCGGACCGGCACCCGGGGCACCGGCCGGGGGCGCGCCCGTCACCGGCACGGCGATGGGCATCGTCGGGCGGTCGCCCGGCGGTGGGGGTACGGCCGACAGGTCGTACCCGCACGCACCGCAGAACAGGTCGCCCGACTCCAGCGGCTCCTCGCAGCCGGGGCACCTCGACAAGGAGGTCTGCTGGTGGATCTGTGACATCTTCACACCCACGTCCGGGGGCGGAAACGGTTGGCCCGCTCCACCAGTTCGATCCTCTCGTCGCCCCGCTGGGCGAGCCGGGCGAGCATCCGGTACGAGCGCTCCAGCCCGAACCGCAGCCCCCGCTCGTCCAGTTCGGTGCCGAGCAGTCTGTGTGTGCCCGGAGCACCGGCGGACGGACCGACCGGGGACGCACCGGGACTACCGGAGAGTACCCAGTCCAGTGCCTTGCCCAGTACCTCGGTCGACAACTGCTCGCGGCGCACCGGGTCCAGTCCGAAGCCGGCCAGCGCCGACACCTGGACCGCGGCGGCCGTCAGGTCCGTCAGCAGGGGTTCCCCCGGGGCGCGTTCACGCAGCCGTGCCCGCACGGCGGCGACCCGTGCCGCCGTGTAGTGGATCGACGCCTCCGGCACCGATTCCAGGGTGCGCACCGAACCGGCCCGGTCCCCGGCGGCGATCTGCACCCGGGCCAGGCCGAAGGCGGCGCTGACGAAGCTCGGGTCGGTCGCCCACACCAGGCGGTAGTACTCGGCGGCGTTGTCCAGCTGGCCCAGCACCTCCGCGCAGATGCCCAGCGCCAGCTTGGGCGCGGGCTCCCCGGGAAAGGCGTCGTAGACCGCGTCGAAGGACAGCGCGGCGTTCTCGTTGTCCCCGGTCACCAGCGAGGTGATGCCCCGGTACCAGACGACCCGCCAGTCGTCCGGGTGCTGCGCCTCCAGGGCGCTCAGCGTCTGCGCGGCGGCGTCCGGTTCCCCCATCTCCAGCCGGGCCCGCAGCTCCCGCAGCCGGGTCTCCAGCGAGGCGGCGGGCACGGAGTGGAGCGCGGCGATCAGCTCGGCGGGCGCGGACGCCATCAGCCCGGCGAGGAAACCGGCGTTCGGGTCGGCGGTGTCGACCCGGGGCACCGGCAGCGCGAGCGAGGTGCCCCGCGCGTCGAGCCCGGGGAGCCGGACGCCCTGACCGGCGCCGGCCGCTCCCGGTGGCCGGGCCGGGCCGGCCACCGCCGTCCGGGGTGCCGGAACGGGGGCCTGGACCGGTGTGTACGGGGGCGCCTGAACGCCACCCGCGCCGTACCCGGGACCGCCGGAGCCGCCCTGCACATGGGTGAGCGGCGCCGACAGCGGCGCCGACAGCGGGGCTCCGCCCGCGGCGTGGTACCCGGGTGCCGGCGGCAGCCCCGTGGCCGGGCCGCCCACCGGAGGCGCGCCCGCCACCGCCGTCGCACCCGGGGCCGGGGGCGGCACGGCACCGGAGCCCGCGCGGCGCTTGCGCCGGCCCGGCCGCGCGCCGCCCACCGGATCGGCCCGGAAGCCCAGCCGGGACACGTCCCCCGTCAGCTCGAAGAACAACTCCGTGTCCGTCACCCGCAGTTCCGTGCCGAAGAGCGTCGACAGCGCCGGACGCGGCCGTCCCGTCTGGAGCGCCACGACCTCCCGCAGCACCCCCGTCAGCTGCTCGGCCATCTCCGTCGCCGAGGCGAAGCGCCGCGCCGGATCCGGGTCGGTGGCCCGTACCAGCAGCCGGTAGAACGACTCGTACGTCCGGAACACCTCGATGTTGTCCGGGTCCGGCAGCGAGTCCACGAAGACGTTCGTGTACCCCTGGAAGTCGAAGGTGAGCACCGCGAGCGTCCGCGCGACCGTGTACAGGTCGGAGGCGACCGACGGGCCGACCTCCGCGACCTCGGGCGCCTGGTAGCCCACGGTGCCGTAGATGGCCGACTCCTCGTCGTCCATCCGGCGCACCGCGCCCATGTCGATCAGCTTGAGCTGGTCCTCGGTCTGGATCGCGTTGTCGACCTTGAAGTCGCAGTACAGCAGATTCCGGCTGTGCAGATGACCGAGCGCCTCCAGGGCCTCGATCCCGTACGCGCACGCCTGCTCGACCGGCAGCGGGTCCCGCTTCCCGGCCGGGGTGCGGCGCTCGTTGGCGATCTCCTTGAGCGCCTTGCCGCCGACGTACTCCATCACTATGTAGCCGTCGAGCGACCCGGTCCGCTGATCGAGGTGCTCGACGAAGTTGTAGATGCGGACGATGTTGGAGTGCTCGATCTCCGCGAGGAAGCGGCGCTCCGAGATGGCCGCCGCCATCGCGTCCTGGTCACCCGTGTCCAGCAGGCCCTTGAGGACCACCCAGCGGTCGGAGACGGCACGGTCCACCGCGAGGTAGACCCAGCCGAGCCCGCCGTGCGCCAGACAGCCCGCGACCTCGTACTGACCGTGCACGATGTCCCCGCCGCGCAGCTTCGGCACGAAGGAGTAGGGGTGGCCGCACTTCGTGCAGAACCCCTCGGTGCGGCCCGGCCGCTCGCCGCGCGCCCGGCCCACCGGCGCCCCGCAGTCGGACCGGGAGCAGAACCGCTTGCGCTCGGGGACCTCGGGATTCTCCATCACGGCGGTACGCGGGTCGGGGCGCGGCACGTCCGGGACCTGCACCAGGCCCGCGCCCAGCCTGCCCCGGCCGGAGGATCCGGACGCGGTCCCCGAGGAACGCACCGACACCGAACGGGACGTGGAGGCACCGGACAGCGAGCGCGACAGCCGTCCGGAGACGGAGCGCCGCGAGGTCGAGGACCGCGAGGAGGCCCGTGACGAGGCACGGGCCGAGGCGCGCGAGGCCGACCGCTGGGAACCGCTGCTGCCCCGGCCGCCGCCCGCGATACCCGTGGGCGGCGAGGAGACCATGCCGTTCGGCGAGACGACCGGCGCCAGCCCGCAGGTGTCGCAGTACAGCTCACCGCCGCCCATGTCCTCGTAACCGCCCTCGCACGCGGGGCGCTGGCACTGCGTACTCATGGTGTATCCCCCTGTTCGCCCCGACGGTCCTCCGGTGAGGACGGCCGCTGCGGTGTCAGCAGTTCCGCGGCCGTCCGCTGGTAGCGCAGCACCGCCTGCCCGGCCACCCGCAGATCGCACGGGGCGCTCCACAGCATCCGGCGCGCGGCGTCGTACCGCTCGATCAGGAGCGGGTCCTCCGCCAGCCCGTGCCGGGCCACCTTCGCCCTGTACGCGTCGAGCCGGCCGCGCAGCTCCGCGCGGACCGCGAGCGGCGCGGTGACGGACGTCAGCGACTCCCGGGCCCGCAGCAACTCGTCCTCGGCCTCCCGCTCCAGTGACTCAAGGAGCGGCGAGAGCCGGTGCCACAGGGCATGCCTGCGATAGTCGGACGCCGCCGCGAGCCGCTCCTGAAGAGCCGTCGGCGGGCCGCTCACCGCGGGCACCTCGGACGCGGCGATCTTCGCCAGCACCTCGCCGCGCGCCGCACGGGCCTCGGCCAGTGTGCGGTCCGCCCGCGAGAGCACGTCCCGCAGCTGGACCAGACGCTGTTCGGCGTCCTGCCGGACCGCGAGCACCGCCTCGATCTCCCGGCGTACGTCCTCCAGGGCGCGGGCCGCCCGGTCGTACCGGGTGGTGTCCGGGCGCCCGCCGCCGGGTGCCGCGCTGCCGGGGCCCGGCAGCCAGAAAGCCAGCGGGTCGGAGATCACCTGCACCCGCAGCGTGGTCAGCTCCCGGGTGATCTCCTCCAGGTCGTCGCCCGCCGGATGCTCACCGGGACGGACCCCCACCGAGTGGGCCAGCGAGCGGGTCCGGTGGAGTTCGGCGGCGAGCAGGTCTATCCGGGCGGGCAGCGCGGACCATACGGAGTCCGAGGCGACGACCATGTCCAGCGAGCGGGCGTACAGCTCGTTCATCCGGCCCACCAGCTCCTCCAGCGTGAACCGCTCGGAGAGCCGGGCCGGACCGGTGATCGAAGGGGCGGACAGCGCCGCGGTGTTCGCCACCGTGACACCCTCCCCGCGCAGCAGCCCGGTCAGGGCGACCAGGTCGTCACGGTTCGGGTAGCGCCTGCGGGCCCGGACCTCGCGGGCCTGGGCCAGCGCGCCGGAGTACGCGTCGAAGTACCCCCACAGCAGGGTGATCGCCTGGTCGGTCGTGGCCCAGCGGTCACGGGTGACCCCGGTCAGCTCGGCACCCTCCAGGAGCCGGCGGCCGGCATGGTCCTGGAGGGCGAGGAGCGAGGTCTCGATGGCCTCGTGCTCCGCGCCGAGCCGGGCCAGCGCACGGTCCGCCTCCTCCCGGTCCATGACCGGGCCGGGGGGCTTCCCCGCGAAGCTGGGGAAGGATCCCGCCACGCCCATCGATCACCTCTCAGCTCTCCCCGTCGGGCCCATGGGCCCGGAACGGGATCAGTTGCTCCGGTACTTGGGCGCCGGCGGCGCCTTGATCCCGGGCAGCCCGGTCTCCAGCCAGTCGCGGTACGAACGCATCCAGGGGCTGTCGTCGCCGCCCGCGCGGTAGTCGACCAGTACCTGATTGACGCGGGCCACCAGATCGTCCGCGCCCTTCTTCGCCGCCACGCCGTAGTACTCGGTGGTGAACGGCTTGTCGCCCTTGAGGGCCACCGCCGGGTCCTGCGCCGCCTGGCCCGCCGCCAGGGCGTTGTCCGTGACGATCGCGTCGACCTCGCCGAGCTGGAGACGGACCAGACAGTCCAGCTGGTTGGGCACGGTCAGCTGGTCCTTGTCCCGCCCGGTGCCGTCGGCGTCGTCCTTGAACACCGCGCCGAAGGACTGCTTCTCCAGCGCCTCGTACGCGGTGGAGCCCTCGGCGGTGCAGACGCGCTTGCCCTTCAGCGAGGAGTCGTACCCCGTGATCGTCGAGTCCTTCGGGGCCAGGACCTGCTGCCCGGTCTGGAAGTAGGCCGTGGAGAAGGACACCTGCTCCAGCCGCTTGCAGTTGATCGTCATCGTCCGCACGACCACGTCGACCCGTTCCTGCTCCAGGGCCGTGATGCGCTGGTTGGTGGGAATGGCCCGGAAGATCACCGCGTCGCGGTCGCCCAGGATGTCCTGCGCGATGGCCCGCACCAGATCGATGTCGAAGCCTTCGAGCGAGCCGGTCTCCGGATTGCCCGGGTTGCGGTAACCCCACTGGAAGCTGTTCTGGTCGACACCGGCGATCAGCTTGCCGCGCTCGCGGATCTTCTCGATGTTCGGCCCGCTCTCCCTGGACGCGGGCAGGCTCGCCTCCGGCTCGGTGCACGCCTCCGCCCGCGCGGGCACCGCCGCTGTCCGCCCCGTGCCCGCCGGGTCCGTGCCGAACGGTCCCGTACGGCCGTGGGACAGCGGCAGCAGGGTGAGAGAGGCCGTGACGGCACAGGCGACCGCCATGCCCGTCACCCCGCCCCAGCCGCGCAGTCCGCCACGCGCGGCCCAGTCCTTCGCCCCGGTCATCGCTGCCCCTCTCACCGGTATTCCGAGAGCCTGCGGTTGACGCCCACGACGACGGCCGCCGCGCCCAGCACCGCCAGCGCGGCGGCCCCGACCGGCAGCCCGCCCAGCGCGCCGCGCCCGTCCGTCGCCGACCGGGTGAACTCGCCCTGCTCATGGGCGAGCGCCTTCTCCAGCGCCGTGTCCACCTCGTGGAACGACTCGCCCGTGGTGCCCTCCGGGCCGATGATCTGCTTCAGCGCACCGTCGTAGTCGCCGTTGTCGTCGGTCGCACGGGCCTTGCGGTGACGGGCCTGCCACTCGGACACACTGGTGATGGCCTTCGCCACCGGATCTCTCCCCTGGAGGTTGTCGGCGAGCTTCCCGGCCTTCGTCAACTGCGTGCCGAGCGCCTTCATGCCTGTGGTGTAGTCGGTCTCGTACTTGTCCGCGGTGCCGTCCTCGGTCAGTACGGCACCGCGGGCGACCAGGGTGAGGTTCTCATTGGCGCGCGCCTTCAGGGAGCTGATCCGCGCGTTGTTGAGGACATCGAGTGACTCCTGCCCGTGAACCATCGCGGCACGCAGCTCGGTCCGTGCCACCGTGTGCCCCACCGCCATCCACAGCAGCAGCACGGTCGCGGCGGCCGTGGCCGCCAGCAGGCCGTGGTTGAAGACCCGGTTGGTACGGCGGTAGTTGCGCCGCTGGAGCCACACCAGCGCGGCCAGCACCACGACCCCGGCCACCAGGGAGAGATACGGGAACTGCCGGGCGTCGGCGGAGTCACGGCCGAGCCGGCCCGTCTCCGCCACGTAGAGCCGCTCGGCGGCGGGCAGCAGTTCGTCGCTCATCTTCTGGTTCGCGTACCGGAGATAGGCCCCGCCCAGCGGCAGGCCCTGCCGGTTGTTGGCGCGGGCCCGCTCGATCAGACCGGTGTAGACCGGGAGCAGTTCGTTCAGCGTGGCGATCTCGTGCCGGGACCGGGTCGTGGCGTCCGTGCCCGCCGCGGCCTTCACCAGCAGCCGTGAGGCGTCCCTGATGTCCCGCTCGTACTGCTCGTGCACGTTCCTCGGCTCCTGGGCGCCCGCCAGGAAGCCGCTCGCCGCCATCGTGTCCGCGTCGGCGAGCGAGCGGTAGATGGCCGCCGCATCCGCGCTCAGCGGCTGACTGCGGCTGACCACGTCGTCGGCGGCGGAGGCCCGGCCCGAGATCTCCATGGCCGTCACCGCCCCGAACGCCACGACCAGCAGCGCCAGTACGGCTCCGATGATCCGCAGCCGGCCGGGTTCGGTCGTCGCCGCGGCGCGCAGCCGCTCCGTCTGCCCACTCCAGGCACCACGGCGCTGCGCGGGTACGGTCGCGGGCGCGGAAGGCTGAGCGGGCGCGGACGGCGGAGCCGGTGCCCGCTCAGCCCGCGAGCCCCCCATCGGCGGGTGTGTCACTCGACCTCCCCCTCGGTCACTGACGGTGGCCCGGCCCCCCGGCCGGTCGGGGAACTGGTACCCGGCCAGAAGTATGGCCGCAGGGAACGGAGTCCACATGACGAACGCCTGGATCCCGCCTCGGTCCCCGCATTCGATCAGTGCGAGCGCAGTCGATCAAGACGATCACCGTAACAAGCCCCGAACATCCCCGCGAGCGATGCCGGAGCATCCCCGAGCGCACCGGTCTCCCCACCAGGAACACGTCCCTGACCACTGATCGGTTCCCCCGGAGCAGTGGGGGCGTCCCCCGGCGCGAACGCTGGGAGACGCCCCCACGGCGTGCTCAGTGTGTCAGGTGTACTGGGCGCGCAGCCTCCGGTGCACCTCGGGCGCCGCACCCACGTGGTCGAGACCCAGCAGCGCGGCCCCCAGGACCGGCGGCTCGGACACCACCCGGACCACCGCCTTCGGGGCGCGGGCCGCGAGGAGCCGGGCGATCCCGTCGTCCAGCTGGGGGTGGCGTGCGGCCAGCACGCTGCCGCCCAGGACGACCGGTGCCTCCTCGTCCAGCAGACCGAGACGGCCCAGCGCGACCGAGGCCATCGCGACCACCTCCTCCGCCAGCCGGTTCACCACGGAGGCCGCCACCGGGTCACCGGCCGCGCTCGTGGCGAACAGCACCGGGGTGAGCTCATGGCGCCGCTCGTACGGGACCTGCCCCCGGTGCAGCGCCTCGATCAGCGCGTACATCGTGTCGAGCCCGAAGTGGCCGGGCAGCGTACGGACCAGCTCCGTGGGCTCGCCGCGGCCGTCCTCGGCCCGCGCGGCGAACCACATGGCCTCCTCGGCGATCCCCGAGCCGCCGCCCCAGTCACCGGAGATCCGGCCTATCGCGGGGAAGCGGGCGGTGCGCCCGTCCGGCACCATGCCGACACAGTTGATCCCGGCACCGCAGACCACGGCCACGCCGCGGGGCTCGTCCACCCCGGCCCGCAGTATCGCGAAGGTGTCGTTGCGCACCTCCACGGTGCCGCCCCAGCCGCGGGCGAGCAGGGCCTCGGTCAGCTCCGCCTCCTCGACCGGCAGATCGGCGTTGGCCAGGCACGCGGAGACATGCCCGATGTTCCCGACGGTCCCGCCGGCCGCCGCGACCGCCCGGTCCAGGATCCCGGACAGCACGTCGAGCGCGGCGCTCACCCCGACGGCGGGCGGCTGGAAGCCGCCGCCGCGGGCCGTGCCCAGCACGCTCCCGTCCTCGCCGATCAGTGCCACATCGGTCTTGCTGTTTCCCGCGTCGATGGCGACGACCGAGACATTCACGCCCACGCGAGGTGCTCCCGGTTGTGGGCGATCAGCCGGTCGGTGAGGCCCTCGGCGTACTCGTACTGCCCGACCAGCGGGTGCGAGAGCAGCGCCTTGAAGACCCGGTCCCGGCCGCCGCGCAGCGCCGCCTCCAGGGCGAGGTCCTCGTACGCCGTGACGTTGGCGATGAGACCGGCGTACAGCGGGTCCAGCGACGGGACGGCCAGCGGGGTGGCGCCGGTGCCGTCGATCCGGGCCTGCACCTCGATCACCGCGTCGTCCGCGAGGAACGGCAGCGTCCCGTTGTTGTACGTGTTGACGACCTGCACCGCGGATCCGGTGCCGCCGAGCAGCGAGGCCGCCAGGTCCACGGCCGCCTCCGAGTAGAAGGCGCCGCCGCGCTTGCCGAGCAGCGCGGGCTTCTCGTCGAGCGCCGGGTCCCCGTACATCTCCAGGAGTTCCTTCTCCATCGCCGCGACCTCGGCGGCCCGGGACGGCTTGGTGCCGAGCTCCCGGACGACCTCGTCGTGCGAGTAGAAGTACCGCAGGTAGTACGAGGGGACGACGCCGAGGCGGTCCACGATCGCGCGCGGCATCCGCAGGTCGTCCGCGATGGCGTCGCCGTGCTCCGCGAGCAGCTTCGGCAGGACGTTCTCGCCCTCGGGGCCGCCCAGGCGCACCCCGAGCTCCCAGGTCAGGTGGTTGAGCCCGACGTGGTCCAGGTGGACCTCGCCCGGGGTGACGTCGAGCAGCCCGGCGAACTTGCGCTGGAAGCCGATGGCCACGTTGCACAGGCCGACGGCCTTGTGACCGGCCGTCAGGAGTGCCCGGGTGACGATGCCGACCGGGTTGGTGAAGTCGATGATCCAGGCGTTCGGGTTGGAGCGGCGGACCCGCTCGGCGATGTCGAGGACGACCGGCACCGTGCGCAGCGCCTTGGCGAGGCCGCCGGCCCCGGTGGTCTCCTGGCCGACGCAGCCGCACTCCAGCGGCCAGGTCTCGTCCTTGTTGCGCGCGGCCTGTCCGCCGACGCGCAGCTGGAGCAGGACCGCGTCGGCGTCGGCGACGCCCGCGTCCAGGTCGGAGGTCGTGGTGATCCTCCCCGGGTGGCCCTGCTTGGCGAAGATCCGCCGGGCGAGTCCGCCGATCAGTTCCAGCCGGTCGGCCGCCGGGTCGATGAGCACCAGCTCCTCGACCGGCAGGGTGTCGCGCAGCCGTGCGAAGCCGTCGATCAGTTCGGGGGTGTAGGTGGACCCGCCACCAACTACTGCGAGCTTCATGGTCAGCCCTTTACTCCGGTCAGTGTGACGCCTTCGACGAATGCCTTCTGGGCAAAGAAGAAGACGGCGATCACGGGGGCCATGACCAGTACGGTCGCGGCCATGGTCAGATTCCAGTCGGTGTGGTGCGCGCCCTTGAAGGACTCCAGGCCGTAACTGAGCGTCCAGGCGGCCGGGTTCTCCGAGGCGTAGATCTGCGGGCCGAAGTAGTCGTTCCAGGCGGCGAAGAACTGGAAGAGCGCGATCGCCGCGATGCCGGGCTTGGCCATCGGCAGAACGACCCTGATCAGCGTGCGGAATTCGCCGCAGCCGTCGACCTTGGCCGCGTCGAGGTACTCGTTGGGGATGGTCAGGAGGAACTGCCGCAGCAGGAAGATGGAGAACGCGTCGCCGAAGGCCATCGGGATGATCAGCGGCCAGAGCGTGCCGGACAGGTCCAGCTGCTTCGCCCAGAACAGGTACATCGGGATGATGACGACCTGAGGCGGCAGCATCATCATCGAGATGACGAGCATCAGCGACAGCTTGCGGCCGCGGAAGCGGAACTTGGCGAGCGCGTACGCCACGGGGACGGACGACACCACCGTCAGCACGGTGCCGACCCCCGCGTACAGCAGGGTGTTGCGCCACCAGGTCAGGAAGCCCGGGGTGTTGAAGACCCGCTTGTAGTTGTCCCACTCCCAGGTGTTCGGGGTGAGGTCGCGGGTCAGCGCCTGCTGGTCGCTCATCAGCGAGGTCAGCACGACGAAGACGAACGGCAGCACGAAGAAGAGCGCGGCCGCGATGCCCAGCGAGTGCACGGCGATCCAGTGCAGCAGCGCCTTGCGGCGTGCCACCCGCTCGGCGGGCGTCGGCTCGTCGGCCACCGGGGCCGCGGGCTTGTCGAGGAGTTGGGTCATGACTCAGTCACCGGCCTGGAGAAGGTTGTTGCGGCCCCGCATCAGCAGCGCGGTGAAGGTCATGGCCAGGGCGAACAGGACGAGGGCCACGACACAGGCGGAGCCGTAGTCGAAGCGCTGGAAGCCGAGGTTGTAGACGAGCTGCGGAAGCGTCAGTGTCGACTTGTCGGGATAGCCCGGCTCGAAGGACTGGCCGGAGCCGCCGATGATGCCGGAGGCGACCTTCCCCGCGACCAGGGGCTGTGTGTAGTACTGCATGGCCTGGATCACTCCGGTGACCACGGCGAACATCACGATCGGCGAGATGTTCGGCAGTGTCACGAAGCGGAACTTCTGCCAGGGCGAGGCGCCGTCGAGCTCGGCGGCCTCGTACTGCTCGGTCGGCACGTCGAGCAGGGCGGCCATGAAGATGACCATCAGATCGCCGATGCCCCAGACCGCGAGCATGGTGAGCGCCGGCTTGGACCAGGAGGCGTCGTTGAACCACCCGGGCGTCGGCAGCCCCAGGTCCCCGAGGATCGAGTTGACCGGCCCCGTCCCCGGGTTGAGGAGGAAGACGAAGGCCAGCGTCGCGGCGACCGGGGGTGCGAGGTAGGGCAGGTAGAACAGGGTGCGGAAGACTCCCGTACCCGTCTTGATCTTGGTGATCAGCAGGCCGATGCCCAGGCCGAAGACGACCCGGCAGGTGACCATGACGAGCACCAGCCAGAGCGTGTTGCGCAGCGACGGCCAGAACATGGGGTAGTCCTCGAAGACATACGTCCAGTTCGTGAGGCCGTTGAAGACCGGCGCGCCGAAACCGTCGTACTCCATGAAGGAGAAGTAGACGGTCGAGACCATCGGGTACGCGAAGAAGACGGTGAACCCGATCAGCCACGGCGACATGAAGGCTGCTGTCCGAAGGGCCGACCTGCGGCGCTTGGCGCGGAGCGTGTGCGTCGTCATCGTGCTGCTACTTGGCCTTGGCGATGTCGGTGTCGATCTGCGCGGCCGTCTTCTCCAGACCGGCCTTCAGGTCCTTCACCGCGCCCTTCTCGTACTGGAAGCCGAAGTCCTGGATGGTCGACTGGTACGTCGAGCCGTTGATGGCCCCGTCCGGGGTGTTGGACTTGGGGTGCTGGGCGATGTCCAGGAAGGTCTTGAAGCGCGGGTCGAACTTCAGGTCGGGCGACTTCAGCGCCTCGAAGGTGGAGGGCACATTGCGGATGCCGTTGGCGAAGTCGACCACGGCCTTCGTGTCGCTGGTCATGAACTTGACCAGCTCCCAGGCGGCGTTCTGCTTCTTGCTCGCCGGGGCGATGCCCATGATCGTGCCGGACAGGAAGCCCTTGCCGTAGCTGTCGGCCTCGTCGTCGGCGACGGGCATCGGCGCGACACCGATCTCGAACGGCACCTTGGCGTCCTCGGCCATGCCCAGACGCCACTCGCCGTCCAGCTGCATGGCGACCTGACCGGTGTGGAACGGGTGCTTGGAGCCCCACTCGTCACCGAAGGTGCCGCGGTACTTCTCCAGCTTCTCGTAGCCGCCGAGGTCGGTGACCAGCTTCTTCTGGTACGTGAACATCTCCGCGAACGCCGGGTCCTTGGCGATGTTGGACTTGCCGTTCCCGTCGAAGTACTTGTGGTCCCACGAGGACATGTAGTGGTCGGCGACCGTCTCGTACCCGTGGAAGGTCGGCATGAAGCCGAGCTGCTGGTAGCTGTCGCCCTTCTCGACGGTCAGCTTCTTCGCGACGCTCGCCAGCTCCGACATCGTCTTCGGCGGCGCGGTGATGCCGGCCTTCTCGAAGGCGTCCTTGTTGTAGTAGAGCCCGTAGGCGTCGGCGAGCAGCGGCAGCGCGCAGCGCTTGCCCTCGAACTGCGTGTAGTCCAGCAGGACCTTCGGGAAGGTCTTCTCCAGGTCGAGCTTCGACTTCTCGATGAAGGGCTTCAGATCGGCGAAGGCGCCGGACGAGCAGAACTTGCCGACATTGGCCGTGGTGAAGGACGACACCACGTCGGGCCCCTTCGAACCGCCCGCGCGCAGCGACTGGTTGAGCTTGTCGTCATTGATGTTGCCGACGACGTTGACCTTGATGTTCGGGTGGGCCTTCTCGAACCGGTCCACGTTGTCCTGGACCGCCTTGACCTCGGCGGGCGCGCTCCAGCCGTGCCAGAAGTTGATCGTGGTCTTCGCGTTCGGGTCGTCGTTCGCGGCGGACTCGGACTGGCCGGTACACGCGGAGGCGAGAACCGAGATCGCCGCGACGGCGACAGCGGTGGTGGTCAGACGGCTGGTGCGCATGACGGAACTCCCAGGGACAGGGAAAGGGGCAGGGGATGGAAGCGGGGGACAAGCGGTACGAGGGGTGAGGCGGTGTGCGGGACTCAGCGAGAGGTGTCGAACACTTCGTCGCGGGTGTCGGCGAGGGCCCGTTCCAGGGCGCCGCGCAGGACCGGATGCCGGTCGATCTCGCCGAGGACGAGACGGGGCCGGGAAGCCGCGAGCTCGGCGAGCTCGGACTGGATCAGGGACCGCAGGAGTTCACCGCCCGAGGAGACCAGCTCACCGGAGAGCACGATCAGCCCGGGGTCGAGGACGGCGGTGACGGAGGCGAGACCGGTGGCGAGCCGCTGGGCGTACTGGCGCAGCAGCTCCGTCAGCGGCCCGTCCTGCTCGTACGCGGCGACGGCCCGCACGAGCAGGGCCGCGGCGACCTCGGAGTAGGGCTGCTGCGGGGTGTCGATGCCGAGCGACCTCGCGAGCCGGGGCAGCGCCTGGGCGCCCGCCAGCTCCTGGAAGCCGCCGCTGTTGGCCTTGACGACCTGGCGTACGAGCGGAGTGCCCGGCACCGGCAGGAATCCGACCTCACCCGCACCCCCGGTGAAGCCGCGGTGCAGCCGGCCGTTGATGACCAGGGCGGCGCCGAGGCCCTCCTGGTTCCACAGCAGGACGAAGTCCTCGTCGCCGCGGGCCGCGCCGAGCCGCTGCTCGGCCACGGCCACCAGATTCACGTCGTTCTCGTACTCCACCGGCATCGGCAGGAACGCGGCCAGCTCGTCCAGCAGGGTGGTGGAGTGCCAGCCGGGCAGGTGCGAGGCGTAGCGCAGCCGTCCGGTCCCGGGGTCGAAGGCGCCCGGCGTCCCGATGACGACCCGGTGCACATCGGCGCGGGTCAGCCCGGCGTCCTTGACCGCGCCGTCCAGCGCGTCGGCGACCTGCCGCACCACGCCGACGGCGCGCCGGCCGGGGGTGCGCAGCTCGAACTCGCCGACGGTCTCACCGGTCACATCGGCGACCGCGGCGACGATCCGCTGGGTGCTCACATCGAGCCCGGCCACATGGGCGGCCCGCGCGTTCACCGTGTACAGCTGCGCGTTGGGCCCGGGGCGCCCCTCGCTGGTGCCGGTGGCCACGACCAGACCGGCCGCCTCCAGCCGCGCCAGCAGCTGGGAGGCGGTGGGCTTGGACAGTCCGGTCAGCTTCCCGATCCTCGTCCGGGAGAGCGGGCCGTGCTCCAGCAGCAGGTCGAGGGCGGCCCGGTCGTTCATCGCGCGCAGGACGCGTGGCGTACCCGGAGTGGTCCCCGCCATGATCGATGCACCCGCCCTCTGTTAGGAAACTTTCCTATTCGGTGAGAGGACGGTATGGCGCAGGTCACCGCACCGTCAATGGTTCACACCCCCGTGGCAACCAAAGCGTTACCTGAAGGGTGGCCGTACCCTCCCGACGCCGGAGGGGCGCCCCGCGAACAGTCGCGGAGCGCCCCTCACCGTTCACCCGGACGGGTGCTACTTCGTGATGTTCGGCGGTGTGATCGGTGTCGCGGCCAACGACTGCGGCGAGGTGGAGGAGGCGTACGCCGACGGGGCGGCCATCTGGGCCGTCGGGTCCGGGGCCGGAGCGCCGTCCGCCTGGACGGGCAGGGTCCCGACCATCCGGATGCCCGCCTCGTCCAGGGACCGCTTGATCCGCCAGCGCAGCTCGCGCTCCACGCCCAGCGCCTTGCCCGGCATCGTCTTCGCGGTGACCCGGACCGTCATGGAGTCCAGCAGGACGGCGTCCAGGCCCAGCACCTCCACCGGGCCCCACAGCCGCTCCGACCAGGGCTCCTCCTTCGCCATGGTCCCGGCGGCGGCGGTGATCGCCGCGCGCACCTCCTCCAGGTCCTCGGTGGGGCGCACCGTCACATCCACCCCGGCCGTGGACCAGCCCTGGCTGAGGTTGCCGATCCGCTTGACCTCGCCGTTGCGGACGTACCAGATCTCGCCGTTGTCGCCGCGCAGCTTGGTGACCCGCAGACCCACCTCGATGACCTCGCCGGAGGCGACGCCCGCGTCGATGGTGTCCCCGACGCCGTACTGGTCCTCCAGGATCATGAAGACCCCGGAGAGGAAGTCGGTGACGAGATTGCGGGCGCCGAAGCCCAGTGCCACCCCGGCCACACCCGCCGAGGCCAGCAGCGGCGCCAGATTGATCTGGAACGCGCCGAGGATCATCAGGGCGGCCGTGCCCAGGATCAGGAACGAGGTCACCGAGCGCAGCACCGAGCCGATCGCCTCGGAGCGCTGGCGTCTGCGCTCGGCGTTGACCAGCAGGCCGCCCAGCGCGGTGCCCTCCACCGCCTGGGCGCTGCGGTTCATCCGTTCTATGAGGTTGGTCAGAGCACGGCGGATCACATAGCGCAGCACGATCGCGATGGCCGCGATGAGCACGATGCGCAGACCGGTGTTCAGCCAGGTGGACCAGTTCTCCTCGACCCAGCCCGCGGCGTTGCCGGCCTGCTCGGCCGCTTCGTCCAGCGAGCCGCCCGGCCCGGGTGACGGAGCTGCGGCCAAGAGGGCTGACAGGGACACGGTGAGGACCTCCAAGGGGTACGACGGCTGAGAGCCTGATCAACCACACTAACGAAGCAGGTGCGGCGGATCGCTGCCGTGTTCGCGGGAGAGAGACACGTCTCACCCGCGCATACCCGTTCTGTGGCCGATCGCACAGTGCCGCTCCCCACTCCGGTGAAGCCGCTGTTCCGGCGGGCCGGGGCGGTGCGTCCGGGCGGGTGGTGAGGAAAATCCTCCCGGCCCGTTACCCGTACGTGGTGGCGCTCCGACCAGGCCGGAGGAGAGACTGAGACCGGATCGTCCCGGCGCGAGCCACGCGCCGCCGGCGTACAAGGAGGCATCCACCGTGCCGCACGTCCTGGTTCTCAACGCGTCGTACGAGCCGCTCGGCGTCGTACCGCTCCGCCGCGCGCTCGTCCTCGTGCTCGAAAACAAGGCGATCTGCCTGGAGGAGTCCGGCTCCCTCCTGCGCAGCGCGACCCGTGCCGTACCCGCGCCCAGCGTCGTCCGCCTCAAGCGGTTCGTACGGGTCCCCTACCGGGGGCCCGTTCCGCTGACCCGCCGGGCGCTGTTCGCCAGGGACGGCGGACGCTGCATGTACTGCGGCGCCGCCGCGACCAGCGTCGACCATGTCATCCCGCGCAGCCGGGGCGGACAGCACGCCTGGGACAACGTGGTGGCGGCCTGCCGCCGCTGCAACCACGTCAAGGCGGACCGGCATCTGCCCGAGCTCGGCTGGCGGCTGCGCCATGAGCCCGCCCCGCCGACCGGCCTGGCCTGGCGGATCATCGGGACCGGACACCGGGACCCGCGCTGGCTGCCGTATCTGCAACCGTTCGGCGCGGACGACGCGATGGCCCGGATCGACGGCGTTTCCGCCTGAGACCCGGGCCTTCGTCGTGCTGGGCGCGCGGTACGGGCGCGGCTCAGGGGCTGTCCGGAGCGACGGCGTACGCCTCCACCGACCAGAGCGAGTAGCCGTACTCGGTGGCCCGGGTGTCGCCCTGCACCCTGATGAACCGGGTGTCCTTGGCGTCCATCCGGACCGACTCGCGCCCGCCCCTGCCCTCCCGCACGGTGGCCGCCGTACGCCAGCTGCGGCCGTCCGCGGAGACCTGTATGCGGTAGCGGGAGGCGTGCGCGTCCTGCCAGCGCAGCACGACCTGGCCCAGCCGTACGGGCTCCGCCAGCTCGGTCTGCCACCAGGCGCCGTCCTCGACCGGTGAGGACCACCGGGTGGCGGGGTCCCCGTCGGAGGCCGCCGAGGCGGGGAAGTCCGCGGTCTCGTCGCCGGACGAGGACGCCGTGGCCGTACGGGCCAGATCGGGCCCCGCCGTCCGCGGGTAGGCCCGCACCGTCAGGGTGCTCTCCTCGCCGCCGAAGGTGAACGGCACCGCGTACTCGCCGGCCGGGGTGTCCGCCGGGACCGTGATGTCCACGGGGACGTCGGTACGGGAGCCGCGCGGCACCGTCGTCCGCTTCGGGACCCGCACCTCGATGCCCTTGGGGGCCTTGGCGGTGAGCGCGCCGTGCACCTCCTCGGGCCGCTGCCCGGCCAGCCGGGCCGCCACGCGCTGCGGGCCGCCGCCGATCTCCGCGTCCGTCACACCGCGTACGAGTTCGAGCTTGGCCGCCGGTTCGTCACCGAACCACGGGATCAGGTTCCGCACCTTCAGGGCGTCCGGGTCCACGCGCGGGGCCGCGGGCAGGGCCGGGCTCATGAAGGCCGGGGGAGCGTTCCGGGCGGCCCGGGGCACGGTGACGCGCACCGCGTCCGTCCGCAGCCCCTTCGCCGCCGTGTGGGTCCAGCCGGCCGCCGAGAGCCTGCCCAGGGGGCGCCAGCCCTCGCCCGGCACATGGGCCTCCAGGAAGGCGTCGGTGAATCCGCCGCCCGGCTCCGTCATCGTGGTCACGGCCTCGACGGGACGGGCCCGGTTCAGCCGGACGGTGTAGCTGTGCGCGTCCTTGGTGACCGTCCCGGCCGTGCGGTCGGCACCGTTCCAGCCGTCGGCGGCCTTGCGGGCCCGGTCCAGGAAGGGGTCCAGCACCCCCTTGCCGACCGTCGCGCCGCTCGCCGCGATCCTCTCGCGCAGGGGCTCCAGGGCCAGCTGTGCCCGCCAGGCGCCCGCCCCGTCCCCGCGCGCCTGCGCCTGGAGCAGATCGACGGCCAGCTCGCCCGCCTCGCCGTACCGGGCCAGCTGCTCGGTCCACGGCCGCACTTCCGCGTCCAGCCGTCCGTCCGCCGGGGCCTTCAGCCGCTCGGGGGCCTCCCGCATCACGGAGAAGGCCGCCCGCAGCTCGCGCGCCGCGCCGTCGCGCGCCGTCACGTCCGCCGCACGGGACTTCCAGAACGCGGCGAGCAGCGGCTGGAGATAGGCGGACTCGTCGCCGCCGAGCACGGAGGCCGCGCTGTTGCCCGCGAGGGCCCGCAGCGCGTCCCGGGTCCGGGCGTCCCCGCCCGCCAGGTCGTCGATCGCCGCGTGCCAGGACTCCTGCGGCCGGTACCCCTTCGGGTTCCAGGCGAAGTCGGCGGCGGTGAACAGCGGGATGCGGGAGGCGGACGCCTGCTCCATCGCGTTGGCGAGCAGCGCGGCCGAACCGCTCGCCACCGCCGGCTCCCGGCCGGTGTACGGGCCCAGGAAGATCCGGTCCTGCGCGTAGTCGTTGACCGGGTAGTTGTCCATGGTGACCAGCGGGTGCCGGAACGCGGCACGGGCCCCGGCCAGTTCCCGCCCGGTGATGGTCCTCGGCACGACCCCGACACCGGTCCACGCCACCTGTACCCGGTCGTCCAGCTCGGCGGCGAGCGCCGTGCGGTAGTCGGTGGCGCCGTCCTGGTAGAACTCCGTCGGCAGCACCGACAGCGGAGCCGAGCCCGGGTGACGGTCCGCCAGGTGCTGGGTCAGCGCGCCGGCCACCCGGGCCTGTGCCCTGGCCGCCGCCCGGGGGCCGCTGCCGAAGGTCTCCGCGTCCTGGTCGCAGTGCCACTCGCTGTAGCTGACGTCCTGGAACTGCAGCTGGAAGACCCGTACGCCCAGCGCCCACATGGCGTCGGCCTTGCGGGTCAGTGCCCTGATGTCGCTGTCCGACGACATGCACATCGCCTGGCCGGGGGAGACCGCCCAGCCGAGCGTCACATGCTCGGCGCGGGCCTTCTGGGCCAGTGCCCGGAAGTCGGCGCGCCCCTCGGCCGGGTACGGGTCGCGCCAGCGGGCCAGCCGGTAGGGGTCGTCGCCCGCCGCGTACAGGTAGCGGTTCTGCTTCGTCCGCCCCATGAACCCGATCTGCGCGAGCCGCTCCTCACGGGTCCACGGCTGCCCGTAGAAGCCCTCGGCCATGCCGCGTACGGCGGTGCCCGGCCAGTCGCGCACCACGGCCCCGGCCACCGCCCCGTCGCGCACCAGCTGACGCAGCGTCTGGACACCGTGGAAGAGGCCGTCCTCGCCGATGCCGTCCAGCGCGACGGTGGAGCGCCCGGCGACCTGGCCGACGGCGATCCGGTAGCCGCCCGGGGGCAGGTCGGCGCGCTCCGGCGCGCGCAGGGTCCGCAGCGCGTCCAGGGCGCCCGCGCCGCCGATCCGGAAGACCGGGCCACGGCCGGGCAGGGCCTCGTGCAGGGTCCGTACCCCCGCCCCGCGCAGCACGCCGCGCAGCGCGTCCACGGCGTACGGATCGGCGTCCGCGCCGACGACGAGGGTGGCCTCGGTGCCGAGCGGCACGGCCTGCCCGGCGGGCTTGATGCTCTGGGGCCGGGGCCAGACGGACGGCAGCCGCGCGCTGTCGGCGCGGTCGGGCGAGGTGGCTGCCTGCTGACCGGGTACGACGGGGGCGGCCGTCGCGGCCGGAGCGACGGCACCGAGGAGTCCGCCGATCACGGCGACGGCGACAGCCGTCGCGTGCCTTCTGCGCCCGAACTGCACGTCGCTCTCCCCTCGTCCCACCGGTGGGCTCCGAGCCCACCACCCGGGACCGAGGGTGTCAATGTGCGTGGCTGTTCTGTCGGATATGCCCGGAGTGTTGACGGGTGCGGTTCCTGATGACCTGTAGGCATGGCTCCGACTGGCGGAAAACGCCGCATAGTCGCCGTACGGGGGAACGGAATGTGACCTACGGCACGTTGGGCTCGTTGTCATAACGCCTACGTCTCGTCCACGTCTGCTCCCGCCGGGGCTGGGTAGGCCTGCTGTGTCCTGTTCTCCATGGCCAGGAGGCCACCATGCCCGCCGCCGCGCAGCTTCTGCTCTCCGCCCTCTCCAAACAGGTCCCCGGAAACATCCCCGGACAGGTGGCCGGCCCGCCCGGCTCCGCTCCGCTCACCAGTGAACCGCCCCTGGCGGAGGTGGCTCCGCTGATCAGCGGGCCGCCGCTCGCCGACGTCCCCCGGCCGACCGGCGAATCCTCGTTCGCCGACGCCGCACCCCTGACCAGCGAGCCCCCGCTCGCCGACGCCACCCCGCTCACGAGCGAGCCACCGCTCGCCGCCGTCGCCCCTCTGACCAGCGAGCCGACCGCACCCGGCACCGCAGGGGGCATGGAGTTCCCTGGAGTCTGAATGGGCTTGTCCCGGCTCGCCGCACTGCACGGCGTCGCCACCTCCTGCTCCCCGTCCCCGGATGCCGCGGTGTCCGTCCCCGACGGCACGGTCACGGCCGTGCTCGCCGCGCTGGGCGTGGACGCCGGCACCCCCGAGGACGTACGCGAATCGCTGACGGCGGCCGAATCGGCGGCGGCTTCCCGTCTGCTCCCGGCGACGGTGGTGATCTGGTCCGGCGAACCGCTGCCGCCCGCCCTGACCACGCTGCCGCCCGGCACGACGCTGACCGTCGACCCGGAGCCCGAGCCCGGCCGGGCCGGCGCCCCCGCGCCGCGGCCCCTGCTGATGCGGGTGTCATGGCGGGCGGACCGGGCCGCGGACCGCCCGCCCGGTCCACCCGCCGCCGACCGGGCGGAAGCCCCACCCGCCCCGGACCGCCCGCCCGGTCCGCCCCCCATGGACGGGGCCGAGGGGCCGCCCGCACCCTCCTGGTGGACCGACCCGCCGCTCGGCGTCCACCGCCTCACCGTCCACACGGCCGGCCTGGCCCAGGCCACCGCCACGCTCGTCGTCGCCCCGCCCCGCGCCCCGCAGCCGCCCGCCCGCACCCACGGCTTCCTCGTCCAGCTCTACTCCCTGCTCTCCGCGCGTTCCTGGGGCATGGGCGACCTCGGCGACCTCGCCGACCTCGCCGCCTGGTCCGGGCGGACCCTCGGCACCGGCTTCGTCCAGGTCAACCCGCTCCACGCGGCCGTACCGGGCAGACCCTCCGACCCGTCCCCCTACCGCCCCTCGTCGCGCCGCTTCCCCGACCCCGTCCACCTGCGCGTCGAGTCGATCCCCGAGTACGGGCTCGTCCAGGACCGGACCACCCTGGACGACCTCCGCCAGGACGCCGCGTCCCTGCGCGAGGCCGTGCTGAACAAGGGCGAGCCGATCGACCGGGACGCCGTCCGCGAGCTCAAGCGGCAGGCCCTGGAACTCATCCACGAGGTGCCGCTGACCCCCGGACGGCGGGCGGCCTACTGCGACTTCCTGGCCGAGCACGGACAGGCCCTGGAGGACCACGCCCTGTGGTGCGCCCTCGCCGAGGTGCACGGCCCCGACTGGCACACCTGGCCCGCCGCGCTGCGCGACCCCCGCTCGCGGGAGACCGCCCACGCCCGCACCGGGCTGCTGGACCGGGTCGACTTCCACTGCCGGCTCGTCTGGCTGACCGTCACTCAGCTCGCCGACGCCCAGCGCGCCGCCGAGGACGCCGGGATGGGCATCGGGATCGTCCACGACCTGGCCGTCGGAGTGCACCCCCGGGGCGCCGACGCCTGGGCCCAGCAGGACGTCCTCGCCCGCGGGATGTCCATCGGCGCGCCCCCCGACGCCTTCAACGCGCACGGTCAGGACTGGGGGCTGCCCCCGTGGCGCCCCGACGTCCTCGCCGCCACCGGATACGCCGCCTACCGCGGCCTGCTGCGCGGGCTGCTCCGCCACGCGGGCGCCCTGCGCATCGACCATGTGATGGGCCTCTTCCGGCTCTGGTGGGTCCCCGAGGGCCGCCCGCCCACCGAGGGCACCTATGTCGCCCAGGACGCCGAGGCGATGCTCGCCGTCCTCGTCCTGGAGGCGCACCGGGCCGGGACCGTTGTCGTGGGGGAGGACCTGGGCACCGTCGAACCCGGCGTGCGCGAGGCACTCGCCCGGCGGGGCGTGCTCGGTACCTCCGTGCTCTGGTTCGAGCGCGACTGGAACGGCACGGGCCGGCCGCTCCCGCCGGAGAGATGGCGCCGGGACTGCCTGGCCACGGCCACCACCCACGACCTGCCGTCCACCGCCGCCCGGCTGACCGGTGACCATGTGAGGCTGCGCCACCGGCTCGGCCTGCTCACCCGCCCCCTGGAGCAGGAGCTGACCGAGGACGCCACCGGCACCGCCGAGTGGCTGGCCCACCTCGCCCGGCTCCGGCTGCTCCCCGAGGGTGAGGGGCGGGAGGAGGCCGCGGTCCGGGCCGTCCACCGCTTCCTGCTGAGCACCCCCGCGCGCATGGTCGGCGTCTGGCTGCCCGACACGGTCGGCGACCGCCGCCCGCAGAATCTCCCCGGCACCTGGGACCAGTACCCCAACTGGCGGCTGCCCGTGGCCGATGCCGAAGGGCATCCCGTCACCCTGGAGGAACTGGCCCACTCGCCCCGACTGCACGGCCTGATGGACGTTCTGAGGCCCCGAAAGGGTCATACGGCACCCCCGGGCGCGCGTCGCTCCTAGGCGTTCGCTACGTTTGCACCGTGGACAAGAAGAACGCTATGCGCGCCGGCGCCGTCGCGGCCGGTACGACGCTGATGATGCTGCTCATGTCGTCCCCGGCGCTCGCGCTCACCCGCGATGACGGCGACGACCCGGGCCCCGGCCTGAGCGCGATGGAGACCATCGGCCTCTATGTCGTGGCGCCCATCGCCCTGTTCGTGGTGATCACGGGCCTGGTCATGGTGCTGGACAGGTCCAAGAAGCAGGCCTGAGCACTGCCGTAGTCCCTGACGGGTGCGCCGCCGGTACGAGCTACCGTGCGGCGCGTCCGTGTGTCCGGGCGCCGGAGCCGGCGGGCATACCCGCCCGGTAGGTTGCGCTCATGACCGAGTGGGACGTCAAGAAGCTCCGGATCCTGCGCACCCTGCGCGACCGGGGCACGGTGACCGCGACGGCCGGGGCACTGCTGATGACCCCGTCCGCGGTGTCCCAGCAGCTCACCAATCTGGCCGGACAGCTCGGCGTGCCGCTCCTGGAGGCCCAGGGGCGCCGGGTCCGCCTCACCGACGCCGCCCACCTCGTACTCCGCCACGCCGAGGCGGTCTTCGCCGAACTGGAGCGCGCCGACGCCGCACTGGCCGGCTATCTGCGCGGTGAGGCGGGCGAGGTCAGGGTCGGCGCGTTCTCCACCGCCGTGCCCGCCCTCGTCGTACCGGCCGTCCGGCTCCTGCGCGCCGAGGAGCGCCCGGCGCCGGACGTACGGGTCCGGGAGGCCGAGGCGGCGCAGGCGTACGAGCTGCTCACCTCCGGCGATGTGGACCTGGCCCTCTCCCTCGCCGCGCACGCCCCGACGGAGCGCGATCCCCGGTTCACCCTGCTGCCCCTGCTGGCCGACCCCCTGGACGTGGCCCTCCCGGCGGACCACCGGCTGGCCCGCGCCCCCGCCCTCCGGCTGGCGGACCTGGCCAGTGAGCCGTGGATCTTCGGCGGCTCGGGCCCCTGGTCGCAGATCACGACGGCGGCGTGCGAGGCCGCCGGGTTCGTGCCCGAGCAGGCGCACAGCGCCGCGGGCTGGACGGCGATCCTCTCCCTGGTCGAGGCGGGCATGGGCATCGCCCTGATTCCGCGGATGGCCTCGCGGGAGCGCCGGGAGGGCGTGGTGCTGCGGGTCCTGGAGGCGGACCGGCCCCGGCGGCATGTGGTGGCCGCGGTCCGGCAGGGGGCGGAAGGGGGACCGGCCGTGGCGCGGGTGCTGGAGGCCCTCGTCAGGGCCGCCCGATCGTTCGGCTGAGCTGAACATGATGTGCGAAAACTTTCGATGGACCTGATGGATTCGGCGTAGGACAGTCGGCCCATGACCTTCGACGCGAGCGGGACCACATTCCAGGACACCGACCCCCATGCCCGTGACGCGGCCCCCTACGGCGGCGGCGACCCGTACGCCGACTACCGCACCGCCGACGGCCTCCCCTTCACCGACCTCGTCGACCTCGCCGACCGCCGCCTCGGCGCGGGCGTGATCGCCGCCAACGACGAGTTCTTCGCCGAGCGCGAGAACCTCCTGGTCCGCGAGCCGGCCGTCTTCGACCCCGAGCGGTTCGGGCACAAGGGCAAGATCATGGACGGCTGGGAGACCCGCCGCCGACGCGGTGCCGACGCGGCCCACCCCTTCCCCGCCCCCGGGGAGCACGACTGGGCCATCGTCCGGCTCGGCGCCCCCGGCGTCATCCGGGGCATCGTCGTGGACACCGCCCACTTCCGCGGCAACTACCCCCAGCGCGTATCGGTCCAGGCCACCTCGGCCGAGGGCGCGCCCGGCCCCGCCGAACTGCTGGCCGACGACGTGAAGTGGGACGAGATCCTCCCGCCGGCCCCCGTACGCGGCCACGCCGCCAACGCCTTCGAGATCACCGGAGGCCGCCGCTACACCCACGTCCGCCTCTGCCAGCACCCCGACGGCGGCATCGCCCGCCTCCGTGTGCACGGCGAGGTGATCCCCGACCCGGCCTGGCTCGCCGCACTCGGCACCGTCGACCTGATCTCGGTCCTGAACGGCGGTACGTACGAGGACGCCTCCGACCGCTTCTACTCCTCGCCCACCCAGATCATCCTGCCCGGCACCTCCCGCAAGATGGACGACGGCTGGGAGAACCGCCGTCGCCGGGTCCGCGACACGAACGACTGGGTCCGCTTCCGGCTGCCCGCCCAGGGCGCGGTCCGCGCGGTCGAGATCGACACCGCCTGCCTCAAGGGCAACGCGGCCGGCTGGATCGCCCTTCGGGGCCGCGACGGGGAGACGGGCGAATGGTTCGAGATCATCCCCCGCACCGCGCTCCAGCCGGACACCCTCCACCGCTTCGTGCCGCGCGTCCGGGCCGTGGTCACCCATGTCCGCCTCGACACCTTCCCCGACGGCGGAGTGGCCCGGATGCGTCTGCACGGCACGTTCACGGAGACGGGAACGGCCGAACTGGTCCGCCGCCACGAGGAGTCGGGTGCCTGAGGGCCTACGGGGAGCCGGGCGTCCGAGGGCCTTCGGAGGACGGGCTAGTCTGCCGTCGGTCCCGTTACCTCGCTCCCCTGGGGATGGCAGATGGCAGAGCTCGTCCTGTGCACCGGACTGGATCCGGACGATCCGGAATCCGTGACGCTCGTGGTGACCGCGGCGGAGGGGAGGACCCCGGGCGAGGACGCCGTCGCCAGGCTCGGGGCGTACGGATACGAGGGCGACGGCTGCCTCTACTTCGTGCGGACGGACGGCTGGGCCGAGCGCCGGCTGGACGGTGAGCTGCTGACCGTGGACATCGTCGCGTACCCCGCCGTACTGAAGGGGCTGGAGGCCGAAGCGGACCGGTTCCCCGAACGGTCGGCGGCCGATCCGGAGGCGCTGCGGCTGCTGCGGGTGAGCGCCCGGGTCAGCCCCGGCACCTACGCGCGGGCCGCGGACATCACCGCCGTACTGACGGCACCCGCCGGGACGCCGGCCGAGGAGGTCGTGGCGGAGGCCCGGTCGGGCGGGAGCCGGCCGCTCATCCTGGCACCGCGGCCCGAGTAGCCCGGAAGCGGCCCGGATCACGGGGAGGACGGCCCGAGCGTCACGGGCGGCCCGAAACCGGAGGGGCGCCCCCCCAGGGGAGGCGCCCCTCACATGTGCGGCGGTGCGGCGATTACGCGGTCGCCGCCTCCGCGTCCGCGGCCTGGGCCTTCAGCGCGCGCTCCACGCCCGACCGGGACTCCGACATCAGCCGGCGCAGGGCCGCGCTCGGCTCCGCCGAGGCCAGCCAGGCATCGGTGGCGTCCAGGGTGGCCTGCGAGACCTGGAGGGCCGGGTAGAGGCCCACCGCGATCTGCTGGGCCATCTCGTGGCTGCGCGAGTCCCAGACGTCCTTCACCGAGGCGAAGAACTTCTCCGTGTACGGCGCCAGCAGCTCGCGCTGGTCGGTCTGGACGAAGCCGCCGATCACCGCCTCCTGGAGGGAGTTCGGGAGCCGGTCGGACTCGACGACCGAGGCCCACGCCGCGGCCTTCGCCTCCGCCGAGGGCTGCGCGGCACGGGCGGTCGCCGCGTGGCGCTCGCCCGCCGCCGTCCGGTCACGCTCGTACTCGGCGGCGATCTCCTCCTCGTCCAGCAGACCGGTCGCGGCCAGCCGCTGCACGAACGCCCAGCGCAGCTCGGTGTCGATCGCCAGCCCCTCGATGGTCTCCGAGCCGTTCAGCAGGGCCTGGAGCAGGTCCAGCTGCTGCGGGTTGCGGGCGGTCGCCGCGAAGGCGCGGGCCCACGCCAGCTGGTGGTCGCTGCCCGGCCGCGCGGCCCGCAGGTGGGCCAGCGTGGCGTCCGTCCACTGGATCAGGACGGCCTCACGGGACTCCGGAGCCGCGTACAGGTCCAGAGCCATCTTCACCTGCCGGTGCAGCGACTGGACGACGCCGATGTCCGACTCCTTGCCGATGCCGGACAGGACGAGGGAGAGGTAGTCCCGCGTCGCCAGCTCGCCGTCCCGGGTCATGTCCCAGGCGGAGGCCCAGCACAGGGCGCGCGGCAGCGACTCGGTGAAGTCGCCCAGGTGCTCGGTGACGACCCGCAGCGACTCCTCGTCGAGCCGGACCTTCGCGTACGAGAGGTCGTCGTCGTTGAGCAGGATGACGGCCGGGCGGGCCGTGTCCGGCGGGAACGGCACGGCTGTGCGCTCGCCGTCGACGTCCAGCTCGATCCGCTCCGTCCGGACCAGCCGGCCGTCCGCGTCGAGGTCGTAGCAGCCGATCGCGATGCGGTGCGGGCGCAGCGTCGGCTCGCCCTTCGCGCCGGCGGGCAGGGCGGGAGCCTCCTGGAGGACCGCGAAGGACGTGACGTGACCGTTCTCGTCCGTCTCGATCTCCGGGCGCAGGATGTTGATCCCCGCCGTCTCCAGCCAGGCCTTCGACCAGGTCTTCAGATCACGGCCGGAGGTCTCCTCCAGCGCGCCCAGCAGGTCCGACAGGCGCGTGTTGCCGAAGGCGTGCGCCTTGAAGTAGGCCTGCACGCCCTTGAAGAACTCGTCCATGCCGACGTACGCCACGAGCTGCTTCAGGACCGAGGCGCCCTTCGCGTACGTGATCCCGTCGAAGTTGACGAGGACGTCGTCGAGGTCGTTGATCTCCGCCATGATCGGGTGCGTGGAGGGCAGCTGGTCCTGCCGGTACGCCCAGGTCTTCATGGAGTTGGCGAACGTGGTCCAGGAGTGCGGCCACTTCGAGCCCTCGGCGTACGCCTGGCAGGCGATCGAGGTGTACGTGGCGAACGACTCGTTCAGCCACAGGTCGTTCCACCACTCCATGGTGACGAGGTCGCCGAACCACATGTGGGCCAGCTCGTGCAGGATGGTCTCGGCCCGCACCTCGTACGCGGCGTCCGTCACCTTCGAGCGGAAGACGTACTGGTCGCGGATCGTGACCGCGCCCGCGTTCTCCATCGCGCCCGCGTTGAACTCCGGGACGAAGAGCTGGTCGTACTTGGCGAAGGGGTAGGCGTAGTCGAACTTCTCCTGGAACCAGTCGAAGCCCTGCCGCGTGACGGCGAAGATCTCGTCCGCGTCGAGGTACTCGGCGAGCGAGGGACGGCAGTAGATGCCGAGCGGGACGGACTGGCCGTCCTTCTCGTAGCTGCTGTGCACCGAGTGGTACGGGCCGGCGATCAGGGCCGTGATGTACGTCGAGATGCGCGGCGTCGGGTCGAAGGACCAGACGTTGTCCTTCGGCTCGGGCGTCGCCGAGTTCGAGATGACGGTCCAGCCCTCCGGTGCCTTCACGGTGAACCGGAAGGTCGCCTTCAGGTCGGGCTGCTCGAAGCTCGCGAAGACGCGGCGCGCGTCGGGCACCTCGAACTGCGTGTACAGGTACGCCTGCTCGTCGACCGGGTCGACGAAGCGGTGCAGACCCTCACCGGTGTTGGTGTACGCGCAGTCCGCGACGACCTTCAGCTCGTTGGCGCCCGCCAGCAGGTGCGGCAGCGCGATCCGTGAGTCACGGAAGACTGCGGCGACGTCGAGCGACTTCCCGTTCAGCTCGACGTCGTGCACCGCCGGGGCGACCAGGTCGATGAAGGACTCGGCACCGGATTCGGCGGAGTCGAAGCGCACGGTGGTGACGGACCTGTAGGTGCCGCCCTCCTGCGCTCCGGAGAGGTCGAGATCGATCTCGTACGCGTCCACGGTCAGCAGGCGCGCCCGCTCCTGTGCCTCTTCGCGGGTCAGATTCGTGCCAGGCACGCGGTCATCTCCTTGGTATGCGACGTTTCCGGCCATCCTTCCACGCGGTACGCATCCCGCGCGATGTCCGTTTTTCCGCCGGAGACGGACGGCTGCCCGCACCGCCCCCGAACCATGCGAGGCTCCGCATGCCGATGCGCCTGAGCACGCCGATGGCCCTGAGCACGCCGATGGGCGGCCACCGGAACGCGGTGGCCGCCCATCGGCGTGTGGAACGTGGGGCGTGAGGGGTCAGCCCTGGAGCTCGGCCGCCACCAGCTCCGCGATCTGCACGGCGTTCAGCGCCGCGCCCTTGCGGAGGTTGTCGTTGGAGACGAACAGCGCGAGGCCGTGCTCGACGGTCTCGTCGACCCGGACGCGGCCCACGTACGAGGCGTCCTTGCCGGCCGCCTGGAGCGGGGTCGGGATCTCCGAGAGCTCGACGCCCTGCGCGTCCTTCAGCAGCTCGTAGGCGCGCTCGACGCTGATCGGGCGGGCGAAACGGGCGTTGATCTGGAGCGAGTGCCCGGAGAAGACCGGGACCCGGACACAGGTGCCGGACACCTTGAGGCCCGGGATCTCCAGGATCTTGCGGGACTCGTTGCGGAGCTTCTGCTCCTCGTCCGTCTCGTACGAGCCGTCGTCGACGATCGAACCGGCCAGCGGCAGCACATTGAAGGCGATCGGGCGCTTGTAGACACCCGGCTCGGGGAAGTCCACGGCCTCGCCGTCATGGGCGAGCCGGTCGGCCTCGGCGACGACCTTGGACACCTGGCCGTGCAGCTCGGCGACACCGGCGACACCGGAACCGGACACCGCCTGGTAGGTGGCGACCGTCAGCGCTTCGAGGCCGGCCTCGGTGTGCAGCGGGCGCAGCACGGGCATCGCGGCCATCGTGGTGCAGTTCGGGTTGGCGATGATCCCCTTGGGCCGGATGAGCGCCGCGTGCGGGTTGACCTCGGAGACGACCAGCGGGACCTCGGGGTCCATCCGCCAGGCGGAGGAGTTGTCGATCACGACGGCGCCCTGGGCGGCGACCTTCCCGGCCAGCGCCTTCGAGGTCGCGCCACCGGCGGAGAAGAGCACGATGTCCAGGCCCGTGTAGTCGGCCGTGGAGGCGTCCTCGACGGTGATGTCCGTGCCCTGCCACTCGATCGTGGAACCGGCCGAGCGCGCGGAGGCGAACAGCCGCAGCTCGGCGACCGGGAACTTCCGCTCGGCCAGGATCCTGCGCATGACTGTGCCGACCTGACCGGTGGCGCCGACGATTCCGACCTTCACAGGAGCTCCTCTGTACGTTTGTGCGGCCCGCTTGCCGCTCCATGATGCGTATGTCCCTGCCCGCCTTGTCCAATCCATTGTCCGGCCTGCGGAATCCTGGGACACGGACCGGACATTCTGTGGCGTTCCGGCCCCGGAGGGGGAACATCTCCGGGGCCCCGGGACCGGGCGGCGTACGACGTACAGCGGGGCGGGAGCTCCCGGGAGAGCGCCCGCCCCGCTGGTTGTTCCATGGATCACACAGGCGTTACGGCGCGACCTTCTCGATCACGACGCTGCCGGTGCCCGCCGCGGTTCCGCGGGGGTTCACCAGCCGGACCTCACCGAAGAACTGCCGGCCCTCGGGAGCCGCTCCGGCGACCAGGACCTCGGCGCCGACCTGGGCCGAGGCGCCGTTGGCCAGGTTCACGGCCTTCGACTCGTCGACCTTGATCGTGCCGAGCGACGGCGAGTAGTACACGTCGCGGTAGTCGTACTCGGTGGTCCCGGCCGGGACCGAGTAGCCGTCGATGACGACGGTGTACGTACCGGCGGCGGGCTTGACCAGGCTGACGGCCTCCTCGGAGCCCGCGGTGGTCGACTTGCCGACCTCCGCGCTGCCCTTGAAGACGTACAGGTCCAGGTCGGCGTTGGCGTCCGAGGTGCCGCCGATGGCGACGTCCAGCTTCTCGACGCCCTCACCGATGGTGACCGTGGTCTCGTAGGTCTCACCCGTGGAGAGCGACGGACGCTCGACGTTGGCCGAACCCAGCGAACCGCCCTTGAGCTTGCCCTCCAGGGCGGCGGCGTTGTTGGTGACCGTCCAGTCCACCGCGGCCGGGCTGCCGATCTTCGCCTCGGCGATGGTCTGCACGGCCGGGTCGAAGGACGCGCCGAGCAGGCTGACGTCCAGCTTGTACGGGTTGTCCAGCAGCGGCGACGTACGGCGCGACTCGACCTCGATCTCCCAGACGCCGGGCTGCGGGTCCTTGTAGGACCGCACGTCCGGGCGGCAGGTGTTGGCCGGGTTCTCGTAGTTCGGGTAGCAGTAGATCGTGGCGCTGTCCTCCATCGCGACCCCGTACGGGTGCAGGGAGATGAACCGCGTCTGGCTGCCCGAACGCAGGGCGCTGAGGGCGACCTCAAGGGTCTTGGCGCCCGCCGGCACGTTCAGGAAGTACGACGTGGTGCTGTTGCGCTGCACCGAGCCGGACGCCTTGAACGCGTAACCCGGCTTCTTGAGGTCGGTGGCCACGACGACGGTGGTGAGGATCTGGTGGTCCACACCGACGGTCTTCTTGTCGTCCACCGTGAGGATCGCGCTGTGCACACCGGCCGAGCCGGGCTTCGCCTGGACCTTGACGGTCACCGGCTTGCCGAGCGGCAGCGAGACGGTGCTCGGGCCGGTCAGCTTGAAGGTGCCGTCGTTGTTCTTCCACTTCAGCTTGTGCTTGACGTTGCGGTCCGGACCCGTGGTGCGGGTGACGGTGACGTCGTACGACTTCTTCTGGCCGGCCTTGAGGCCGCCCTCACGGTCGTACAGGCCCGTGCCGAAGCCCGGGTCCTTCAGCGCGAAGTCGATCGCGGTGTCGACCGGGGCCTTCACCGAGTACTCGTGCGCGGTGGCGCCCTTGCCGATGGCCTTCCAGGCACCGACGATGTCGATGAGACCGGCACCCTGGGCGTGCGCGGGCACGCCCTTGATGTGGGTGGCGGTGCTGGTCAGCGCGGTGCGCAGATCGGCCGGCGGCAGCTCGATGTTCTGCTGCTTCGCGGCGGACAGCAGCAGCGCGGTGGCACCGGCGACCTGCGGCGAGGACATCGAGGTGCCCTGGAGCATGGAGTAACCGGCCGGCAGGTCGTAACCCGCCTCCTTGACCGGTCCGCCCGGCAGCCAGGTCTGGGTGGTGTTGATGGAGGCACCCGGACCCGTGATGACCGGCGCGAAGCCGCCGTCCTCACGCGGACCGCGCGAGGAGAAGGGCAGCATGTCGTACTTCTTGGTGACGTTCGAGCCGTAGTTGGCGGCCCACGTCTCCTTGGAGATGGAGGCGCCCACCGAGATGACGTGGTCGGCGAGACCGGGGTCACCGATGGTGTTGACACCCGGACCGTCGTTGCCGGCCGAGATGACCAGCTGGACGCCGTAGATGTCGATGAGCCGCTTGTAGAGCTCGGCGCGGGCGTTGTTGCCGTCGTTCAGCGGCGGCAGGCCGCCGATCGACATGTTGACGACATCGACACCGCGGTTCACGACGAGGTCGATCATGCCCTCGGTGAGCGCGATGTTGGTGCAGCCACCGGTCCAGGTGCAGGCGCGCGAGGAGACGATCTTGGCGCCGGGCGCCGCACCGTTCATCTTGCCGCCGAACAGGCCGTTGGCCGCGGTGATGCCCGCGACGTGCGTGCCGTGCGCGCCCTCGATGACACCGATGCTGACGAAGTCGGCCTTGGCGCCCGCGGCGTTGTAGACGACGTTCTTGCGGGTCTCGACGACGAACGGGATGCGCTCGACGACGTCGGTGCGCGGGTCGTCCTTGCCGAAGTAGGAGACCTGGTGCTTGTCCTTGTACGGCTTCAGGACGGTGTCGTTGGAGAAGTTCGCGTCGTTGTTCAGGTCGACGCGGGTGGTGCCGGTGACCGGGTCGTACAGCACGCCCCACGTGTCGGTGGTGTCACCGTCACGGTTGAGGTCGCCCGCCATCTCGCCGCCGAGTGTGGCGGACTCCTTGAACAGGCTGAAGCGGTACGAGCCCGCGGGCGCCGAGTACGTCCTGCCCTGGGCGGTGAACGTCGGGCCGGAGACCGCCTCGGTCATCCGCAGCCAGGTGCCGTCCTCGTCGTCGACCGGGTCGGTCGCGGTCACCCAGTCGACGATCTTGCGCTCGCCGGTGGTGGTCTTCTGGAGGGCCGGGTGACCGAGGTCGACGCCGGAGTCCAGGACACCGATGGTGATCCCGCGGCCGTCGGCCTTCGGGTGCTGCGCGACGAAGTCGACCGCGCCCGTCTCGAAGGACGGGTTGTACGGGTTCTTCGCCGGGGTCTTCCTGCCCGGGGCCGGGTAACTGCCCGTGGCCTTCGCCTTCTTCGCCCCGGCGGCCCGGTCGCCCGAGGGCGTCGGGTCGTCCAGCTTGATCTCCTGCTTGAGATCGATGCCGAGAACGGACGACAGCTTCGACGCCGCCTTGATCGTCGACTCGGCCGAGGCGGTCGGTACGGTCGCGCGGACATAGCCGAGCTTGTCGTACGTCTGCCCCAGCACGGACCCCTTGACGGCGTCCAGCTGCTTGGTGACCTGCTCGGTCGCACCCGGAGTGGTGGCGACCATCATCGTGACGTTCTTCTCGCCCTTGGCCTCGGCCTTGGACAGCACGTCGGCGTCGGCCTTGCCGAGCTTGTCGGTCTTGCCGCTCGTGGCGGACGGCTTGACGGCGGGGGCCGGGTCATCGGCGGCGAAGACCGGGGCGGCACCGGAGGCGGCCAGTGCGGCCACCAGACCGGCGGCGGCCGCGATACGGGCCGCGCGTCTCGCCCCGGGTATGGAGCTGGGGGATTCCTTGGTCATCAGCATCCCTGGTATCTGAAAGAGAGAGTCCGGAATTCGGTACCGGATGACCGCTCACCCTTTCGTAAATGACAGGGGTTTGTGGAGAGTTGACGGAGACGAGAATTGGACATGGCAGAGATCCGCCAACGCGGCTGATGCGTCACAGGGGATGAATGGGGTGAAAGTCGCCTACCCGGAGCCCGGCCTCCGCCTCCCCGGAGTCCCGGAGCCCGCCCGCGCGGCCGACGGCTCCCGGCGCGGAAGGGCCATCGCGTACGCGGCAGTCGTTCGGCGCGGAAGGGCCATCGCGTACGCGGCAGTCGTTCAGCGCGGAAGGATCATCACGTACGCGGCCGGCTCGCGGTCGGCCGCCGCCGTCAGCGCCGTACGCACCACCGTCGCCTGCTGCTCCATCGCCTCGCGCAGCTTCCTCGGGGCGACGGGGACGACGGTGATCCCGAGCTCCTCCAGATGCTCCCGCCCGGTGGCGTACGCGGACCCCCGCGCGTCGTGCTCCTTCTGCTCCCCGGCCTCCGGCGCGCTGTGCCGGGGCGCTCGGGTGTCCAGCACCACCGCGACGGCCTGGTCGGGCCAGTAGGCGTCGACGCCGCCCAGCCCCGGGCCGCCCGGCATCCGCAGCTCCACGTTCCACAGCGGGTCCGGCAGCCCCTGGTCGCGCACCATCGCGTACAGCCGCCGCTCCGCCACCGCCCGCCCCTCGGCCAGCAGCGAGTCCACGGCGTCGACCACCGGCGCCCGGCTCAGCAGCTTCGCCGCGCTCAGCTCCCGTACGACCGCGGCGGGCTCGCTGTGCCCGCCCCGGACCGCCTCGGTCAGCAGTCGGCGCACGGCCGCCGCGTCCGTCAGCTCCGCCACCGCGTCGGCGAGCGCCCGCTCCACCGGCGCGACCGGTACCCCCGCGACCTGCCCGGGGCAGGGCAGTCCGGCCGACCGCAGCACCTGGACGAACCGGGTCGAGCGCAGCCGCCGGGTGCGGGGCACGAGCACATCGATCCGGCGCAGCGACATCAGGGGCGGGGCGGAGTCGAAGCCGTACAGCGTGAGCGCCGCGAGCCCCGTGACCATCGCCGCCCCGTATCCGGACCCCGCTTGCGCGGCGGCGGCCTGCGGGGAACCCGCCCGTCGTCCTGGGGCCGGCGTACGCCCTGCGTAGAGAAGGGCGCCGTGCAGCCGGTCCGCACCGGTGGGCGGCTCCCGGTGCAGCAGATAGACCCCCGGCAGTAACTGCTGCCAGGGGCCGCTCGGCAGGCACTGCGAGGCGGCCTGTGTGGCGGACACCCCGTGCGCCCGCAACTGGGCGGTGGACAGCACGCGTTGGCGGACCTCGCGGAAGTGGTTCAGGGGGCAGGAGGAGAGCGGGGTGTTCTGGGTCATGTCCCGGGGTTTCCCGCTCGACACGTGAGCGCTAACCCCTGTTACACACCCGTCGACAATTCAGGACAACGCTGTCCTAAAGGACGGATGTTCGACGGCCGAAAAGAGCCGTGACACAGCGGATTGTGCCGGGGCGCCACGAGCAGATGTGCGAGCGCCACCCGAGCGCCCCTCGCGCACCCCTTTACACAAACCCTTCGCGCAATCCCCTCACACAGGCGGCTCGCACGGGCCGCTCACGCCCGCCGCCCGGTGCAAGCCGCCTGCGCGATCCGCCCGTGCGGCCTCGCGCGCGCAGACGCGCTCGCGCGGAACCCCCCTAGTACGAGGGGCGTTGCGCGAGCGCGTCTTCGTCCCGTGCGGCTCAGGCCTTCTTGTCGCACTCCTGGGCGCGCAGCGCACGCGCCAGGTCGTCGCGGGCCTCCAGCACCAGACGGCGCAGCGCCGGTGCCGCGTCCGGGCGCGCGGCAAGCCACGCGTCCGTCGCCGCGAGCGTGGCCGGGTCGTCCTGGAGCCCCGGGAAGAGCCCCTTGACCACGTCCATGCCGATCTGGATGGAACGCTCGGCCCACACCCGCTCGATCGCCTCGAAGTACGCGGCGGAGTACGGCGCCAGCAGTTCGCGCTGCGAGGGCTGCACGAAGCCCGCGATCGTCGCCTCGACCAGCGCGTTGGACAGCTGGTCCGATTCCACGACCGCCGCCCACGCCTGCGCCTTCACCGCGGCCGAGGGCCGCGAGGCCAGAGCGCGCACCTGGTGCCGCTTGCCGGACGCCGTGTCGTCGCGGGCCAGTTCGGCGTCGATGACCGACTCGTCGGCCACCCCGTGCGAGGCCAGCGGGGACAGGAACGCCCAGCGCAGCTCCTGGTCGACGTCCAGACCCTCGATCCGGGCGGTGCCGTCGAGCAGCTCGCCCAGCAGCTGGAAGTCCGACTCCGAGGTGGCGGTCGCCGCGAAGAAGCGGGCCCAGGTCAGCTGGTGCTGGCTGCCCGGCTCGGCGAGCCGCAGCTCGTGCAGGGCGCCCTCGGCCAGTGCCGTGCCGCCCTCCTCGCGCCAGGCGGGGGCGGCGTAGTGCACCAGCGCCGACTGCGTCCACGCGTGCAGCATCTGGAGCACGCCGATGTCCGACTCCCGGCCGGAGAACGCCAGCACCAGGTGGACGAAGTCGCGGGCGGGCATCAGCCCGTCGCGCGTCAGGTTCCACAGGGCCGACCAGCACAGCGCCCGCGCGAGCGGGTCGGTGATGGCGCCGAGGTGCTCACGCAGGGTGGCGAGGGACACCTCGTCGAAGCGCACCTTGCAGTACGTCAGGTCGTCGTCGTTGACCAGGATCAGCTCGGGCCGCTCGGCCCCGGCCAGCTCCCCGACCACCGTGCGGGGCCCGGCGACGTCCACCTCGGCGCGGGCGTAGCGCACCAGGTCGCCGTCCGGGTTGCGCCGGTACAGGCCCACCGCGACGCGGTGCGGGCGCAGCTCCGGGTGCGACTCGGCGGCCTCCTGGACCACGGCCAGCTCGGTGATCCGCCCGGCCTCGTCGTACGTGGCGACGGGGGTGAGCACATTGACACCCGCCGTCTGGAGCCAGGAGCGCGACCAGGCGCTCATGTCGCGGCCGGACGTCTCGGCCAGCACCGAGAGCAGGTCGCCCAGCTGGGTGTTGCCGTACGCGTGCCGCTTGAAGTAGCGCCGGGCGCCTTCCAGGAACGCGTCCCGTCCGACGTACGCCACCAGCTGCTTCAGGACGGAGGCGCCCTTGGCGTACGTGATGCCGTCGAAGTTCAGCTTGGCGTCCTCCAGGTCACGGATGTCGGCCGTGATCGGGTGGGTGGAGGGCAGCTGGTCGGCGCGGTAGGCCCAGGCCTTGCGGTTGTTGGCGAAGGTGATCCACCCGTTGGTGAAGCGGGTCGCCTCCACCATGGAGAAGGACCCCATGAAGTCGGCGAAGGACTCCTTCAGCCACAGGTCGTCCCACCACTGCATGGTGACCAGGTCGCCGAACCACATGTGCGCCATCTCGTGCAGGATGACGTTGGCCCGGCGCTCGTAGGACGCCGAGGTGACCTTGCCGCGGTAGATGTACTCCTCGCGGAAGGTGACACAGCCCGGGTTCTCCATGGCGCCGAGGTTGTACTCGGGCACGAAGGCCTGGTCGTACTTCCCGAACGGGTACGGGTAGTCGAAGTGGTCGTGGAAGAAGTCCAGCCCCTGCTTGGTGACGAGGAAGATGTCGTCGGTGTCGAAGTGGCGCGCCAGCCCCTTGCGGCACATCGCCCCGAGCGGGATCTCCAGCTTGGAGCCGTCCTCGAAGGTGCGGGTGTAGTGGTCGGTCTCGTAGTGGTACGGACCGGCGACGACGGTCGTGATGTACGTGGAGATCGGCTTCGTCTCGGCGAAGGTCCACACCTCGCCCTCGTGGGACTCCTCGGCCCCGTTGCTCCACACGCGCCAGCCCTCCGGCGCGGTCACCCGGAAGCGGTACGGAGCCTTCAGGTCGGGCTGCTCGAAGTTGGCGTAGACCCGCCGGGCGTCGGCCGGCTCGTACTGCGTGTAGAGGTAGACCTCGCCGTCCTCCGGGTCGACGAACCGGTGCATGCCCTCGCCGGTCCGGCTGTACGCGCACTGCGCGTCGACCACCAGGACGTTCTCGCCCTCGACGAGGGAGTCCAGCGCCACCCGGGTCCCGTCGAAGACGGCCGCCGGGTCCAGGGCCGTACCGTTCAGCGTCACCGCGTTGACGCTCGGCGCCACCAGGTCGGCGAAGGACGAGACCCCGGCGCGGGCCGCGCGGAACCGGATGGTGGTCAGTGAGCGGAAGGTCCGCGGACCGGTGCCGCCGGCCTCCCCGTCGCCCTCGTCGGGCTCACCGATGGCGGAACGCAGGTCGAGCGCGACCTCGTATCCGTCGACGGTCAGCAGCTCGGCCCGCTCATGGGCCTCGTCGCGGGACAGGTTTTCACCAGGCACGGGCACTCCTTCGTGACGCGCGTTTTGTGTCGTGTTCGAACGCCTTTGATCCTCGCATGCGGCCCGGAGCGCCGGTATCCGGGAATGGGTGAACCGCCCTGCGGTGTTCTGCCGCACAGGTGGGAACCGCCCTCTTGAGGAGAGACATGTCTGACAACAGCACGGTGAACGGCAGAACTCCGGCCGACTTCTGGTTCGATCCGCTCTGCCCCTGGGCGTGGATGACCTCGCGCTGGATGCTGGAGGTGGAGAAGGTCCGCGACGTCGAGGTCCGCTGGCACGTGATGAGCCTGGCGGTCCTGAACGAGGACAAGATCGACGAGCTGCCCGAGGAGTACCAGGACCTTCTGGCCAACAAGGCCTGGGCCCCGGTCCGCGTCGTCGTCGCCGCCCAGCAGAAGCACGGCGACGAGGTCGTCGGCCCCCTCTACACAGCGCTCGGCACCCGTATCCACAACAACGGCGAGGGCCCGACCCGCGAGGCGATCGTCGGCGCCCTCAAGGACGTCGGGCTGCCCGCCGACCTCGTGGAGTACGCCGACTCCGACGCGTACGACACCGAGCTGCGCGCCTCCCACAAGGAGGGCATCGACAAGGTCGGCCAGGAGGTCGGCACCCCGGTGATCGCCGTACCGGGCGCGGACGGCGAGCAGATCGCCTTCTTCGGCCCCGTCGTCACCCCCGCCCCGAAGGGCGAGGAGGCGGCGAAGCTGTGGGACGGCACGCTGCTGGTCGCGTCGATCCCGGGCTTCTACGAGATCAAGCGGACCCGGACGCAGGACCCGATCTTCGACTGAGGCCGTTTCGCCCTCCGTTCGCGGCTCGTGTCCGAGGGCGGGCGGGGCGGGTGGCGCGGGGTGCCGGCCCGAGCCCCGCACCACCCCCGGAGCCGGCAGCGGCTCCGGGGGATAGCCCCACCAGGAACGGGCAGCTAGCGGGATCGCCCCGGGCGACCGTGTCCGGAAATGCTGGGGGCCCGGCGACAACGCCGGGTTTCCCCAGGTTTCCGTAGGAGTTGGCCCGTGCGCGAGCAGGCGAGGCAGAAGTTCCGTTCTTCCGGGCGGCGGCAGCGGGGTGGCAGGCGCGGAGCCGTGTCCGCCGCGGCGGCGGTGGTCGTGGGCGTCATGACGGTGGGGGCCCTCGCGCCGCCGGCGGCCTTCGCCGCCTCCCGGCCCGACGCCCCCCGGCCGGACACCGTCCAGCGGAACCTGAACGCGCTGGTGAACACCCATGGCATGCCCGCCGCGCTGGCGAGCGTCACGGACCGCGAGGGCCACCACCGGACCTACACCGCCGGAGTGGGCGACCTGGCCACCGGGGCGGCGGTGCCCAGGGACGGTCAGGTGCGGGTCGGCAGCAACACCAAGACGTTCACGGCCGTGGTCGTGCTGCAACTGGTCGCCGAGGGGCGGATCCGCCTCGGCGACCGGGTCGAGACCCATCTGCCCGGCCTCGTACGCGGGGACGGGATCGACGGCCGCCGCATCACCGTCCGCCAGCTCCTCCAGCACACCAGTGGACTGCCCAATTACACCGACTACGACATCCAGCCCCGCTACTACGACCCCGAGGAGCTCGTCGGCATCGCCCTCCAGCACAAGGCCGAATTCGCCCCCGGGAAGAGCTGGAAGTACAGCAACACGAACTACGTGCTGGCCGGCCTGATCATCCAGAAGGTCACCGGCCGCCCCTTCGCCGAGGAGTTGGACCGGCGCATCATCCAGCCCCTCGGGCTGCGCCACACCTATTTCCCCGCCCCCGGCGACGTGACCATCCGGGAACCCCACCCCAAGGGCTACTACCCGCTCGCGGAGGGCGCGCCGCTGACCGACTTCACGGAGACGGACCCCTCCTGGGGCTGGGCGGCGGGTCAGCTGATCTCCACCAACTCCGACCTCGACCGGTTCTTCTCCGCGCTCCTGGACGGCCGTCTCCTCCCGCGGGCCCAGCTCGCCCAGATGCGTGCCCATACCCGCCCCGCCGACGCCACCTTCGGCACCGGCGCCCGCTACGGACTGGGACTCATGAGCAAGCCCCTGTCGTGCGGCGGTGTCTACTGGGGCCACGGCGGCAGCTTCCCGGGATACGAGACCCGGGGCGGCGTGAACCGCGAGGGCCGCGCGGTGAACATCGCGGTGACCACCCAGCCGAACGCCGAGGCGGACAAGGCGCTGGAGAAGGCCGTGGACACGGCGCTGTGCGGCTGACCCTCTCCCGAACCCCGTTCGCCGGGCGGCAGAGAAAAAGGACTGGTGGACTCGGTCACTCACACACGAGCATGACCGCATGAGTGATCAACCCGCACGATGGAGCCAGGCAACGGTCTACCCCGACATGTGGGCCGACCCGGACAACGACCCCCGCGAGAACAACAACGGCAGTCCGGACGGCGAGCTTCCGACGCTGCTGGACTTCCTGTCGGGATACCGCCTGACGCTGCGGATGAAGTGCGAGGGACTGGACCCGGAACAACTGGCCCGCCGTTCGGTTCCGCCGTCGACGATGTCGCTGCTCGGCCTGATCCGGCACCTCGCCGAGGTGGAGCGGGACTGGCGCAACTGGATCAGCCACGATGAACCGCTGCCGAAGCTGTACGGCGCGCGCGACGCGGACTTCGACGGGGCCGTCGCTGATCAGGCCGTGGTCGACGCCTCGTACGCAGATCTGGAGCGCGAGCAGGCCGCACTCGACGCCGCGCTGGCCGAACACCCGGATCTGGGCGAACGCCTGGGCAGGGAAGACATCGCGATCCGGGAACTGATGGTGCACAGGATCGAGGAGTACGCCCGCCACTGCGGGCACGCGGACCTGCTGCGCGAGTGCGTGGACGGCAGGGTGGGTCAGTAGCGGAGAGCCGGTGGCGGGCACCGGCCCGGCCTTCGGCGACCCGGGCCCGTCGCCCAGCCGCGGGCCGCCCCACCGTGCGCCGCACGGTGGGGCTTCGTGCTGTCCCGGCCGCCCTCTCGTGACGGAGGCCGAACGTGGCCGGAGGCATGGTCATGGCGTTCTGTCCGAACTCCCGGACAAGGCCGATGCGGATCGTCGCGCGTGGTGACCTTCGGGCTCACCGGGCCGCGGGAGTGGTGCGGCGTAGCGGTCCCGCCCGACCAGGAACAGACACAGACCGGTGAACAGTGCCAGCGTGAGGACACTGGCCACGACGATGCCCGGGGTGAACGGCACCAGCAACAAGGTGCTGGCCAGTTCGGCGCCGATGAGGACGAAGAGAACCGCCCGGATCGCGACCGGGGACAGCCTGGTGCAGTACCAGGCTCCCAACGGGGCGCCGACGGCGACGACGGGGGCGGCGGCCACCCAGTAGTCGACCACCGGTCCGGTGAAGTCGCCGGTGACGAACACATGGGTGAGGAACGCCGCGATCGACACCACGGTCATCATCACCACCGTGGTCGGGGTGGCCACCTTTTCGGACACCCGGAAGAGCAGCACCAGCAGCAGGAACATCACGCAGTTCTCGCCCACGCCGGCCACCCCGCTGATGACACCGCCGGAGAACCCGGCGACCAGGACCAGCCGCCGCTCCCGTGCGGTCCACACCGGGACGGCGGCGTTGCGCCGGTAGCCGCGCTGCCTCAACTGGATCCCCAGCGCCACCGCGAGCGCCACCAGCAGCATGGTGAACAGGGCTCGCACGGCCGGCAGCGGCACGAGCGGTGCGAGAAGCGTCGCGCTCAGGACCACCCCCACGACCCCGGCGGCCGAACCGTGGAGCACCACCCGCCGCTCCACGGGTATCCGGCACAGCAGGATGGACAGCGAGGCCGCCGTCATACCGATGGACTGGATGGCGAAGGTGAAGATCCGGGCCTGGTCCGGCGGGACGGCCAGCATTTTGGTCAGGGCCGGGAAGGCGATCGCCCCGCCGCCCTCGCTGGTCCCGCCGCCCACCAGAGACCCGAACACCATGGTCACCGCCACCCGCCAGTTCTCGGCGAGGACATCGAAGTAGCGACTGCCCCAGACCAGCGCCCAGATCAGCCACACCACCCCGGCGAGCACCATGTTGACCACCAGGACCCTCGGCAGTCGCGTGTTCCCCGACACCGCTTCCCCTCTCGTCACGGGAGCGGTTCCGCCGGACGCTCCCCACCGGTCGACCGACCGACCGGCCAGTGCACCGGGGAAAGGCTGCCCCATCGTGTGCCGCTCGATGGTGCTTCGTGCTGTTCTCAGCAACTACGAAGATCCCCTCCGGTCTCGGCCGGTGTCCGTCCCGGAGATCCGAGGGAGCGTAATCCGGTGGATCCGGACGGGCAGGCGTGGTTACGCTGCTCGTACCTCCGCCGCGGTACCGACCGCAGGCGACGTCTGGGCGCACACCGCCCTGGAAAGCAGTTGATGTATGCCCCGGCCAGTGATTCCGAGCCTCCCTCGCCGCGCCTTCCGCGCCGGGGCGACCGGGTCCGACCGCATGCCGCTGTTCACGGCTTCCTGCTGACCGACTGAAGCAGTACGCAGTACACGCCGTACGCCGTCCGGCCCGTTTTCCGCGCCCCGTCCTTTCGCGCCCGCGCCCTGCGCCCCCGTGCCCCGCACTTCGCGCCGGGTGCCCCTGAGGGTTGCTCGGTACTTCCCTGCTGCTTTGTTCCTCACCTTCGGCAAGGAGTGATCCGGGTGTCCGACGACAACCCCCAGAACCGTTCAGCCATGTCCTTCATCGACACCTTCACCTGTGTGCGCTGCGGACTGACCGTCGCCGCGCACGCGCCCGGCGGAGACCGGCGCAACCACTGCCCCAGCTGTTTGCACTCCAAGCACCTCGTCGACCACGTCGAGGGCGGGCCGTCCGACTGCGAGGGGCGGATGACCCCCATCTCCATCGCGGTGCTGCGCACCGGTGACTGGATGGTCGTCCACCGCTGCACCCGCTGCGACGAGCTGACCTCGAACCCGGTCTGCGGGGACGACAACCAGCTGATCCTGATGCGGATGGCCGTGCGTCCGCTGGCCCAGCCACCGTTCCCGCTCGAAGCGTTCGGTGACCTGTGAACCGGGCCCGAAGGCTCCGCGGGAGCGGAACGGGAGGCGACCGTGCCACGGCGTAGACCTCGACAGTCGGGGCGGCAGCACCGCCCCCAGCGGCCCAAGGACGTGCTCCACGGACCGGCGGGGGCGCGTGGTGACGCGTTCCGGTGCGTCGGCTGCCGGCTCGATGTACCACTGGTGGCACCGGGCACGGCACACCGCAACCACTGCCCGTCCTGCCTGGCCAGCCTGCACGTCGACCGGCGGATACCGGGCGACCGATCGGCCCGTTGCGGCGGACGCATGGAGGCGCTGAGCCTGTCGGTGCGGCAGGACGGGGAGTGGACGCTGATCCACCACTGCCTGACCTGCGGGGAGTTGAGCGCCAACCGCATCGCGGGCGACGACAACGCGCTGGCTCTGATGCGGCTGGCGCTGCGGCCGTTGGCGGACGCCCGTGTCCCCGTACGGGCGCTGTTCGCGCTGTGACACGGCGGGGCGCCCGGAACCCTCCGGGCGCCCCGGGGCCGGTGGGCCCGCACGTCCGGCTGCCGCCGGTTTCCCGCGGAGCCCGCGATCCGGCGGTCACCGTCGGTGATCCTGCTCCGGGGAGCGACCGGGCCGGAGCGAACCGATCGTCCCTCCGCCACCGCTCCCGTAGGGTTCGCGGGTTGTCTGATGGAGAGGCAGGTCGGAACGTGGCATCCGGAGCAGTGACGCGGGAGCGGTTGGCGGGTGCGGCGCGGGCCGCGCTGGGGGCAGGGCGGCGGCTGGAGGCGGTCGAGCGGGTCGCGGGCGGAAGCAAGAAGGGCGTGTACCGCCTGGTGATGGACGACGCGACGACGGCGATCGCCTACCTGTGGGACGACGCCGAGAACTACTGGCCGACGGCCGAGGGCGACGACGACCTCACCGATCCGTTCTCGCCCGGTCTCAGGCTCGACCTGTTCGAGGCCGCGCACACGCGGCTGGACGCGCTCGGAGTCCGCGTTCCGGCGATCCGTCTCGTCGACCGCGACGGCGCCCACTGCTCGGCCGACCTCGCGATCGTCGAGGACCTCCGGGGCGAGAACCTGGAGGGCCTGCTCGCGCGCGACCGGCACGCGGCCGGTCCGGTCATGGCCCGGCTCGCGGAGTCGCTGGAGGCGATGCGGGGCCACCGGGCACCGGCGTACGGCAAGGTGGGCGTGGTCGACGGCGGGGGAACGTCGCGCGGTACGTCGTGCGAGGGGGTGGTTCTCGACCGCGCCCTGAGGGACCTGGCCGAGGCCGCCTCGCGCGATCCGCGGATCGCGGGCGCCCGCGACCGGCTGGCGGAGCGGCTGCTGGACCTGGCGGCGGCCGTGCGGCCACGCACGCAGTACGCGGTCGTGCACGGCGAACTGGGGCCCGACCATGTGCTGGTGGACGCGGACGGCAACCCCGTGGTGATCGACATCGAGGGACTGATGTACTTCGACGTCGAGTGGGAGCACGTGTTTCTGCGCATCCGTCTGCACGACACCTATCGGCTGCTGGGGGCGGACGGCTTGGACGAGGACCGGCTCGCGCTCTACACGCTGGCACAGCGACTCTCGCTGACGGCGGGTCCGCTGCGACTGCTCGACGGGGACTTCCCCGGCCGGGAGTTCATGGTGGGCGTCGCCGAGTACAACCTGAAGCAGGCGCTGGAACTGGTCCACGCTTGAGAGCCGGCGCCTGAACGCTGCTGCCGAGCCGACGGCAGGACGCCGGGGTGCCGGTTCGCTCGGCGCGGGCCCGCAGCGCCCACCGGGTGCACGAGACATCGGTCTCGGGCGGGGCCAGGCCTTGGTCCCGTGCCCTGCCCGTGGCGTCGCCGCGCGCCTGTTCTGGTCCGCGCGGATAATGGGACTGTCTTCCGAGGGGGCAAACGGGCAAGGAGTCGTCCATGACGGCCTGCTGGAAGAGGCGCCGCGCTCCCTGTGCGGCCGTGGCGTTGACGCTCGCCCTTGCCACCGCCCCGATCACCGCGCACGCCGTTCCGGCGGAGCCGCAGGCCGATCCGGGGACCGCGAGGGCCCTTGAGCCCTGTACGGAAGCCACTTCACCCGTTGCCGTCGCGCCCGGTTATGACGGCCTGTACACCCACTTCGCCGACCTGGCGTCCGGTTGCTCGGTGGTCACGAACGTCGGCACCGTGCCCCTCCAGCTCTGGAGCGACAACGGCGGCGTGATCGGTGCGCCCGCGCATCCCGCGACCCCTGCGGGGTGGGCCGACGAAACCGCCGCCCGGCAGATCCTGCTCGGGCTGCCTCAGGGAAGGGTGGTCGTCCTGCCCGGAGAACGGGCGGTGCTGTACCAGCCACCACCTGGGTACACCGTGGATGTGGTCCCCCTCGAACTCACCCAGGAGGCCGTTTTCGCGGCGCAGTACGCCGGGCTGGCCCGGGATCTCGCCGAGCGCGACGGAGTCCAGGTCGTTCCGCTTCCGCTGTACAACCGATTGGGCAACGCCATCAACAAGTGCGCGAAAGCCGCGGCCGGTACGTGGAACGAGCTGGGGCGGGAGGGCGGTGTGAACTCGCTGGCGGACATCTTCGACCAGGCGAAGGGCCTTCCCTCGTGCAAGACCGCCTACAGCATGCTCGACCCCAGCTCCACAAGCGCCGACAAGCCCTCGTTCGTGGAGAAATGGCGGAAGCAGGTCACCCGCTTCAACGTCAAGTGGAACACCCAGCTCGCGGACGACATCATCACGCGCTACGCCAGCAACCTGGGAAAGCTCTTCAGATGACATCCGCGTGAAGGCGGGCGGGAGCCGAAGCCAGGAGATCGGCCACGGCGACGACCTCAACCGCCCGATTCGACAGCGAGGAATCGTGAGCAGCCAAGACCTTGTCCCGCCCGCCCCGTTGTCCGGGGGTGCCGTTCACGCGCCGGGTGCCGCGGCCTCCAGTTCGTCGAGGGTGCCGGACATGACGGTGCGGATGTGCCGGCTGAGGTGTTCGGTGGGCCAGTCCCACCAGGCGACCGCCAGCAGGCGCGCGACGTCCTTCTCCTCGTACCGGGTCCGGATCAGCTTCGCCGGGTTCCCGCCGACGATTCCGTAGTCCGGAACGTCCGAGACGACGACCGCCCGTGAACCGATGATCGCGCCGTGCCCGATGCGGACACCGGGCATCACCGTGGCCCCGTATCCGAACCAGACGTCGTTGCCCACCACGGTGTCGCCCCGTGCGGGCAGGCCGGTCAGCAGGTCGAAGTGCTCGGACCAGGCGCTGTCCATGGAGGGGAAGGGGAAGGTGGACGGTCCGTCCATGCGGTGGTTGGCGCCGTTCATGATGAACCGCACCCCCGTGCCCAGGGAGCAGAACTTCCCGATGACCAGCCGCTCGGGCCCGTAGTGGTACAGCACATTGCGGGTCTCGAACTCCGTGGCGTGCTCGGGGTCGTCGTAGTACGAGTACTCCCCGACCTCGATCAGTGGAGAGGTCACCAGCGGTTTCAGCCGCACCACGCGTGGCTGACCGGGCATCGGGTGGAGGACGGTGGGATCGGCGGGCGCGGGGCTCATACGTATCGCTTTCGGCTCGTACATCGGGGGACCGGGGTGGGGAGAAAGGGACGGAAGGCAAAGGGGCGCAACGCGCGGGGACAGTGTCGGCGTGGACCACCACCCCCATCGTTTCAGCCCTGTGATCGTCGCGGCACGTAATTTCTCTCCGTCCGCGAACGGCCCCGGGCAGGCTGAACTCACGTGAACGGTGCGACCGTCGGGGGGATACTGCGCGGATGAGCGCCGAAGCCCCCAGGACCGAAGCCCCCAGAACGCGGCAGGTCGACGTGGTCGTCGAGGGCGTCCCGACCGCCGGTCCGGGCCGGTCCTGCCCCGCGTGGAACGGTCCGGGTGGAAATTGAGGGTCACCCGGAGCGCCGGGTCGAGCGGAGGACCCGACGAGAGCTCCCCGACATGGCGACCCGTTCCCCTCGGGGGCTTTGACGGCAGCGGCGCGGTCGGACGGCGGCGGCAGCGGGCCGGGCGATCCGCCGACGTGCCGCCGTCCGGGAATTCTCCTGCCGTCCGGATCGTCTCAAAGGTATGTCACAGCACCAGAACGACGCTTCCGTACGCCCCATCACCGACGCCGATGTCCCGACCGCGGTCGACTCCCTCACCTGGGCCTTCGCCGACTATCCCTACACGCGGTACGTGATCGCCGAGGATGACCACGAGGGCCGGATCCGGCGGTTCCAGGAGCTGTGCCTGACCCGCATCGGGATGGTGTACGGCCGCGTCTGGGTCGCTGAAGCGGGCCGCGCCGTCGCTGTCTGGTCCACTCCCGACCAGGACCCCTCGCCCGCCTTCGCCGAGATCGGCCCACTGATCGGTGAGCTCGCCGGTGACCGGGCGACCGCCTTCGAGGCCGCGGAACAGATCGTCGCCCCCCATCGGCCCCAGGAGCCGGTGTGGTTCCTCAACACGGTGGCGGTGACTCCGGAGGCCCAGGGGCGCGGTCTCGGCGGCGCGGTGCTGGCTCCCGGCATCGAGGCGGCCGAGCGTGCCGGACACCCGGCCTTCCTGGAGACCTCCAGCGAGCGGAACGTGGCCTTCTACGAGCGCCTCGGCTTCGAGGTCACCGCCGATGTCCAGCTTCCCGACAACGGCCTCCGCACCTGGTGCATGCGCCGGGATCCCCGCTGAGGGCCCGACCCGCGGACCCGCCGCTGGGCCGCCCCGTCCGCCACTCGCGCGTCCCCACCGCAGGGCCGGGAAGACACCGGGTGCCTCCGTCTAGTAGGTTCGAGTGAGTTCCCATGAGGAACTCACTCGTTTCGGAGCAGGGAGCGCGCATGACGCAGGCACGGTGGACCGCGGTCGACAACTACTTCAACGGCTTGCTGGTGGGGCCCGACGAGGCTCTGGACGCCGCCGTCGAGGCGAGCGGGGCGGCGGGGCTGCCGGAGATCCAGGTCGCCCCGAACCAGGGCAAACTGCTCCATATGATGGCCCGGCTCCAGGGGGCGCGGACCATCCTGGAGATCGGCACCCTCGGCGGCTACAGCACCATCTGGCTGGCGCGGGCGCTCCCGGAGGGCGGCAGGCTCGTGACGCTGGAGGCGGACCCGGCGTACGCCGAGGTCGCCCGCGCCAATATCGCGCGGGCCGGGCTCGCCGATGTCGTCGAGGTCCGGGTCGGGCCGGCGCTGGAGACGCTTCCCGTGCTGGCCGCCGAGGGGTACGGGCCGTTCGACGTCGTGTTCATCGACGCCGACAAGCCCAGCAACCCCGACTACCTCGCCTGGTCCGTCGAGCTGACCCGGCCCGGCAGCCTGATCATCGCCGACAACGTCGTACGCGACGGTGAGGTCGTCGACGCCGACAGCGCCGATCCGAAGGTGCAGGGAGTGCGCCGGTTCACCGAACTCGTCGCGGCCGACCCGACCCTGAGCGCCACCGCGCTCCAGACCGTGGGGGACAAGGGGTACGACGGGCTGATGGCCGTGCTCGTCACCGAGGCCGGGTAGCCGGGGCGGGGAGGGGGAAGGGGGCTCGCGGCGACCATTCGGCCGGGACGCCCCGCATGACCAGCACGCTGTCCAGCGTGGCGCTGCCCGCCGGGAAGCGCTCGGTGTCCTCGAAGAACGACGACCGCACCGAACGGGCCCGCCCGGCCGTGACCCGCCAGGCGTCGGTGTTCATCTCCAGTACGTCGAGACGGCGGCCGGCGGCGTCGGGGGAAAGGCCCCTGGCCCCCGCGCGGAAGAAGTCCGATGCCTCCTCCAGGTCCGTGAACAGCTCACTGCCCCGCAGCTCGTCCGCGGTCTCCACCGCGGCGTCCACCCGTACGGCACCGTCCCGGGTCGCGAACGCCACCCGTATCCCGTCGGCGGCCTCGCGCACCGTGAAGTCCGCGTGCCCGTGCTCGCCGGGGAAGATCCGGCCGCCCGCGAGGACGTTGAGCCGGGAGGCGCTGTCGCGGCGCGGGATGTAGACGCCCGTCTCGACCCCGTCCGGGCCGTCCCACTCCACCGAGATCCGGTGCGCCGCGTTCTCGCTGCGCAGCCCGAGCGGGGCCGGACTCCAGCCGGGGCGTACGCCGCCGACGCGCAGAAGGCAGATCCCGGCCACTGCCCGGCCGCGCACCAGCTGGGGGCGCAGGGGGGCGGGCAGCAGGCCCGCCGCGACGCCCGGGTCCACCCGGTAGTTCACGAGCAGGCGGCGTTCGATGACGCTGGAGAGCCGGGGGCCGATCATGAGGCGTCGTCTTCCGGGGCGGGGCGCCACGTGGTGTGGCGGAGCACGATCTGTTCGGGGCACACGGCGCTCAGGAACCGACCCACGCACATCGCGAGCCGCTCCTCGGCCAGCGAGTAGAGGATGCGGTTGGCGTCACGGCGCTCGGTGACGAGCCCGGCGCCCTTGAGCACGCCGAGGTGGCGCGAGACGGACGGCGCGCTGATCGGGAACCGGGCCGCGATCTCACCGGCGGCCAGTTCGCCGCCCCGCAGGTCCTCCAGGATCTGGCGCCGCGTCGGGTCGGCGAGGGCGCGGAAGGCGCTCGCCTCGCCCGTGCCGGGCGGGTCCACAGGTGCGCCGGGTGTGTCCATGGCGCATGTTTAGCACATGAGCTAAATGGCTAACAAGCCTGGTGGGGTGGCATGTGGGCGGCTATCGGCCGGGGGCGGGCAGAGAAGAGCCCCCGCGAGTCATGTCCTCGCGGGGGCTCTTCGTTCATCCGCCTGCCCGGGTGAAGGTTGAGAAGACGATCACGAGGCAGGACGTCCGCGCTGGATCAGGGGGCGAGCAGGAGCACGTTCGCGCGCTCCTTGGCGGCGGCGTACCGCTTCGCCACGTCCTGCCAGTTGACGACGCGCCACATCGCCTCGATGAAGTCCACCTTCTGGTTCTTGTACTGAAGGTAGAAGGCGTGCTCCCAGGCGTCGAAGACCAGGACCGGGACCGAGCCCTGGCCGACGTTGCCCTGGTGGTCGTAGACCTGCTCGACGATCAGCTTGCCGCTGACGGGCTCGTACGCGAGGACGCCCCAGCCGGAACCCTGCGTGGTGGCGGCGGCCTTCGTCAGCTGGGACTTGAAGCCGGCGTAGGAGCCGAACGATTCGGTGATCGCGTCGGCCAGATCGCCGACGCCGTCCGCCGCGAGGGGCTCGCCGCCGCCGTCGCCGGTCATGTTGTGCCAGTAGATCGAGTGCAGGATGTGGCCGGAGAGGTGGAACGCGAGGTTCTTCTGGAGGCCGTTGATGGCGCCCCAGGCCTCCTTGTCACGGGCCTCTTCCAACTGCTCCAGGGTGTCGTTGGCGCCCTTGACGTACGCGGCGTGGTGCTTGTCGTGGTGCAGCTCGATGATCTGCGGATTGATGACCGGTTCGAGCGCCGCGTAATCGTAGGGGAGCTCCGGGAGCGTGTACGTGGCCATGATGCGAACCCTCCGACTGCTGGAAATGCCGTCCAGTTGTTATTGCAACCTATATGCAAGAGCAGGCTAACAGCAGGAGGGTTCACGCGTGATCAGCCCTTCGGCCTAGGACTCAGAAGGTGGCGGGAACTACGCCCACAGGTCGTCCCGCGCCGCCGCCGCGATGTCCGGGAAGTCCGTCACCACCGCGTCCACGCCCCGTGCGAAGTGGAAGGCGTACTCGGCGAACGCGTCACCGAAGTCGTTCGGCGCGGTGCCCCGGCGGTACTGCGCGGGAAGGTACTGGTTCTCTGCGCGGAAGGTGTACGCACCGACCTTCAGGCCCGCCGCGTGCGCGTCGGCCAGCAGCGTGAGCGGCGGCACCAGCGAGGACTTGTCCGGGCCGATCCAGTCCGCGTACGAGGCGATCTCCCGCAGCCCGGCCGGGGTCATCATCTCCTTGTACGTGATCCCGTGGCCGTACGGGCCGCCTCCGGTGCCGAGCGCCTGCCAGAGCGGCACACCGAGCCGCGCTCCGGCGATCCGGTGCAGGCTGGACGGTTCGAAGGACTGGACGACGCACTCCCGGGCGGTGAGGCGGTTGCGGCGGATCACCCGTACCAGCTCCGGCTCCAGCGGCAGGCCGATCGAGCGGAAGTACGTGGGGTGCTTCGTCTCGGGGAAGACCGCGATCCTGCGGCCGTACTCCTTCGACAGCGCACGCGCCAGATCGATGACCTCCTGGAACGTCATGATCTGCTGGCGGCCGTCGAAGACCGTGTTGCGGTTGCGGATCAGCGGCAGCCGCTCCACCGCCCGCAGCGTCCTGAGTTCGGCGAGGGTGAAGTCCTCGGTGAACCAGCCGGTGACGGCCTTCCCGTCGACCGTCTTCGTCGTGCGGCGGCCGGCGAACTCCGGGTGCCCGGCGACATCCGTCGTCCCGGAGATCTCGTTCTCGTGGCGCACGACCAGGACGTGGTCCTTGGTCGGCACGAGGTCCGGCTCGATCCAGTCGGCCCCGCACCGCACACCGAAGGTGTACGCGGCGGCCGTGTGCTCGGGGCGCCAGCCCGCCGCGCCCCGGTGGCCGATGACCACCGGGCCCCGGGGCCGGTGCGGTCCGCGGTCCGCGGTGTCGGCGGTGGCGGGCGTCGTCGCCGCCGCGGTCACCGCGGCGGTGGCCAGAAGGATCGAACGGCGGCCGGGGGCAGGGGACATGGGAACTCCTCAGGTGGGCGGAAGGACCACCAAAGCGATGGGGGGTTACGGCCGGGCGGACTGCGGCTTGCCGGTTCATGTACGGCCGCGGGGAGGGGGGTCGGAGCTCCGTGGGTGTGGGGTGCGGTGTCCGCGTGGGGGTCAGCCGGTACGGGTACGGGTGCGCGCGCCGGGACCTCCGTCGGCGCGTGCGTGGGTCCGGGCCTCGGCGAGCCGTGCCAGATGGTCCTCGTACGCCTTCGCGTAGAACGCCGCCCGCCGGGCGTCCGGCGTCACCACCGAGGCCGGCGCCGTCCATGACGCCGTGTCCAGCTCCACCCCGAAGCGTGCCCCCGCCGCCAGCACCGCGCCCCGCGCGCCCACCTCGCCCTCCACGATCCGCACGGGCCGGCCCAGCACATCGGCGAACAGCCGCATCCAGGCGGGCGAGCGGGTGCCGCCGCCGCACAGGGCGAGGGTGCCGGTCAGCCCCGCCGCCTCCAGGCAGTGCCGGGCGGCGAAGGCGATGCCCTCGCAGACGGCACGGATCAGATCGGCCGGGGTCGACTCCAGGGTGACGCCGGTGAGTTCGGCCCGCAGCCGGGGCTCGACGAACGGCGCGCGTTCGCCGGACGGCGCGAAATAGGGCAGCACCCGGACGCCGTGCGCCCCGGGCGGCGTCGTCTCCAGCAGGGCGTCGACCTGCTGGAGGCGTACGCCGGTGGTGTGCAGCACCCAGTCCAGGGCCGCCGTGCCGACCATCGCGGGCATGGCGCGCAGCCAGTGGCCCGGACGGTCGGTGGAGATGTGCAGCCCGGCCGGTTCGCCGGTCAGATCGAGGCGGTCGGTGGCGACCAGCGCGGCCAGGCAGGTGCCGACGATCAGCAGACCGTCGCCGGGCCGGGTGACACCCGCGCCGAGCGCGGCGGCCGGCAGGTCGTACGGACCGTTGGACACCCGTACCCCGCTGGGCAGCCGGGCGGTCGCCACCGGGTCGCTCACCGGCGGCAGCAGCCCGGCCCGGTGGGAGAGGCCGAGCGCGGCCAGCACCTCGGGGGAGTACGCCCGGGTCACCGGGTCCAGGAAGGGCATCGAGGCATCGGAGACATCGGTCGCCCGGACCCCCGTCAGCCGCTGGAACACCATGTCCTTGCAGTACAGGGCGGTGGCCGCCGCGTCCAGGGAGTCGGGTTCGCAGCGGTCCAGCCAGGCCAGCACCGGGCCGGGGCACCCCGGGAACATCGCGCTGCCGGTGCGCCGGTAGACCTCCTCGAAGGCGCCGGACACCAGCCAGTCGTCGACCAGTTCGTGGGCCCGGCCGTCCATCCAGGAGATGGCCCTGCGCACCGGGCGGCCCGCCGCGTCCACCAGCCAGACCCCGTCGCCCTGCCCGGTGAGACCGGTGAACGCCACCCCGTCCGGGCCCAGCGCGTCCAGGACCTCGACGACCGCCCCGTACACCTCGTCCATGTCCTGCTCGACGTGGCCGTCATGGATGTCCAGCCCCACGGGGCGGGACTCGACGGCCAGTGTGCGGCCGCGCTCGTCGAAGGCGGCGGCCTTCACCAGCGAGGTGCCGACATCGATCCCGACGTACCTGGTCCCGACGTACCTGGTCCCGACGTATGTGGTCCCGGTGTACCTGGTCACGGCGCACGACCTCCGGTCAGAGGGGTTTCGGGGAGCCGCGTCAGCGGTGTTCCGGAGGGAACCGCTTCGGCGGAGTTCTTCGGGCGAGGGCCTCACAGGGCGTTGGCCGGGGGCTCGCCCCGTACGTAGCGGGCGACCTCCGCCGCCGCGATCCGGGCCGCCTTCTCCGCGACGGCACGGCTGGCGCCCGCCACATGCGGGGTCATCAGCAGTCGCGGGGTCCGGAACAGCCGTGAGCACGTGGGCGGGGGCTCCTGCTCGTACGTGTCGAGGGCCGCGGCGGCCAACTGCCCGGATTCCAGCGCGTCGCACAGCGCGCCCGTGTCCAGCAGCCCGCCCCGGGCCGCGTTCACCAGGACCGCGCCCCGGGGCAGCAGCGCCAGCTCGCGGGCGCCGATCAGATGCCGGGTCTCCGGGGTCAGCCGGGCGTGCAGCGTCAGGACCCGGGAGCGGGCGAGCATGGCGTCCAGCGACGTGGCGCGCATGCCGTGGACATCGCCGCGCACATAGGGGTCGTACACCTCGACCTCGGCACCGAACGCGCCGAGCGCCCTCGCCACCCGGCTGCCGACCGCCCCGTAGCCGATCAGGCCGACCGGGGTGTCCTCCAGTTCGAGGCCGGCGCTCTCGTACAGGAAATGCGTGGCGTCCCAGCGGCCCTGGGTGCGCAGGGTGTCGTGGGCCTCGGGGATGCGCCGCAGGGCCGCCAGCAGCAGTCCGACCGTGAACTCGGCGGTCGCCGCCGCGTTGCGCCCGGGGGCGAAGCAGACCCGTACGTCCCGGTCGCGGGCCGCCTGCGCGTTGACGTTGACCGGGCCGCCCCGGCAGACGACGACGAGCCGCAGCCCGGGGGAGGCGGCCAGCACCCGCTCGGTGAACGGGGCCATCTGGGTCACACAGACCTCGACCCCTTCCAGGGCGCCGATCAGGGCGTCTTCGGCATCGCTGGCCTCGTCGACCTCGCCGACCCTGCCGAAGGGCTCCAGGGGCCAGGGAAGGGTGAGTTCGGTGATGTCCGCGTCCGCGGCCGCCGTCAGACGCAGGGCCTCGGTGATCAGCGAGCTGCGGACGAAGTGGTCACCGGCCGCCAGAATCCTGATCGGGGGGTGGTTCATCGGAGGGCGTCTCCTGTCTCGGCGTCGAAGACATGGATGTGCTGCGGGTCTGCGGTGATCCGGACGGTGTCGTCGCGGTCGAGCCGTATCCCGGGCCCGGTCAGTACGACGACGGGACCGGACACCCCCTCCAGGGCGAGGGTGGCGATGCCCGATTCGAGAAGGGGTTCATGGGCCGAGACCCTGGCCGGTATGCCCGTACCGCCCAGGGCGAGGTCCTCGGGGCGGACGCCCAGGACGACCGCGCGCCCCGGGTCCGCCCGCCCGCGCGGCACGGGGAAGCGCACCGAGTCCGAGAGCCGGACACCCCCGCCGTCCATCACCCCCGGGAGCAGGTTGACCGCCGGTTCCCCGACGAAGTCGGCGACGAACACATTGGCCGGGGCGTCGTAGATCTCCTCCGGCGTGCCGAGCTGCTGGATCTCCCCGTCCCGCATCACCGCGATCCGGTCGGCGAGCGACAGCGCCTCCTCCTGGTCGTGGGTGACCAGGATCGCGGTGTGCCCGGAGTCCCGCTGGATACGCTTCAACTCCCGCCGGGTGGAATCCCGTTCGGCGGCGTCCAGATGGGACAGCGGCTCGTCGAGCAGCAGCACGTCGGGCTCCCGGATCAGGGCGCGGGCCAGCGCCACCCGCTGCTTCTGACCGCTGGAGAGCCCGGCCGGGCGGGCGCCGAGCAGGTCGGTGATCCCGAGACGGCCGGCCATGGCCGCGACCCGGCCGCGGATCTCGGCCCGGCCGTACCGCCGCCGCGCCGACAGCCCGAAACCGAGGTTCTCCGCGACCGTCAACGGCGGGTACAGCGCGTAGTTCTCGAAGGCGACCCCGATGTTGCGCCGCTGCGCAGGGAGCCCCACGACGGAGGAGCCGCCGATGAGGATGTCGCCGCCGGTGACGGACTCCAGACCGGCGATCATCCGCAGTGTCGTGGACTTGCCGCACCCGGACGGGCCCAGCAGGCCCAGCAGTTCCCCGGACCGCAGCTCGATATCGATGGCCCGCACCGCCTCGACGGCCGCCCGGCCCCGCGCGGTGTACGTCTTGCGCAGGGCGCGCAGGGCCAGTTCAGTCACCGTTCATCGCCGCCTCCCGGTGCCGTGCCGATGCGGTGCCCGCCGTGCCGCCCGGCGCGGTGCCGGTGCCCGTAACGGTCCCGGGGACCGTCGCGCAGACCTCGTAGGGGACCTTGTGCTCGTCGAGGTCGCGCAGCGCCTCGGCGGACGCCCCGTCGTCCACCAGCACCAGATCGAACCGGGACAGCGGGGCGAGCCGGTGCAGCGCCACCCGCCCCAGCTTGGAGTGGTCGAGCAGCAGGACGTTACGGGCGGCCGAGTCGAGCATCGCCCGCTTCACGGACACGATGTGCTGCTCCTGGTGGTAGGCGAAGCCGCCGGACACCGCGGAGGTGGAGGTGAAGCAGACATCGACCTGGAGGGACTGCACGGCCTCCACGCAGGAGACCCCGAGGAAGGAGGAGTGCAGGGGGTCGTAGTCGCCGCCCAGCCCCATCAGATGGATGCCCCGCTCCTGCGACAACAGCGTTATCGCTTCGAGGAAGTTGGTGACGACGGTCAGCGGGGTGATGGCCCGCAGCCGCCGCGCGATCTCCAGGGTGGAGGTCGAGTCGTCGAGCATCACGGCCATGCCCGGCTCGATGAGCCCCACCGCGCGCTCGGCGACGGCGGCCTTCTCGGCGCGCATCGTCTTCAGCCGGTAGGCCACGTTCGACTCGAAGACGCCGGACGGCTGGGCCGTCACGCCGCCGCGGAACTTGCGCACGATGCCCTGCCGTTCCAGCTCGTCGAGGTCGCGGTGGATGGTCATCAGACTGACGTCGAACCGCTCCGCCAGCTCGGCCGCGCTGACCTCGCCCTCGGCGAGGACGTACTCGGCGATGGACGCCTGACGGGGGGCGGGGCCGCGCTGCTGAAGACTGCTCATGGGCTGATCCTTCGTCCTGGTCTTTCCGGCCGGTCGGCCTCGAACAGCAGCAGTCTCGCCCGCTCCGCCCGCAGCCGCACCAGATCATCGGGGCGCAGGCCCGCCGCCTCGGCGCGCGGCACGACGAGGGACAGCTGCTGTCCGCCGGTCCTGACGGTGACCTCGGTCGCCCGTCCCAGCACCTCGGTGATGTAGACGGATCCGGTGAGCGCGATGACGGGGCTGTCCTCAAGTCCGCTTCCGTGCCCGCCGGAACGCTCCCCGGAGTCCCCCGGGCCGTGACCGTCGCCCAGTCCGATGTCCCGGGGCCGCAGCCCCAGCTGGACCTGCGTTCCCGGCGGGGCGGGAACCGGCAGCGGCAGCTCGAACGACCCGTCCGCCGCCCGGAACCACCCCTCGGCCGTCACCGTGCCCGGCAGCAGATTGATCCGGGGCCGGCCGAAGGCGCGGGCGACGAACGTGTCGTGGGGCCGGTGCCACAGCTCCTCGCGCGTGCCGCTCTGCACCAGACGGCCGTCCCTGATCACCCCGATCCGGTCGCCGAGCGCCAGCGCCTCCACCGAGTCATGGGTGACGTACAGCGTGGTCGTGTCGCGCACCGTGCCGATCGCCCGCAGCTCGGCCCGCATCGCCTGGCGCAGCTTGGCGTCCAGGTGCGACAGCGGCTCGTCGAGGAGGAAGGCCCGCGCCGGGCGGACCAGCACCCGGCCGAGCGCCACGCGCTGCCGCTGTCCGTTGGACAGGGCCCCCACCGGCCGGTCCAGCAGGGCGCTGATGCCGAGGAGTTCGGCGGTCTCCCCGATCCGGGCCCGCACCCGGTCCGCGGGGAGGCGGTGGCGGGGCGACCGGAGCGGGGAGGCCAGATTGTCGTACGCCGTGCGGTGCGGGTAGAGCGCGTACGACTCGAAGCACATGGCCACGCCCCGGTCGTACGGTTCGACGCCCGCCATGTCCGCCCCGCCCAGCTCCACCGACCCGGACCGAGGCTCCACCAGGCCCGCGACGGTCTTCAGCGTGGTCGTCTTGCCCGCGCCCGAGGGGCCGAGCAGACAGTAGAACTCGCCCTCGGCCACCTCCAGGTCCAGGCCGTCCAGCGCGACGCGCCTGCCGTAGGACAGCTGTACGGAGCGCAGGGCGATGGCGGCCGGGGCGGTCATGACTTCACCGCCCCGAAGGACAGGCCCCGCACCAGATACCGCTGGATGGTCAGTGCCAGCAGCAGCGGCGGGACCACCGAGACCAGGGCGGCGGCGGCCGTGAGGTTGTACTTGGGGCGGTCGCCGCCGAGGAAGGACAGCGCGCCGACCGTCACCGTCTGGGCGTTCGACGAGGTCAGGATGAGCGGGAAGACGAAGTTGTTCCACGCGAAGATGAACGCCAGCAGGGAGACGGCCGCGATGCCCGGTTTCACCAGCGGCAGCGCGACCTTGAAGAACGCCTGCTTACGGGTGTAGCCGTCCAGCAGCGCCGCCTGCTCCAGCTCGGGCGACAGATCGGAGAAGTACGAGCGCATGATCCAGACGATCAGCGGCAGCGTCACCAGCTGGAGGACCCACACCATGCCGACGTAGGTGTCGAAGAGGCCGAGCTGCTGATAGAGCACGAACAGCGGGATGACCACGGTCAGTTCGGGGGCGAAGCGGAACGAGAGCAGGGTGAACATCAGGTTCTCCGAGCCGCGGAACCGCCAGCGGGCGGCGGCGTACGCGGCGGGCAGTCCGATCACCAGGGACAGGGCCACCGCCCCCACCGAGACGACCAGGCTGTTGACGAAGAAGCGCAGGAACGGCACCCCCTGGTCGTCCCCGGCACCGAGCACCGTGCGGTAGGAGTCGAGGGTCGGGGTGAACGAGAAGTACGTACTGAAGAGCTCGTCGGCCGGCTTCAGCGACAGGATCACCATCCAGGCGATCGGGAACAGCGCGAAGACGAAGTAGAGGATCAGCGCCCCGTCCGCGGCGACCGCCGACAGGGTTCGTCGGCTGCTCCTGCCGCGCATACTGCTTCTTACGCTCCCGCCGCTCCCGCCGGAGGGGCGCCGCGCCTCCGAGCCGGTCGGCTTGCCCGCTTCCGCTTCCGCTTCCGGTTCCGCTTCGGTCCGCGGCTCGCGCTTCACTTCGGCACCTCCGCCGCACGGCTCTGAATCCGCCCCAGATAGCGCACCAGCACCATCGTCACCAGGTAGACCACCGCCCAGAGCACGATCATGTAGCTGATGCCGAACGAATAGCGCTGGAAGCGGATCGCCTCCAGATACGCCCGGATCTGGAGCACCACCGTCGAGTCGCCGGGGCCGCCCTCGGTCAGCGCGTAGATGATGTCGAAGACCTTCAGCGAGTCCATGAACCGGAAGATCACCGCGACCAGGACGTACGGCCAGAGCATCGGCAGCGTGAGCCGGCGGAAGGTGAACCACCAGCCCGCCCCGTCCACCGCGGCGGCCTCGAACGGCGACGCGGGCAGCGAGCGCAGCCCGGCCAGGGCGAGGATCGCGACGAACGGCGTGTACACCCACACATCGACGGCGATCGACGAGAGCAGTGCCCCGGTCGGGGTGTCCGTCCACTGGACCCCGCCCAGCCCGAGCGGCTCCAGCAGATGGTTGACCACCCCGACCGAGGGCTGGAGCATCAGCTTCCACATGATCGCGGCGATCACCGGCGCGATCATCAGCGGCAGGATCAGGATCTTCTCCAGCACCCGCCCGACGGCGCTCGCCCGGTGCAGCAGCAGCGCCACCGACACCCCGAGCACCGTCTCCACGGCTGCCGCGCCCACCGCGTACAGCACGGTGACCCGGGCGGAGTCCCAGAACGAGGACTGGGTGAAGATCCGCCGGTAGTTCTCGAACCCCACCAGGTCCGGCTGCGGCTTGCTCGCCGCGAAGTCGAACAGCGTGTAGTAGAGGCCCAGTCCGAACGGATAGAGGATGCCGCCGGTCAGCAGCAGCGCCGGAACGATCAGGAGATACGGCCGCAGCGAGCGGCGCCACGCGGGCACCGGCCGGGCGGCTGCCACGTCCTCGCGAGGGCCGGCCGCGGGCTCGGGGGGCGCCGATGGCATCGTCAGGGGCACCGGTCAGCCGATCTTCGACGCCAGATCGCCCGCGAGACCGTTCAGCACGGACGAGGCGTTCTTCCCGCCGTAGATCTCCTGGAGCGCCGATGCCCAGCTCGTCGTCGCGTCGAAGAACTGCTCCTGCGGGGTGAACTGGATCTTCGTCTGGCCGACGACCGCCTCGAACGTGTCGATGAATCCGGGGATCGCCCCCATCTTGTTCCGGTACGCGGCGGCCTCGCTCACCGAGGTGCGCACCGGGTCGATGTGGTTGTCCTGGACCGCGGCCTTCAGTAGATGCTCCTTGCCGGTCGCCCACTGGAGGAACAGCCAGGCCGCCGACTTGTTGCGGCTCCTGGCGTTCATGCCCAGCGACCAGATCCACATGTTCGTCGCGAGCGAGCCGCCCGGACCCTTCGGGCCGGGGTGGAAGGCGATCTTCCCGGAGGCGGGCGAGGCCCCCTTCACCGCCTGGAAGTACGCGGCGGTGTCCGCGTCGAAGAGCATCGCCGCCTTCTTCGCCCCGAGGTCGCTGGAGCACTGGTACCAGGTGTACGAGGTCCAGGACGGCGGCCCGCCCTTCCTGACCATCTCCGCCCAGTCCCGGGTGAAGGCGACCGCCTCCGGGGAGTTCATCGCGGGCTTCACCTCGTCGCCCTCGACGGTGAAGTCCTTGAGCCCGTTGCGCGCGTACATCGTCATGAAGCCGGGGTGGATCGTCGCCCAGCTCCGCGAACCGCGCACCGCGACCCCGTACATCCCGTCGAAGCCCGCGCCGGGCGCCTTGCGGGTGATCGTCCCGGCCAGCTCGCGCAGTTCGTCGAAGGACTCGGCGGGCCTCACCCCGAGCTTCTTGAACACCTCGGTGTTGTACGCGACGACATTCGTCTCCCAGCCCCAGGGCAGCGCGTACTGCCCGCCCCGGCCGAGCGGGGCGCCCGCCTTCAGCGACCACTGGCCGGCCTGGAGCAGATTCGGGAAGAAGTCCCCCCGGTCCCATTCGGCCCCGGTCGCCGAGGGGTTGCGCATCCAGGGGCCGAGGTCCTCCAGCCAGCCGGGCGGGCCGTACTGCCACACCATGTACGCGCCCAGCATGAACACGTCGTACGAGGCGCGCCCGCTGGACAGGTCGACGGTGAGCTTGTCGAAGTAGTTGTCCTCGGGGAAGACGTCGTACTCGACCTTGATGCCGGTCTTCTCGGTGAACGCCTTCAGATCGGCGATCAGGGCATCGGTGTACGGGTGTTTGTTGAGCAGCGCCTTGACGGTCTTTCCCTCGGCCCTCTTCCAGTCGAAGGAGCCGGTGATGTCATCGGCGGCGGAACCGTCACCGCCGGTGGCACCCCCGCCGCCGAAGCCCGTCCCGCAGGCGCTCAGCAGCGGAGCGGCGGATAACGCCGCCGCCGCGCCGAGAGCGACCACGCGCCGTCGGTCGTGCCCGATCCTGTCCATCCGTGACCTCCACGGTCCGGCCGGAGATGCTGTTCACACGTTTCGTCGACTGGTTAACAGAGCTTGGAACACCACAAGTTGCGCGTCAATCCCTCGCGCAAGTGAAATTCTCAGTGCACAGTGAGAAGTTCACAGAGGGAGCCGATATGTGGATGGGCATCGATCTCGGCACACAGAGCGTCCGCGCGGTCATCGCCTCGGACAGCGGGAGGATCCTCGGCAGCGGATCCGCCCCGCTCACCGGCGTACGCGACGGGGTACGCCACGAACAGCTGCCGGACCACTGGTGGACGGCGGTGTGCGCGGCGGCCCGTCAGGCCCTGCGCGACTGCCCCGCGCCCCGTGCGCTCGCCGTCTGCTCCACCTCCGGCACCGTGCTGCTCACCGACCGCACCGGCCGGGCGATCACCCCCGCGCTGATGTACGACGACGGGCGCGCGGGAGCCGAGGCGGTCCGGGCCCGGACACCACCGGCCTGGGCCCTGCCCAAGGTGATGTGGCTGCTGGCGGAGTACGGGGGGAGGGAGGACGGCGCCCGGGTGACCCACCAGGCCGACTTCGTGGTGGCGCGGCTCGCCGGGCATCGGCTGGCCACCGACTCCAGCCACGCCCTGAAGACCGGCTACGCCCTGGACCGGGAGGACTGGCCGCGCGGCGCACTCGCCGGACTGGGGCTGCCCGAGGGCCTGTTCCCGCCGGTGGTGCGGCCGGGGCGGCGGATCGGCGCGGTGGGCGCCGCGGCGGCCGCGGAGACCGGGATCGCGGTGGGGACGCCCGTGATCGCCGGGATGACGGACGGTTGCGCGGCACAGATCGCCTCCGGGGCGCTCACCATCGGTTCCTGGAACGCGGTGCTCGGCACCACCCTGGTCCTCAAGGGGGTCACCCGGGAGCCGGTCACCGATCCGACCGGGGTCCTCTACAACCACCGGGCGCCCGACGGGAGCTGGCTGCCCGGCGGGGCGTCCGGGGCCGGCGGCGGCGCGCTGACCGCCGCGTTCCCGGGGGCCGACCCGGCCCGGCTGGACGCGGCGGCAGCGGCCGGGGGGCCGGGGGGCGTGGTGGCGTACCCGCTGGCCGCGCACGGCGAACGCTTCCCGTTCCTCGCCCCCGACGCCCACGGCTTCCTGCTCGGCGAACCCGCGTCGGACGCCGAGCACTGGGCGGCCCTCCTGACGGGCGTCGGCCTCGTCGAACGCCTCTGCCTCGACTACCTCGACCTGCTCGGTGCCCCCGTCCGCGGCCCGCTCACCTTCACCGGCGGCGCGGTCCGCAGCGACCACTGGAACCGGCTGCGCACCGACATCCTCGGCCGCACCGTCCGCATTCCGCACCACACCGAACCCGCCCTCGGCATGGCCGTCCTCGCCGCCTACGGGGCAGGGGCGGCCGGCACCGTGCACGAGGCCGCGGGCCGGATGGTGCGGCTGCGCCGGACCCTGCACCCGGACCCGGCGCGTACGGCCCGTCAGCTGGGGCCGTACCTCAGGCTGGTGGACGAACTGGAACGGCGCGGCTGGCTCCCGGCCGCCCTCGCCGCACACGCCCGCACCCGAACGGAGCACCCATGACCGCGAGTCCGCCCGCCACCACCCTGCTGCTCGCCCGCCACGGGCAGACCGTCTGGCACGCGGAGAACCGCTACGCCGGGGTCAGCGACATCGCCCTCACCGACGAGGGGCGCCGCCAGGCCGGGCAGCTGGGCCGGTGGGCGGCCCGGAACCCGGTCGACGCCGTCTGGACCTCCACCGTCTCGCGCGCCATGAGGACCGCCGAGCCGGCCTGCCGGGCACTCGGCCTCGTACCCCTGCGCGAACACGCCCTGCGCGAGTGCGACTTCGGGACGGTGGAGGGGCGGACGCTCGCCGAGTTCGCCGCCGAGGACCCGGCGGGCGCGGAGGCCTTCCGGGCCGACCCGGTGGCGCATCCGTTCCCGGGCGCCGAGGACCCCCGGGCGGCGGCGGCCCGGGGAACGGCCGCCCTGCGCCGTATCGCGGAGGGCGGCCGGGGCGGCCGGATCCTGGTCGTCGCGCACAACACCCTGCTGCGCCTGGTCCTGTGCGAGCTGCTGGGCATCCCCCTGGGCGCGTACCGCAGGGTCTTCCCGCAGCTGCGCAACGCGGCGGTGAGCGAGATCAGGCTGGCGGGCGAGGGGGGCGCCGGCGCGTCGCTGCTCTCCCTGAACGTGCCGTGCGACGACTGAGACCGACCGGCCGACGGGGCGACGGAGACCGACCGGCCGACGGGCCGACGGAGACCGACCGGCCGGTGAGGAGCGGGAACGGAGGGCGGGGGAGCGGGAACGGGGCGGGGCCGCGCGGCGTTTATCGGGCGGTGTCCGCCGCGGCCCGCCGCTGCCGCAGCATCCCCACGACGATCAGTACGGCGGTCAGCGCACCCGTGGCGAGCAGCTGATCACGGGTGTCCGGCTGCCGCAGCATCAGCAGGAAGATCCCGGCCATCGCGGCCAGCGCGACGATCGTCCCCACGGGGAACAGCCACATCCGCACCACCAGCTTCTGGGGCTCCTCGCGCTCCAGCCGGGTGCGCAGGATCAGCTGCGAGACGGCGATGAAGATCCACACCACCAGGATCACCGCGCCGATCATGTTGAGCAGCCACGGGAAGACGTCGTCCGGCCGCCAGTAGCTGAGCAGCACGCACAGGAAGCCGAAGACGGAGGAGACGAGCACGGCGGTGCGCGGCACCCCGGAGGAGATCCGGCCGAGCCGCTTGGGGCCCTGGCCGCGTGCGACGAGCGAGCAGGCCATGCGCGAAGCGCCGTAGATGTTGGCGTTCATCGCGGAGAGCAGGGCCACCAGGATGACCACGTTCATGATCTCCGCGGCGCCGCTGATGCCGAGGTGGTCCAGCGCCGCGTAGAACGGGCCGACCTCGACGACCTTCGGGTCGTCCCACGGCACGAGGGTGACGATGACCGCCATGGAGCCGACGTAGAACACCGCGATGCGCCACATCGCCGTCCGCACGGCCTTCGCGACGCCCTGCACCGGGTTCTCGGACTCGGCCGCCGCGATGGTGACGGTCTCCAGACCCCCGTAGGCGAAGACGGAGGCGAGCAGCCCGATGATGAAGCCGTTGGAGCCGTTGGGCAGGAAGCCGCCGTCGCCCGTGAGGTTGGAGGTGCCGGGCGCGTCCGTGCCGGGCAGCACCCCGAGGATCGCCAGTACGCCGAGGACCAGGAAGAGCGTGATCGCGACGACCTTCAGCGCGGCGAACCAGAACTCGAACTCGCCGAACTTCTTCACGGCGGCCAGGTTCGTCCCGAGGAACATCACCATGAACAGCGCGACCCAGGCCCATTCCGGGGTGCCGGGCAGCCAGCCGGTGACGATCTTCGCGGCGCCGATGCCCTCCAGCCCCACGGCCACGCACAGGAGCACCCAGAAGGCCCACCCGGCGGTGAAGCCCGCCCAGGGGCCGATCGCGCGTTCCGCGTGGACGGAGAAGGAGCCGGAGGCCGGATTGGCGGCGGACATCTCGCCGAGCATGCGCATCACGAACATCACCAGCAGCCCGGAGATCCCGTAGGCGATGACGATCGAGGGCCCGGCGGCGGCGATACCCGCGCCCGAGCCGACGAACAGCCCGGCCCCGATGACCCCGCCCAGGGCGATCATCGAGAGGTGGCGCTGCTTGAGGCCATGGGTGAGCGCGGAGTCGGCCGATACGGTGCCGGTGGCTGCGGAGTCAGCGGTGGGGGGAGACGCGGAGGTCCGAGGCATGGACGGGCTCAGTTCGGTAGGTGAGACGTGGACGAGCCCACAGTCTGAGCACGGGCGCCGCTCACAGGGAACCGCTGTCCGCTATACGGTCACGAGGCTCACACAAGGTGCGCACGTGCCTACTTCCGAGTAACTTCCGGACCCTCCGGCCGGACTCTGTACTCCCGCACCACGGACACCAGCAGCACCAGAGCCGTCGCCCCGCCCGACCACAGCACCTGTGGGCGGGTGGAGCTGTCCGTCAGCATCAGCAGCAGGACGCCGAACAGCCCGAACAGCGTCAGCCAGGTCAGATACGGGAAGCACCACATCCGCAGCGTCAGCGCCGCCGGGGCCTCGCGCTCGATCCGGGGGCGCAGCCGCAGTTGCGAGGCGGCGATCATGGCCCAGACGAACAGCAGCACCGCGCCGACCGAGTTGAGCATGTAGAGGAAGACCGTGTCCGGCCACAGCAGATTGAGCAGGACGGACACGAAGCCGAAGGCGACCGACGCCAGCACCGCGCGCCGGGGCACACCGCCGCCCGTGCCTCCGCCGCTCGTACCTCCGCCGCCTGACGTATCGCCGCCGCCCGACACCTTGAGCAGCCCGCGCGGTGCCTCGCCGCGCTCGGCCAGCGAGAAGATCATCCGCGAGGATCCGTACAGATTGGCGTTCAGCGCGGAGAGGAGCGCCACGAACACCACGATGTTCATGATCTGCGCCGCCGAGGGCACCCCGATCGCGTCGAGAACCTTCACATACGGGCTGAGCCCGGCCTGCTGCGCGGTCCACGGCAGCACGGTCACGATCACCAGCATCGAGCCGACGTAGAAGAAGAGGATGCGCACCACCGCGCTGCGCACCGCGCGCCCGACCGCCCGCGCCGGATCGTCGGTCTCGGCCGCCGCGATGGTCACGACCTCCAGACCGCCGAAGGCGAAGACCACGGTCAGTACGCCGGAGACCACCCCGTCCCAGCCGTGCGGCAGGAATCCGCCCTGCCCGGTGAGGTTGGTCATCCCGACCGGATCGGTGTCCGGGAGCAGCCCGAAGACCGCCAGCAGGCCCAGCACCAGGAACAGCACGATGGCGCCGACCTTGAGGGCGGCGAACCAGAACTCGAACTCGCCGAAGTTCTTCACGGCGGTCAGGTTGGCCACGGTGAACACCACCATGAACACCAGTACCCAGGCCCACGGTTCCATCCCCGGCACCCAGCCGTGGGCGATCTGCGCGGCGGCCGTCGCCTCCACGGCGAGGACCACCACGAGCAGGAACCAGTAGAGCCACCCGGCGCTGAAACCGGCCCAGCGGCCGAGCGCCCGTTCCGCGTGCACGGAGAACGAACCGGACGCGGGCATGGCGGCCGACATCTCGCCGAGCATCCGCATCACCAGCATCGCGAGCGCCCCCGCGATGAGGTACGAGACGACGATGGCCGGGCCCGCCACCGCGATCCCGGCGCCGGAACCGACGAACAGCCCGGCCCCGATCACCCCGCCCAGGCCGAGCATCGTCAGATGCCGCTGCTTCAGACCGTGGGCGAGCGGCTCGGCGGGTGCGGGGGAGTGCGTGGGGGGAGGCACTTCGTGCATGGGGTGCGGGTCACTCTCGGATCAGTCAGACCGACCCGGTCGGTCTTATGGGGAACCTACAGTCTCACGCCGCACGACCTCGCCCGGCGAACAGTGCCCGCTCCGCCCCTGCCTCCGTGACAAGTCTCACGCCGACGGATGATTGTGTGCCGGTCTTTGTGCGAATCCCACCACGGGCTCGCCCGCCGCTTTGTGGGCGGCTGACGGTGATCGAGCGTTAACCGGTGGGCTAACGTCAACTGCAGTCTGTCTCCACCCTGCTGTTCCACCCCGGCTGTGCCACCCCGGCGTTCCCACGCCGGTGTTCCCGCCCCGGTGTCCTCAGCACGCGGGCACCCACCGTGTTCGCGTCCACCCGGCCTGCACCCACTGCCTGCCCTCACCCGCGGAGTCCCGATGAGCACTGCTGTCGCCCCCGTCCGTTCCGGAGCGGTCCTCGCCGATCTGCTGCCCGCAGCCCGGCACCGCTACGCCGTCGACACGGCCCTGGTCGTGGGCGGCGCCGCCCTCACCGGCATCGCGGCCCAGATCGCCGTCCCGGTCCCCGGCTCCCCGGTCCCCGTCACCGGCCAGACCTTCGCGGCGCTCCTCATCGGCACCGCGCTCGGCGCCCGCCGCGGCTTCCTCTCGCTCGCCCTGTACGCGCTCGTCGGCATGGCCGGCATGCCGTGGTTCTCCGAGGGCACCTCCGGACCGGGCGGCGCCTCGTTCGGCTATGTGCTCGGCATGCTGCTCGCCGCCACCGTGGTCGGCGGCCTCGCCCGGCGCGGCGGCGACCGCTCCGTGCTGCGCACCGCGGGCACGATGGCGGTCGGCTCGCTGATCATCTACGCGGTCGGCGTGCCGTACCTCGCGCTCTCCACCGGGATGTCGATGAGCGCCGCCGTCGCGGCGGGTCTGGTGCCGTTCCTGATCGGCGACGCCCTCAAGGCGGCGCTGGCCATGGGCGCGCTGCCCGCGTCCTGGAAGCTCATCGGGCGTCGGGGCTGACGTCCCCGGGCCGCTTCGACGGCCCCCGCGAAAGGCTCGCCGGTCGTACGGGGAAACCCGACCGGCGAGCCTTTCGCGTGTCCGGGAGCTGTCCGCCGCCCGTCGGCGGTCACCGCCGCGGTCCGTCGCCGCGGCAACCAGGCGCGGCCACCGCGGCGACGGACCCGGCACCGGCCGCCGGCTGTCGGTTCACCTGCCGGCCGGCACCTTCGCGGTCCTGCGGCCACGCCGGTCCCGTACCAGCGAGATCGCCACCACCAGCGCCGCGACCAGCAGGGAGAGCAGCACCTGTTCGCGTCCGGTGTCGTCGGTCAGCATGTAGACGAGGACGAAGGAGATCATCGCGATCGTCGCCCAGGTCAGATACGGGAACAGCCACATCCGTACGACGAGCTTCTCCGGGGACTCGCGCAGGATGATCCCGCGCATCCGCAGCTGCGTGAAGCAGATGACCAGCCAGACGAACAGGGCGACGGCGCCCGAGGAGTTCAGCAGGAACTGGAAGACGCTGTCGGGCCACTGGTAGTTGAAGAACACCGCGACGAAGCCGAACACCACGGAGGACAGGATCGCCGCCTGCGGCACTCCGCGCTTGTTCACCCGGGCGAAGGCCTTCGGCGCGTCCCCCCGGCCGCCGAGGGAGAACGCCATCCGGGAGGCGGTGTAGAGGCCGGAGTTCAGGCAGGACAGCACGGCCGTCAGCACGATGACGTCCATGACCTGGCCGGCGTGCGGGATGCCGATGGAGTTGAGGGCGGCGACGTACGAACCCTCCTCGACGATCGACGGGTCGTTCCACGGCAGCAGGGTCAGCACGACGAGGATCGAGCCGAGGTAGAAGACCGCGATCCGCCAGATCACGCTGTTGGTCGCCCTGGACACGGCCCGCTGCGGGTCCTGGGACTCACCGGCCGCCAGGGTCACGATCTCGCTGCCCATGAAGGAGAAGACGACCATCAGCACACCGGTGAGGACGGCGCCGGGCCCCTCGGGGAAGAACCCTCCGCTGTCGGTGAGATGCGCGAACCCCGACCCCGGGTTGTCCGACCCCGGCAGCAGGCCGAAGACGGCGAGCAGACCGACGACCACGAAGGCGCCGATCGCCACGACCTTGATCCCGGCGAACCAGAACTCGAACTCGCCGTACGAACCGACCGAGACCAGGTTCGTCGCGGTGAGCACGAGCATCACGATCAGTGCCCAGGCCCACTGCGGCACACCGGGGATCCAGCTCTCCAGGATCTTGGCACCGGCCGTCGCCTCGACGGCGAGCACCACGACCCAGAAGAACCAGTACAGCCAGCCGATCGAGAAGCCGGCCCAGCGGCCCAGCGCCTGGTCGGCATAGGCGGAGAACGAGCCGGAGCTCGGCCGGGCGGCGGCCATCTCGCCCAGCATCCGCATCACGAAGACGACCATCAGGCCGACCAGCGCGTACGAGAGGAGGATGGCCGGACCGGCTGCGGCGATGCCCGCGCCGGAGCCCACGAACAGGCCCGCGCCGATCACCCCGCCGATCGCGATCATCGAGAGGTGGCGGTTCTTCAGACCGGCCTGGAGCCCGTGGGGGGATTCCGGCTGCTCCGGCTCACCGGGCTGCCGGCCCGGCTTCGCCGTCGTCGTCTGCGACGTCATGGAACGGATCCTTACGTTTGCGGTCACGCGGGTCGGCTCCCGCTCCGCGTGGGGGTGCGGAGGCGAGGCCACGCATTCAAGCCCGGGACCTGTCCAAAGCGGAACCCTTGATTCCGGAACGTTGACCGGATCGTTGCCCGAGTGGTCCTGCCCACACCGGCGCCCTGGAGGGTCCCGACCCCGCTGACGGCTACCCCGCGATGTTCGTGCCACACTTCGTGCCATGCGCGTGTACCTCGGATCGGACCATGCCGGTTACGAACTCAAGAACCACCTCGTCGAATGGCTCCAGGCCCACGGCCACGAGGCCGTCGACTGCGGGCCCCACATCTATGACGCCCAGGACGACTACCCGCCGTTCTGCCTGCGTGCCGCCGAGAAGACGGCCGCGGACCCGGACAGCCTGGGCATCGTGATCGGCGGCTCCGGCAACGGCGAGCAGATCGCCGCCAACAAGGTCAAGGGCGTCCGCGCCGCACTGGCCTGGAGCGAGCAGACCGCCGCGCTCGGCCGCGAGCACAACAACGCCAACGTCGTCGCCATCGGCGGCCGGATGCACACGGTGGAGGAGTCCACCAAGTTCGTCGAGATCTTCCTCAGCACCCCGTACTCGAACGAGGAGCGTCACACGCGCCGCATCGAGATGCTGTCGGCGTACGAGAGCACGGGCGAGCTCCCCCCGATCCCGGCCCACCACCCGCAGCAGGGCTGACCAGGCCCGCGCCGCCCCACCACGTCACCGTGCCGCCGGGTCCGCCCGGCGGCACGGCCGTTCCACGACCGCCGACGTCACGACCGCCGACGTCACGACCGCCGACGTCACGCACCGCATCGCACAGCACCGCATCGCACAGGGAGCCGACCGTGCCCGAGGGACACACGATCCATCGTCTCGCCGCGGACCACCGGGACAGATTCGCCGGGCGGCCGGTACGGGTGAGCAGCCCGCAGGGCAAGTTCTCCGACAGCGCCGCGCTGCTGGACGGGCACGTGCTGGACGCGGTGGACGCCCATGGCAAGCACCTCTTCCTCGGCTTCGGGGACACCGGCTGGGTCCACATCCACCTCGGGCTGTTCGGCAAGCTCGGCTTCGGTACGGCCCCTGCCCCGCCGCCCACCGACACCGTGCGGCTGCGCCTGGTCAACGAGGACCACCACGCCGATCTGCGCGGGCCCACCACCTGCGCCCTGATCACCGAGCCCGAGAAGCGCGCGATACACGACCGCCTCGGCCCGGACCCGCTGCGCACCGACGAGGACGGCGAGCGGGCCTGGCAGCGGATCTCCCGCAGCCGGATCACCGTCGCGGCCCTCCTGATGGACCAGAAGGTCGTCGCGGGCGTCGGCAATGTGTACCGCGCCGAGGTCCTGTTCCGGCACGGCATCGACCCGTACCGCCCCGGCAGGGACCTCACCCGCGAGGAGTGGGACGCGATCTGGGCCGACCTCGCGATGCTGATGCGGGAGGGCGTACGGAACAACCGGATCGACACGGTCCGCCCCGAGCACCTGCCCGAGGCGATGGGCCGCGCGCCCCGGGTGGACGACCACGGCGGCGAGGTCTACGTGTACCGCCGCACGCACCAGCCCTGCCACATCTGCCACACCGAGATCCGCACGGCCCCGCTGGCGGCCCGCAACCTCTTCTGGTGCCCGGTCTGCCAGCCGGCCCGCTGAGGTCTCCCGGCCGGCCCGCCGGGCCCGCCGGGACGAGCCGCCCGGCGGAGGTCTGCCGGCCGGCCCGCCGGGCCCGCCAGGACCGGCTGCCCCACGGCTCAGAACCCACGGCTCAGAACCGACGGCTCAGAACCGACGGCTCAGAACCCGTGCGGCAGCCACGGCTCCACGTCCCAGGAGAACGCCGCCCCGGCCTCCGCCAGCGCCCCCGGCCGCAGCTCCCGCACCCGCCCGGCCGCCGCGAGCGAGGCCAGCGACACCCCGCCCAGGTACGCCGACCCCAACTCCCGCACCGAGAGCGCCAGATCGGCCCCGTCCTCCGTCCGCCGGCACGTGGCCCCGCCCTCGCTGTCCGCGGTGAGGCGCCAACGCCCCGCGTTCCAGGGGCAGAACGCGTCCTCGACCTCCAGCACCACGTCCACCGGCGTCCGGTAGGTCCGCGCCTCCAGGGCCGCGCCCACGTCCACCAGCCGGACGTACAGCCCGTCCAGCACGCGTACGTCGCAGCGCCGGACATCGTCCACGAGGTGCAGGAGCGCGTCGTCCGCGGGCCGGTTGTCGCACTCGACCCTCGCCATCAGGTCGATGTCGAAGAGGAAACGCCACAGCGAGGCGTACGAGGCGGGGTCGAGCGCCCCCAGATCCCGCACCGTCACCGTGCCGCGGGGCCCGGTCGTGCCCCAGTCGGGCTTGGTGCGGAAGGTGGCGTACCCGACGACCTCGCCGTCCCGCTCCGCCAGCACGCACTGCAACGGCGAGGCACCCGACCGATCCCGCTCGGGGTCGACCACCGCCGCACGGTCCCAGTTCGGCATCCGCACGGGAGTCCCCGGGCGCCCCGGCGCCAGCCGCGCGTACACCGCCTCGCAGGCGGCCAGGGCCTTCACCGGGTCCGCGTACCGCAGCCGGACCTCGTCCGAACCGGCCGGCCGGTCGAGCCGCACGAGGGAGGTCTCGATGTCCAGGCGCATCTCCCGGGCGGCGGCCCCGTAGCCGAAGCGCCCGTAGATCGCGGGTTCCGAAGCCGTCAGCACGGCCAGCGGCTCACCCCAGGAACGGACGTCGTCGAGCTGGCGCCGCATCATCCCGGTGAGCGCTCCGCGTCTGCGGTGCGTCGCGGCGACGCTCACGGCCGTGACCCCGGCGGCGGGCACGGCCGCCCCGCCCGGAACGGTCAGCCGGAAGCTGTACGCCCCGGTCGTCCCCACACAGTCGGCGCCGTCCCACAGCCCGAGGAACCGCTCGTACTCGGCGAGGGAGAGCCAGAGTTCCCGGGACTCCGGTGCGGAGGGCACGGCGCCGAAGCCACGCTCCAGACAGCTGAACCAGCCGTCCCATTCGGAAGGTCGCAATACCCGGAGTTCTGTTGTCATATGCCATGCCTATCAGGGGCGCGACGGGCGAGCGACCCGATTTCGAACGCATTGTCACCGGGGTCCCCCTGCACCGGAGGCGGCCGGGTGGATAAAGTCCCCGCAATGGCCCGTCGCGGAGCAGTGGACGCGTACCTGGCCCGATGGCGGAAGTCCGCGCACCGGGCCCGCGTCGCGCTGCGCAAATCCGGGGTCGACTACTTCCGGGGCGACGGCTCCGACTGGATCGCCCTCGTCGGCCTGCTGCTGACGATTCCGGCGATCACCTGCGCCACGGTGCTGAACCCCGTGTGGTTCGCCCCCGCCGCGCTCGTCCTGCCGATCGTCGCGGGCGGACTGCTGCTGCGGCCCGCCAGCCTGCTGGGCCTGTACGCCACGGCCGCCGGCGCCCTGATCGTGGAGGCCCTCACGCTCGGACCGTACGAGGACGGCCTGTCCCGGGTCACCCCGGGCACCGTCCTGGTGGTCGCGGCGTGCGGGTTCTTCGGGCTGGTCCTCGCGCAGTTCCGGGCCCGCGTCGGGGTGCCGTGGCGGCGCGGCGGCACGATGCTCTTCGACCTGCGCGAACGCATCCGGGTCCAGAGCGCCCTGCCCCGGCTGCCGCAGGGCTGGCACCGCGAGATGGCGCTGCGCCCGGCGGGCGGCCAGTCCTTCTCCGGTGACTTCGTCGTCGCGGCGCGCACCAACGGCGGACGCACCCTGGAGGCCGTACTCACCGATGTCTCCGGCAAGGGCATGGACGCGGGCTCCCGGGCCCTGCTGCTGTCCGGCGCCTTCGGCGGGCTCCTCGGCTCGCTGCCGCCGCACGCCTTCCTCCCCGCGGCCAACGGCTATCTGCTGCGCCAGGACTGGGACGAGGGGTTCGCGACCTCGATCCATCTGGTGCTGGACCTGGAGTCCGGCGACTACGAGATCCTCTCGGCCGGCCATCCGCCCGCCCTTCAGCTGCACGCGGGCAGCGGCCACTGGGAGGAGAAGGCCGCCGAGGGGCCCCTGCTCGGGGTGTACGACGGGGCGGAGTTCGACGCGGTGAAGGGCTCGCTGGCCCCCGGGGACGTACTGATGCTGTTCACCGACGGGCTGGTGGAGGCGTCCGACCGGGACATCGCCGAGGGCATCGACCGGCTGACCGGTGAGGCCGACCGCTATGTCACCACCGGCTTCGAGGGTGCCGCCTGGCATCTGATCGAGGCCTGCGCGAAGGACGTCAACGACGACCGCGCGCTGCTCCTGCTGTCCCGCCGCGCCTGATCCGAACACCGCGGGCCAGTGCGCGGCCCCGTCCGTGAACCGTACGCAAAACCGGCCATACCGTACGGGCGTCAACGCGGGGCGCCCCGTCACCGGAAGGTGCCCAATCGGGGTGCCCCGCGCGTTCGTCTCAGGCGGTGACCGGAACCTTGCCCGGATTCGGATCCCCGTTCCCGTCGCCGCCTCCGGCGCCGTCCGCGCCGCCGCCCCGGCTCCCGGTCCGCCCGCCGGGCAGAATCCGGGCCAGCCAGTGCGAGCGTCCGGCGGCGAGCGGGGCGAGGACGGCGAGGACGAGCACATAGCCCGCGATGAACGGGGAGAGCCGTTCGTCCAGACCGGCGCCCGCCGCCATCGTGGCCAGGATCAGGGCGAACTCGCCCCGGGCCAGCAGGGTGGTGGAGATGTTCGCCGTCGCCTGCGCCCCGAAGGAGTACACCTTGGCGGCGGCGAGCCCCGCGAACACGTTCATCGCCACGGTCACCGCGACAGCCGCCAGCACCGGCCACACCACGCTCGGCAGATCGCCCGGGTTGATGGAGAGCCCGAAGGCGAAGAAGAAGATCGCCCCGAAGGCGTCCCGCAGCGGGTGGACCAGCTTGAGTATCCGGCCGCCCGAGGTCGTGCTGCCGAGCATCAGGCCGACCATGAACGCGCCGATGGCGTCGGCCACACCGAACCACTCGGAGACCCCGGCGACGAAGACCGCGGCACCGAGGAAGGAGATGACGAGGAGTTCGTCGTCCTTGGTGTTGATCAGCTTGGAGACGACCTTGGTACCGAAACGGGCCGCCAGGGCGAGGAGCAGCAGGAAGCCGAAGGCCTTGCCGCCGTCGACGACCGCGGCCGAGAGGCTGTCCGCACCGGACAGGATCGGCTGGAGCGCCGCCAGGTACAGGGCGAGGAAGACATCCTCGACGACGATGATGCCGAGGATCGGCTTGGTCTCCGGATTGCCGATGCGTCCCAGGTCGACGAGGACCTTGGTGACGATGGCGGAGGACGAGATGCCGAGCACCCCGGCGAGGACCAGCGCCTCGGAGGTGCCCCAGCCCAGCGCGAACCCGAAGCCGAGTCCCGCGCCGACGTTCAGGGCGAGATAGGCGCCGCCGGCGAGCGCCATCTTGCGCCCGCCCGCTTTGAGGTCGTCGAGGTGGAACTCAAGTCCCAGATAGAAGAGCAGCAGCACGAGGCCGAGTGCGGAGAGCATCTCCAGCTCGTGCGGGTCGGCGACGAGAACGATGCCGGGGGTGTGCGGGCCGAGCAGAATCCCGGCCAGGATGAACAGGGGAATCGTCGGCAGGCCGATGCGGCCGCCGACACGGGCGAGGACGGCGGCGGCCAGGAAGGCGCCGCCCATGGCTATGAGCGTGTCTGCGTGTCCGATGAGCTTGGTCCTTCGTTAGGTCAAGAGCGCGTCAAGGATGCGTCAGTAATTAGTTTACCGAACGATTGACGTCGCAACTATGCCCTGGTCGAATCCGCCGGGGGTGGGGCAATCCCCACCCCCGGTCCACCGGGAGCCGCCATGGCCGGTGACACCCCGTGATCCGTACGTTCGAGGCATCGATTCGGACGTGGCGACGGAAGGACACACACCATGGGGCTGCGACGCACGAAGCGCATCGCGCAGGGCTCGCGGGAGGACCGGAGCTCGCGGGGGGCGCGGAGCTCGCAGGCCGTACGAGGCCCGCAGGACGGCCTCGGGGAGTACGGGGAGCGCGCGGAGTACGGGGAGCGCGGGGAGCACGCCCGTTCCGACGCGGCCGTCGAACTGCGCGGCGTCCGGCGGCAGTACGGGCGGGGCTCCGCCACCGTCCACGCCCTGCGCGGCATCGACCTCACGCTCCCGCGCGGCAGCTTCACCGCCGTGATGGGCCCCTCCGGCTCCGGGAAGTCGACCTTCCTCCAGTGTGCGGCCGGACTCGACCGCCCCACCGAGGGATCCGTACGCCTCGGCGGCACCGAGATCACCGGCATGAGCGAGAACAAGCTCACCGAACTGCGCCGCAGCCGCCTCGGCTTCGTCTTCCAGGCCTTCAACCTGCTGCCGTCCCTGACGGTCGAACAGAACATCGTGCTGCCCATGCGCCTCGACGGACGGCGCACCGGTTCCGCCGCGGCCCGCCGCAGCGCCGCCGACATGCTCACCCGCGTCGGCCTCGGCGACAAGGGCGATCGCCGCCCCGGCCAGCTCTCCGGCGGCCAGCAGCAGCGCGTCGCCATCGCCCGCGCCCTGGTCACCCGGCCCGACGTGGTCTTCGCCGACGAGCCGACCGGCGCCCTCGACACCACCACCGCCGCCGAGATCCTCGCCCTGCTCCGGCACGCCGTGGACAGCCTCGGCGCGACCGTCGTCATGGTCACCCACGACCCGGCCGCCGCCGCCTGGGCCGACCGGGTGCTCTTCCTCGCCGACGGAGAGATCGCGGACAGCCTGCCGCACGCCACGGCCGAGCGGATCGCGGCCCGGATGACCGCCCTCACGGCCCCCGCCCCCGCGCACGCCCACGCCGGAGCGGCGGCCTGATGTTCACCCCGCACCTCCCGAACGGCCTGGCCCGCGCGGCCGTCCGCTTCCGGCCCTCCTCGTTCGCCGGGACCTTCGTCGCGCTCCTGATGGCCGCAGCGATCGTCTCCGCGTGCGGCATCCTGCTCCAGACCGGCATCACCGCCTCGGTCCCCGCCGACCGCTACGCCAGGGCCCCCGTCCTCGTCGCCGCCGACCAGCAGGCCCGCATGACGTCCGGCAGCGGCGAGGAGGCCTACGAGGCGACCGCCGTGCTCCCGGACACCGCACGGCTGCCCGCATCCCTCGTGAAGAAGGCCGCGGCGGCCCCCGGAGCCGCCGCCGCGATCGGCGACCTCACCTTCCCGGTGCACCAGGACCGCACCCCCCTCACCGCCCACGGCTGGGGATCCACCGCGTTCACCGGTACGGAACTGGTCACCGGCGACGCGCCGGGGAGCGGCGAGGTCGTCATCGGCACCGGCATCGCGGGCCGGATCGGCGACACCGTCACCCTGGACACCCCGGCCGGCGCACGCGAGTTCCGCGTCTCGGGCACCACCGGCACCGCCGCCACCCTCTGGTTCGCCGACCGGCAGGCCGACGCCGTCTCCGGCCACCCCGGCAAGGTCGACGCCATCGCCGTACTCGCCGCCCCCGGCACCACCCCCGACACCCTCGCCGACGAGGTCGGCCGGGCCGTCGGCGGCGCGCACTCCGCGAAGGTCCACACCGGCGACGACCGGGGCGGAGTCGAGGACCCCGGCCTCGCGGGCGCCGAGGAACTGCTCGTCGGACTCGGCGGCTCCTTCGGCGGCGTCGCCACCATGGTCGCCGTCTTCACCGCCGCCGGTACGGTCGCCCTCTCCGTCTCTCAGCGCAGCCGCGAATTCGCCCTGCTGCGCGCCATCGGAGCCACCCCGCGCCAGCTGCGCCGCACGATCGCCACCGAATCCCTCCTCGTCGCCCCGCTCGCCGGAGCCCTCGGCACCCTGCCCGGAATCGCCCTGGCGAACTGGTGGTTCGGCCGGCTGAAGGACAAGGGCGCCATCCCCGAAGCCGTACGGCTCGACATCGGTCCGCTGCCCCTGGGCATCGCCGTCGCCACCACGGTGCTCACCGCGCTGCTCGCCGGCTACCTCGCCGCCCGCCGCCCGGCGAAGGTCAAGCCGGGCCTGGCCTTGGCCCGGAGCGCCGTGGAGGGCGCCCCGTTCGGCTGGATCCGTACACCGCTGGGCATCCTCTCCCTCGTCGGCGGGGGCGTCCTCGCGGGTGTCGCCGCCTCTGAGACAGGCGACGACGCCGCCAACGCCGCGCTCGGCGTCGTCATGCTCTTCATGCTGGCCGTCGCCCTGCTCGGCCCGCTGATCGCCCGGGTCTGCGCGGGTGTCCTCGGCCTCCCGCTGCGCGCCGCGGGCGCCTCCGGGGAACTGGCCGCCGCCAACTCCCGTGCGAACGCCCGCCGGCTGGCCTCCGCGATCACCCCGATCGTGCTCGCCATGGCCTTCTCCTCGACCCTCGTCTTCATGCACACCAGCGAGAACCGGGCCGTCGAGCACCAGCGGCGCGACGGCATCACCGCCGACCACATCGTCTCCGCCCCGGCGGGACTCGCCTCCGACGCCACCGGACGAGCCGCCGCGACCCCCGGCGTGTCCACCGCGGTCGGCCTGCTGCGCACCGCCGTCGTGGTGCCGAGCGGAAGCGGCGGCGACCGATGGCTGGCCACCGCGTCCGCCCAGGGCGTCATCGGCTCACCCGCCGACCTCGCCGAGGTCCAGGACCTCGACGTCCGCACGGGGACGCTCGGCGCCCTCCGCCCCGGCACGGTCGCCATCGACACCACCCTGGCGAACTCCGCGAAGGTCACCACCGGCGACCGGCTCGCACTGCGTCTCCCGGACGGCACCAAGGCGTCCCCGAAGGTCGTCGCCATCTACGGCCGGGGCCTGGGCATCTCGCTCGTCACCCTGCCCGCGGCCGACCTCGGGGGCCATGTCACCTCGCCGTACGCCTCCGACGTCCTGGTCCGCGCCACCCCGGAGGCGGCGGGCGCGCTCACCGCGCTGGGCACCGTCACCGACCACTCCGGCTACGCCGCCGCGCAGGACCAGCAGCGGGAGCTGAACGCCTGGGCCAACACCACCATGGCCGCGGTACTCGGCGGATTCGCCGCGGTCGCGGCGGTCAACACCCTGGTCATGACGGTCCTGGCCCGCCGCCGCGAGCTCACCGTGCTCCGCCTCGTCGGCTCCACCCGGCGTCAGGTCATGGACATGATCCGCTGGGAGGCCCTGCTGGTCACCGGCGCCGGGATCGTCCTCGGTACGGGCATCGCCCTGGCCACACTCGTCCCGATGATGAAGGGCCTGACGGGCGAGGCCCCGTACATCCCGCCGATGCTGTACGGCTCGTTCGCCGCGGCGACCGTGCTCCTGGGGCTCGGGGCCTCCACCATCCCGGCCCGCGCGGCCCTGCGCTGAGACCCCGCCGGGCCGTACAGTCGGGGCCGTGCCGACCCCACAGCTGACCCTGGCCGAGATCGAGGCGATCGCCCGCGCGGCCCACGCGACCCAGCGGGACAAGGCGGGACGCCCGTACACCGAACACATCGAGGCGGTCGCCGAGGGGGTACGGACCCGGGGCGGCAGCGACGAACAGATCGCCGCGGCCTGGCTGCACGACGCGATCGAGGACGACGCGCTCTCCGCCGACTGGCTGGCCGGGGCGGCACTGCCGCGACAGGTCAAGGACATGGTCCTCGCCGTCACCAAACGGACCGGCGAGGACCTGTCCGCGTACACCGGACGGATCCTCGCCACCCCGGGCGCCCTGCTCGTGAAGGAGGCGGACCTGGCCCACAACGCCGACCCGGCCCGCCTCGCGGTCCTGGAACCGGCCACTCGTACCCGGCTGACAGCGAAATATGCGCAGGTACGCGGCCTGTTGGGTCTCACCGGGCCGGAATCGCCCACCGACCGTCAGGATCAAGCCAACCCGGCGACGCACTGACGGGAGCGTCCGCAGCCGCACCGGCACCCCGTACCCGCGACCGCGCGGGCCCGGCCGGAAACCCGGCCGGGCCCATCTGATCGCGCGACGACCGGCGCCTCAGCGCCCGGCGGCGTCCCGGCGGAACGCCCAGTCCATGTCCGGCTCCGTCGCGAAACGCAGCGCGCGCCGTACCGGGGGAGTGCACAGGAGCGTCACGGCGGCGGCGGCGACGAGGGAGACGACGACCAGCCCGGCCGGCTCGGCGAGCCATTCCTGCCGGTCGAACAGCCCCGCGTAGCCGGCACCCTTGACCAGGAAGCCGTGCAGCAGATAGCCGCAGATGGTGCCCGCGCCCAGCACCGTGAACCACATGCGGCGGCGCGGCACCCAGGCCAGGAACCCGGCCGTCAGCACCAGCGCGCACCCGAACATCGCCAGGGACATCACCGCACCCGACCACCACGGAGCGCCCAGCTCCTGCGCGCTGCTGCTGCGGTAGAACCAGCCGAGCTGCGTCCGCGGGGCGAGCCAGTAGGCGAAGAGCAGGGCCCCCGCGAACAGCGGCAGGGACAGCAGCCGCACCTCGCGGCGGCGGATCGTCTCGAAGTGCTCGGGCTTCATGACCAGACCGAGCACGAAGAACGGCAGGAACTGCAGAACCCGCTGGAGATCGAGGTCGTCGCCGATGTCCGGCGACACCGAGGCGAGCACGGCGATCGTCAGCGCGACCGGCAGCGGGTGCCGCAGCGCGCGCCAGATCGGCGTGGTGATCCGCCAGACGAAGAGGGCGACCAGGAACCAGGTCAGGAACAGCGGATCGAGCAGGCTGACCGCTTCGTCGGCCGAGCCGCCCGCGTACCGCTTGAACAGCGCGTACGCGGTCTCGAACAGTACGTACGGCACGGCGACCCCGGTGACCAGGCGTTTCACCTTGGCGGGGGTCATGTCGAAGGAGCGGGAGAAGTAGCCGGAGATGAGGATGAAGGCCGGCATGTGGAACGTGTAGACGACGAGGTACAGCGCCCGGGTGGTACGGCTGCCGTCCATCACCGGTTCCCAGGCGTGCGCCACGGCGACCAGCACGATGGCCAGATACTTCACATTGTCGAAGTAGGGGTCACGTTTCTTCGAGGGTGCGGCGGACGACGCCGACGCGGACGAGGGGGTGACCGACGGCGTGACCGGAACCGCTGTGGGGGAGGTCCGGGTGACGGTCATGGTCTGTTCGTGTCTGGGCTCCGACTCCCGGGTCGCTGGGGGGAGCGGGGCCCTCTTGAATGCGCTCGGAGCGTGGAACATCTAAGGCACCTTAGACCCGTTGATTGGCGTTCGTAAAACGACCACGAGATATCGCGTGTTCCCGCCCATTCGAAAGTGAAACTACCAAAAACCGACCGTTATGACACGACTGATCCCCCTTAAATAGGGCATATCGTCGGGCAGTTGAGATCAGTGAATTACGTCGCACTTGGCATCGGCAAAAGCCTGTGAACGAAGTGTGGGGATACGGAAACGATCACTGTGATTCATATTCGGCCCCGTGTCCCCGGTCGCGGATTCACAGTTCACCCACAGCGCCCGTACAGATTTCGGTGAATCCCCGGCGGTACCGGTCGCGCCGGGATCCGGAACCGGCCCCCGGATCCGCCCCGGACCCCGCCCGGTTCATCCGATCCGGCTCCGAGGATGGCGGGATCCGGTCAGGTCGGTTCATCAGGCGGCAGCAACCACAGGGGAGTTGGTGGCACGATGGACGCAACGGGGCGCGCTCTGGTGCACGCTTCCGGGCCGGCAAGGCGGACCGACCGAGGGTGTGATCAGACGTGGCTATTTCACTGTCTATGGTGCTGCTGTTCGCGGTCATCCTGGTGGTGCTGATCCGTGGCGGATCGATCAAGGCCGGGCCCGCGATCGTGGCAGTGCTGTTCGGCTTCTTCCTGGCGTCGACCGGCATGGCGCCGTCGATCAACAGGTTCATGAACTCGATAGCGGACACCATCAACCAGATCAGCTTCTGACCGCGCGCCCCCGCCCGGGATCCCCGGGCGGGCGCGGCGCGTGATCCGCGGTGCGCGAGCGGCGCACGCAAAAGGCCCGGTCCGACGAGGTTGTCGTCGGACCGGGCCCAAGCATGGAGCGGGCGACGGGAATCGAACCCGCGTAGCTAGTTTGGAAGACTAGGGCTCTACCATTGAGCTACGCCCGCAAGCACCGCACCGGAGGTCGTCGCGACCTCGGCACGAAGAGCATCGTAGCGGGTCCGTGACCCGCTCCGCACACCCGTTGTCTCCGGCCGGTGTTCCGGCCCCCGAGAGGGCCGCGTTCGGACCGGGTGCCCGGTCGCCGGGGAAAGCGGCGGATGCACCGCCCTTCTGCATGTACCCTACGTGTCGCACCGACGGGGTGTGGCGCAGCTTGGTAGCGCGTCCGCTTTGGGAGCGGAAGGTCGTCGGTTCGAATCCGGCCACCCCGACCACCGGCAAGATCGCATTGTGGGAGTCATCCCCCTTGCCGTTACTATGCAAAATGCGTGCCCGTGTGTCTGATGTACCGGGCTCGGTCCGCGAAGCCGCCTCTCGGCGGCCCAGCAGAACCCCAAGAAGTCAGCCACCAAGGAGACCGAACCGTGAAGAGCGCCGTGGAGACCCTGAACCCGACCCGGGTTCGGCTCAGCATTGAGGTGCCCTTCGAGGAGCTCAAGGACAGCCTCGACGCGGCGTACAAGAAGATCAACCAGCAGGTCACGGTGAAGGGCTTCCGCAAGGGCAAGATCCCGGCCCGGGTCATCGACCAGCGGTTCGGCCGTGGTGCGGTGCTGGAGGAGGCCGTCAACGACGCCCTCCCGAAGTTCTACACCGAGGCCGTCAACGAGGGTGAGCTGAACGTCCTCGGCCAGCCCGAGGTCGACATCACCGAGCTGAAGGACGGCGAGCTGCTGGCCTTCACCGCCGAGGTTGACGTACGCCCCGAGATCGAGATCCCGGACTACTCCGGCATCGAGGTCACCGTGGACGCCCTCGAAGTCACCGATGAGGACGTCGAGAAGGCCGTGGAGCAGCTCCGCGAGCGCTTCGCCTCCACCAACCCGGTCGAGCGCGCCGCCGCCGAGGGCGACGTCGTGACGATCGACCTGGAGGCCAAGGTCGACGGAGAGGTCCTGGAGGACGGCGTGGCCGCCGGTGTCTCGTACACCATCGGTTCCGGCGAGCTCCTCGACGGCATCGACGAGGCCGTGACCGGCCTGGAGGCCGGTGGCGAGGCCACCTTCACCTCCGAGCTGAAGGGCGGCTCCGCCGAGGGCAAGGAAGCGGAGGTCACCGTCAAGGTCACCGCCGTCGCCGCCCGTGAGCTTCCCGAGCTGGACGACGACTTCGCCCAGATGGCGAGCGAGTTCGACACGCTCGACGAGCTCAAGGCGGACAGCCGCAAGCGCCTGGAGAACACCAAGCAGTACGACCAGGCCACCCAGGCCCAGGAGCGCGTCCTGGACGAGCTGCTGAAGCTCGCCGAGGTCCCGATCCCCGAGAAGCTCCTCGCGGACGAGGTCCAGACCCGCAAGCACAACCTGGAGCACCACCAGCTCGGCCAGATGGGTCTCGACCTGGAGAAGTACCTGGAGATCCAGGGCAAGACGCTCGAAGAGTTCGAGGCCGAGACCGCCGAGCAGGCGATCAAGGGCATCAAGACCCAGTTCATCCTGGACGAGCTCGTCAACAAGGAGAAGCTGAACGTCAACCAGGAGGAGCTCACCGAGCACCTCATGCGGCGTGCGGCCTCCTCCGGCATGAGCCCCGACCAGTTCGCCCAGGCCGTCGTCGAGGGTGGCCAGGTGCCGATGCTCGTCGGCGAGGTCGCCCGCGGCAAGGCGCTCGCCGTGGTCGTCGAGGCCGCCAAGGTCACCGACACCAACGGTGAGGTCATCGACCTTGAGGACGAGGACGTCGAGGCCGCCACCGAGGAGAGCACCGAGGCCGCCACCGAGGAGAGCACCGAGGCCGCCGCCGAGGCGCAGTCCGCGGAGAAGACCGAGGCCTGATCCCCGCGCCGATCGGCACCGGCCGACCGGCACGGAACGGTTCGTACGACGGGCCCCGGACGCATCGCGTCCGGGGCCCGTCGCCGTACCGGGTCCGAGGGTCGCCGTCGTATCGCCGTGCGACCACCGGAACCCTTGTGCCCACTGCGGACCTTGCGCTCCCAGCGAACAGTTGGGGAAGCGGGATGGCGTTGTCCTACCTGCGCGTTAGGGTCCATGAAGAGGAAGGGTGGGGGAGTCCCCGCCCACCCGGTACGAAGACGCTGAGACGGCCGGAGCCGTCAGAGACGAGCAGGTGGATACGTGACGAATCTGATGCCCTACGCCGCCGGAGAGCCGTCCCTCGGTGGAGGCCTCGGTGACCAGGTCTACAGCCGACTGCTCGGCGAGCGCATCATCTTCCTCGGTCAGCAGGTCGACGATGACATCGCCAACAAGATCACCGCACAGCTCCTCCTCCTTGCCGCCGACCCGGACAAGGACATCTACCTCTACATCAACAGCCCCGGCGGCTCGGTGACGGCAGGCATGGCGGTCTACGACACCATGCAGTACATCCCGAACGACGTGGTCACGATCGGTATGGGCATGGCGGCCTCGATGGGCCAGTTCCTGCTCACCGGCGGCTCCGCGGGCAAGCGCTTCGCGCTTCCGAACACCGACATCCTCATGCACCAGGGTTCGGCCGGCATCGGCGGTACCGCCTCGGACATCAAGATCCAGGCCGAGTACCTGCTCCGCACGAAGAAGCGGATGGCGGAGATCACCGCCCACCACTCCGGCCAGACCGTGGAGACGATCATCCGCGACGGCGACCGCGACCGCTGGTACACCGCGGAGGAGGCCAAGGAGTACGGCCTCATCGACGAGATCATCACGTTCGCGTCGGGCATTCCGGGCGGCGGCGGCACCGGTGCCTGATCCGGTCTCCACCGGACCGGCAGCACCCACCGCGCACCTCTCGTACGCCGAGACCCCCAGCCCACAGAACGCCACCAGGATGGTGAACACCCACATGAACAACTTCCCCGGCGCCTCCGCGAGCGGCCTCTACACCGGCCCGCAGGTGGACAACCGCTACGTCGTCCCGCGCTTCGTGGAGCGCACCTCGCAGGGTGTGCGTGAGTACGACCCGTACGCGAAGCTCTTCGAGGAGCGCGTGATCTTCCTCGGCGTCCAGATCGACGACGCCTCGGCCAACGACGTCATGGCGCAGCTGCTGTGCCTGGAGTCGATGGACCCGGACCGCGACATCTCGATCTACATCAACAGCCCCGGCGGCTCGTTCACCGCGCTCACCGCGATCTACGACACGATGCAGTTCGTGAAGCCGGACATCCAGACGGTCTGCATGGGCCAGGCGGCCTCCGCCGCCGCCGTCCTGCTCGCCGCGGGCACGCCGGGCAAGCGCATGGCGCTCCCGCACGCCCGGGTGCTCATCCACCAGCCGTCCTCGCAGACCGGCCGCGAGCAGCTCTCCGACCTGGAGATCGCCGCCAACGAGATCCTGCGGATGCGTACGCAGCTGGAGGAGATGCTCGCCAAGCACTCCACCACCCCGCTGGAGAAGATCAGCGAGGACATCGAGCGCGACAAGATCCTGACCGCCGAGGACGCCCTCGCGTACGGTCTGGTGGACCAGATCGTCTCCACCCGTAAGACCACGGCCGGCGCAGCCGTCTGACGTCGGTCTTTCCCCTTGGCACAGTCCGATCGCACGGTCCGGACCGTGCGAACCGTGCCAAGGGGGGCCCGAACGGGGGGCCAGGCAAGGTACCGTCGGATAGAGGCACCAGGAGTCGCTGAACCAGGCGTCTCCCAGGCGAAGGGGAAGCACCTCGTGGCACGCATCGGTGATGGCGGCGACCTGCTCAAGTGCTCGTTCTGCGGAAAGAGCCAGAAGCAGGTGAAGAAGCTCATCGCGGGACCCGGTGTGTACATCTGCGACGAGTGCATCGATCTCTGCAACGAGATCATCGAGGAGGAGCTCGCCGAGACCTCCGAGGTGCGTTGGGAAGAGCTTCCCAAGCCTCGGGAGATCTACGAGTTCCTTGAGGGGTACGTCGTCGGGCAGGAGCCCGCGAAGAAGGCCCTCTCGGTCGCGGTGTACAACCACTACAAACGGGTCCAGGCCGGAGAGAACGGCGGCGGCGCGAATCGCGAGGACGCGATCGAGCTCGCCAAGTCCAACATCCTGCTGCTGGGCCCCACCGGCTCCGGCAAGACGCTCCTCGCGCAGACGCTGGCCCGCATGCTCAACGTCCCGTTCGCCATCGCCGACGCGACGGCGCTGACGGAGGCCGGCTATGTCGGCGAGGACGTCGAGAACATCCTGCTCAAGCTGATCCAGGCGGCCGACTACGACGTCAAGAAGGCCGAGACCGGGATCATCTACATCGACGAGATCGACAAGGTCGCCCGCAAGAGCGAGAACCCGTCGATCACCCGCGACGTCTCGGGCGAGGGCGTGCAGCAGGCCCTGCTGAAGATCCTGGAGGGCACCACCGCCTCCGTACCGCCGCAGGGCGGACGCAAGCACCCGCACCAGGAGTTCATCCAGATCGACACGACGAACGTGCTGTTCATCGTGGGCGGTGCGTTCTCCGGTCTGGAGAAGATCATCGAGTCGCGGGCCGGCGCCAAGGGCATCGGCTTCGGCGCGACGATCCGCTCGAAGCTGGAGATCCAGGCGAGCGACCAGTTCCAGGAGGTCATGCCGGAGGACCTGGTGAAGTTCGGGATGATCCCCGAGTTCATCGGCCGTCTTCCCGTGCTGACCTCGGTGCACAACCTGGACCGCGAAGCACTGCTCCAGATCCTGGTCGAGCCGCGTAACGCCCTGGTGAAGCAGTACCAGAGGCTGTTCGAACTCGACGGTGTGGAGCTGGACTTCGAGCGCGAGGCCCTGGAGGCCATCGCCGACCAGGCGATCCTGCGCCAGACGGGCGCCCGTGGTCTGCGCGCCATCATGGAGGAAGTCCTCCAGTCCGTGATGTACGAGGTGCCGTCCCGCAAGGACGTCGCCCGCGTCGTCATCACCCCGGACGTCGTCCGCAACAACGTGAACCCCACGCTGGTCCCGCGCGAGCCGCGCACGATCGGCAAGAACGACGGCGGCGGCCGACACGAGAAGTCCGCGTAGCGGCGCAGCGTCACGACGTACGCCGAAGGGGCGCCCGACCGGTCAACCGGCGGGCGCCCCTTCGCTGTTGTGCGGACCGGGCCTGTGGGTGTCAGATCTTGGTGCGGGAGGTGTTGTAGAGCTTCGCGGCGAGGGCTGCCACCTCGTCCTGCGCCATGCCCTTGCCCGTCAGCGCGCCGCCGACGTCGATCGCGACGACGATGCCCACGGTGCTGTAGTCGGACCAGACGCAGACCGGCGTGATCATCTCCTTCGGCCCGCCCGCCGCGGTGCCGTCGGCCTTGTCGTTGACCATCTTGAGGTCCTGGCACTTCATCAGCGCGCCCTCGAAACCGGCCGGCTTGACGTTCTTGGCGCTGCCGACCAGGGAGACCTTCTGGCCGCCGCTGCTCTTGGACATGTCCTTCTCGGCGTCGTTGAACGCGTTGTCGACGACCTTCGCCGGATCGGTGACCTCACCCCAGAAGCCCGTGAGCATGAGCATCTTCATGGTGAGCGGGTTCTCCTCGGAACCGCTCTTGTACGCGGCGCCCGCCTGATTGGCGTTCTTGATGCCCATGGCCTCGGCCTTGGCCTTGTCCGTCCCGGTGACGGGGCCCGAGGGTGCCGATTCCGAGCTGTCCTTCTTGTAGTCGTCCACGGCGGCCGCGGGCGTCAGCTTGTAGCCCTTGGTGGAGTCCGCCACATCGCTGTTGCTGGAACCGCCGGAGGTGAGGAAGTACACCCCGCCCGCGATGACCGCCAGCGCCACCACGGTCACGCCGATGACCAGGCCGGTCTTCTTCTTCGGCGGGGCCGGGGGGAACGGGGGCTGGCCGCCGTAGGCCTGCTGGCCGCCGTAGGGGGGCGTGGGGGGCTGCTGGCCGTACGGGCCCGGCTGCTGGCCCTGCGGGTAGCCGTAGCCCTGCGGGGGAACGCCCTGGGGGGCCTGCTGCGGGTAGCCGTAGCCGGGCTGGCCCTGCGGGGGACCCGGCGGCGGGCCCTGGGGCGGCTGGCCGCCGTACGGTCCGGGCTGCTGTCCGTACGGTCCGGGCTGGCCCTGACCGTAGGGTCCGGGCTGGCCCTGCGGCGGCTGCCCGCCGTACGGGCCCGGCTGGTTGTAGCTCATTGCGCTGTCCCCTCCAGAATGCTTATGCGTTCCGAACATCCTGGCGGAAGCGGCACTGGCGTGGGGCATCGCGGATCACACCGTTACTGAACAATCCCGTTTCAGTGCAGGACTGTGACGGCCCTAAACTGTCCCCCGTGACCGAGAACACTCAGCAGCAGCCAGCCAGCAACCCCGAACTGCCGACCCAGTACGCGCCGGCCGATGTAGAGGGGAAGCTGTATGAGCGCTGGGTAGAACGCGGGTACTTCGAAGCGGACGAACACAGCGACAAGCCGCCCTTCAGCATCGTCATCCCGCCGCCGAACGTCACCGGAAGCCTCCACCTCGGGCATGCCTTCGAGCACACCCTGATCGACGCCCTCGTCCGCCGCAAGCGCATGCAGGGCTTCGAGGCGCTGTACCAGCCCGGCATGGACCACGCCGGAATCGCCACCCAGAACGTCGTCGAGCGCGAGCTCGGCAAGGAGGGCAAGTCCCGCCACGACCTGGGCCGCGAGGCCTTCGTCGAGCGCGTCTGGAAGTGGAAGAAGGAGTCGGGCGGCCAGATCGCGGGGCAGATGCGCCGCCTCGGCGAGGGCGTCGCCTGGTCCCGTGAGCGCTTCACCATGGACGAGGGCCTGTCCACCGCCGTCCAGACCATCTTCAAGCGGATGTACGACGACGGCCTGATCTACCGCGCCGAGCGCATCATCAACTGGTGCCCCCGCTGTCTGACCGCGATCTCGGACATCGAGGTCGAGTACCAGGACGACGACGGCGAGCTCGTCTCCATGACGTACGGCGAGGGCGAGGAGACCATCGTCGTCGCCACGACCCGCGCCGAGACGATGCTCGGTGACACCGCGGTCGCCGTCCACCCCGACGACGAGCGCTACCGCCACCTCGTCGGCAAGCAGATCAAGCTGCCGCTCACCGACCGCACGATCCCCGTCGTCGCCGACCACCACGTCGATCCGGAGTTCGGCACCGGCGCCGTCAAGGTGACCCCCGCGCACGACCCGAACGACTTCGAGATCGGCAAGCGCCACGACCTGCCGTTCCTCACGGTCATGGACGAGCGCGCCGTCATCACGGTCCCGGGCCCCTTCCAGGGCCTGGACCGTCTGGAGGCCCGCTCCGCCATCGTCGCCGCGCTGCGCGCCGAGGGCCGGATCACCGCCGAGAAGCGGCCCTACGTCCACTCGGTCGGCCACTGCTCGCGCTGCAAGACCACCATCGAGCCGCGCCTCTCCCTCCAGTGGTGGGTCAAGGTCGCGCCGCTCGCCAAGGCGGCCGGTGACGCCGTCCGCGACGGCAAGGTCAAGATCCACCCGCAGGAGATGGAGAAGCGGTACTTCGACTGGGTCGACAACCTCCACGACTGGACGATCTCGCGCCAGCTCTGGTGGGGCCACCGCATCCCCGTCTGGTACGGCCCGAACGGCGAGGTCGTCTGCGTCGGACCGGACGAGGAAGCGCCCACGGGCGAGGGCTGGACCCAGGACAGCGATGTCCTGGACACCTGGTTCTCCTCCGGCCTGTGGCCGTTCTCCACGCTCGGCTGGCCGGAACAGACCGACAGCCTCGCGAAGTTCTACCCGAACTCCGTCCTGGTCACCGGCTACGACATCCTCTTCTTCTGGGTCGCCCGGATGATGATGTTCGGCCTGTACGTCAACGACGGCGTCCCGCCGTTCGAGACCGTCGTCCTGCACGGCATGGTCCGCGACGAGCACGGCAAGAAGATGTCGAAGTCCTTCGGCAATGTGGTCAATCCGCTGGACTGGATGGACAAGTACGGCTCCGACGCCCTGCGCTTCACGCTGGCGCGCGGCGCCAACCCGGGCACCGACGTCCCGATCGGTGAGGAGTGGGTCCAGGGTTCGGCCAAGTTCGCCAACAAGATCTGGAACGCCACCCGCTTCGCGCTGATGAACGGCGCCACGATCGAGGGCGACCTGCCGCCCGCCGACGAGCTGTCGGTGACCGACCGCTGGATCCTGTCCCGGCTGAACAAGACCGTGGCCGAGGTCGACGCGTTCTACGACGACTACCAGTTCGCCAAGCTCAGTGAGGTGCTGCGGCACTTCGCGTGGGACGAGGTCTTCGACTGGTACGTCGAGTTGTCCAAGACCACGTTCTTCGCGGGCGGCCGGCCGGCCGAGGTCTCCGGCCGGGTCCTCGGCGAGGTCCTCGATGTGATGCTGCGGTTGCTGCACCCCATCGTCCCGTTCGTCACCGAGACGCTCTGGACCGCGCTCACGGCCCGGGAGTCCGTGGTCATCGCCGACTGGCCGGCCGACTCCGGCTTCCGGGACGACGCGGCCGAGCGGGAGATCGAGCTGGTCCAGCAGGTCGTCACCGAGGTCCGCCGGTTCCGCTCGGACCAGGGCCTCCAGCCCGGCCAGAAGGTCCCGGCCGAGCTGACCCTGACCGGCACGGCGCTCGCCCCGCACGAGGCGGCCATCCGCCAGCTGCTGCGGCTCCAGCCCGCCGGGGACGGCTTCCACGCCACGGCGACGCTGCCCGTCGCGGGGGCCACGGTCGCCCTCGACCTCTCCGGCACGATCGACATCCCGGCCGAGCGCAAGCGCCTCACGAAGGACCTGGAGGCCGCGGGCAAGGAGAAGGCCCAGGCCAACGGGAAGCTCGGCAACGAGGCGTTCCTGGCCAAGGCCCCGGACAACGTGGTCGACAAGATCCGCGGCCGGCTGGCCAAGGCCGAGGCCGACATCGAGCGGATCACCGCCCAGCTGGCGAGCCTGCCGCAGGGATGATGACCTGAGGGCGAAGCCCCCGCACCCCCGACCGACCGGGAGCGCGGGGGCTTCGCCGTACCCGGGCGCGGCTCGGGACCCGCGGCCCGGGCCCCCGCACGCCACCCCACGGCGAGCGGCGCGAGGATCACCGGGGTGAGGGCAGGCGTCAGCGGACGGGCCGGCGGCCGGACGAGGCCGGTGGGGCCGTCGGCGGAGGTCCGGACGGCTGATCCGCCCGCCGCCCGCGCCCACGTCGCCGGGCGCTGCGCGCGATGTCCGTGCCCATCCGTAGACTGGTCCCGTGAGTGAGCCCCGCCCTTCAGACCGGCACGACGCGTCAGAGTCCGACGACACCTTCGCGGAGATCGTCGACGAAGCGACCCAGCGCGACCCCGACCTGGCGGTGATCGAGGCCGGGAGCCGCACCCTGCGCACCCAGTCCGGACCGCCCCAGGGCGATACCGTCCCCACCCGCCCGGCCGACCCCGAGACCGACAGGGCGCTGCACGCCGTGGAGCAGGAGCTCGCCGGCCGCTGGGGCGAGACCAAGCTCGAACCTTCGGTGACGCGGATCGCGGCCCTGATGGACGTGCTCGGCGAGCCGCAGCGCGCGTACCCCTCCATCCACATCACCGGCACCAACGGCAAGACCAGCACGGCCCGCATGATCGAGGCCCTGCTCAACGCCTTCGAGCTGCGCACCGGCCGCTACACCTCGCCGCACGTCCAGTCGATCACCGAGCGGATCAGTCTGGACGGCGCCCCGATCGAGGCCACCCGCTTCATCGAGACGTACGAGGACATCAAGCCGTACGTCGAGATGGTCGACGCCCAGCAGCCCTACCGGCTGTCGTTCTTCGAGGTGCTGACCGGTATGGCGTACGCGGCCTTCGCCGACGCGCCGGTCGATGTCGCGGTCGTCGAGGTCGGCATGGGCGGCACCTGGGACGCGACGAACGTGATCGACGGCTCCGTCGCCGTCGTCACCCCGATCTCGCTGGACCACACCGACCGGCTCGGTTCCACGCCCGCCGAGATCGCGGGGGAGAAGTCCGGGATCATCAAGCAGGGTGCCACCGTCATCCTGGCCCAGCAGCCGGTGGACGCGGCGCAGGTGATGCTGAAGAAGGCCGTCGAGGTGGACGCCACCGTCGCCCGCGAGGGCATGGAGTTCGGCGTCGCCTCCCGGGAGATCGCGGTCGGCGGCCAGCTGCTGACGCTGCGCGGTCTCGGCGGCGAGTACGACCAGATCTTCCTCCCGCTGTACGGGGCCCACCAGGCGCACAACGCGGCGGTGGCGCTCGCCGCGGTCGAGGCGTTCTTCGGCATCGGCGCCGAGCAGGCCCGGACGCTCGACATCGACGCGATCCGCAAGGCCTTCGCCTCGGTGCTGTCGCCGGGCCGCCTCGAAGTGGTCCGCTCCAGTCCGACCGTCGTCCTGGACGCCGCGCACAACCCGGCGGGTGCCCGCGCGGCCTCGGAGGGGATCTCCGAGGCGTTCGGCTTCTCCCGGCTGATCGGTGTGGTCGGGGCGAGCGGCGACAAGGACGTGCGGGGGCTGCTCGAAGCGTTCGAGCCGATCTTCGCCGAGGTCGTGATCACCCAGAACTCCAGCGCCCGTTCGATGGACGCGGACGAGCTGGCCGGTATCGCCGTCGAGGTCTTCGGCAACGACCGGGTCCAGGTCGAGCCGCGGCTGGACGACGCGCTGGAGGCGGCGATCACCCTCGCCGAGGAGCACGAGGAGTACGCGGGCGCCGGGGTCCTGGTGACCGGATCCGTGATCACGGTCGGCGAGGCCCGGCTGCTGCTGGGAAGGGGCTGAGGGTGCGTACGCTCTGCGCGTCGACGCTGATCGGCGAGTTCTTCGTGATCGGCTTCGCCGGTCTCGTCGCGATGAAGTCCGACGACCTGACGGCGGCCACGGTCTGGACGGTCTGCGGCATCGGCATGCTGCTGTCCGTGCTGCTGTGCGGGATGATCGCCCGCCCCGGCGGGGTGCAGCTCGGCTGGGTGCTCCAGATCGCTCTGGTGCTCAGTGGTTTCGTGGTCCCGATGATGTTCATCCTCGGTCTGGCCTTCGGCGGTCTGTGGTGGGCCTCGGTGCACTACGGCCGCAAGATCGACGAGGCGAAGGCCCGCTGGGCGGCACAGGAGGCCACCGAGGCCCCGGCCTGACGTCGGCCCCTTGGGCCGCCATCCCGGGCCAGGGGATGACGCTGCGTAAACCCGGGCGCCGGCCCGTTCCCGTACACCTGTAATCTCGCCTCACCGCACCCGTATGCCTGCAAGGAGCCGCACATGACTCAGCGCACCCTCGTCCTTCTCAAGCCGGACGCCGTCAGGCGTGGGCTGATCGGCGAGATCGTCGGCCGTATCGAGCGCAAGGCCGGCTGGCAGATCACCGCGCTGGAGCTGCGTACGCTGGACCAGGAGACGCTGGAGCAGCACTACGGCGAGCACAAGGGCCGCCCGTTCTACGAGCCGCTCGTCGAGTTCATGGCCTCCGGGCCCGTCGTCGCCCTGGTGGCCGAGGGCGAGCGGGTCATCGAGGGTGTCCGTGCCCTGGCCGGCCCCACCGACCCGATCGCCGCCGCGCCCGGCTCGATCCGCGGTGACTTCGGCACGATCACCCGGGAGAACCTCATCCACGCCTCGGACTCCGAGGAGTCCGCGGAGCGAGAACTCAAGCTGTTCTTTCCGGGACTTTCCTGACTTCGGATCGGCCAATCAGCGCTCATGACCTGGGGCGACCGAAGTAATTCGGTCGCCCTTCGGCATAGGGTTCCGGATCGCGGGAACGCATCCCAGCGACGTAACGTCACCATGGGTAGAACGGGAACCCGTTCCGCTCACCATGGCGAAGGACCCTCGCGCTGTGTCCGTGCATACGGCACTACGATGGAAGCTTCCACGCCCGCAGCGCCAACCCTCGCCTACCAAAAAAAGCCATCTCCGCTTCTTGGGAAGGCCCGACGCATCCTCATGGGGAACAAGGGGAACTCAATGTCGTTCATCGGCCGTGACATGGCTATCGACCTCGGGACTGCCAACACGCTGGTGTACGTCAGGGGGCGCGGCATCGTTCTGAACGAGCCGTCCGTCGTGGCCATCAACACCAACACCGGCGGAATTCTCGCGGTCGGCTCCGAGGCCAAGAAGATGATCGGCCGTACGCCGGGCAACATCGTTGCCGTGCGGCCTCTGAAGGACGGCGTGATCGCCGACTTCGAGATCACGGAGCGGATGCTCCGCTACTTCATCCTCAAGATCCACAAGCGCCGCTATCTGGCCCGCCCGCGGGTCGTCGTCTGCGTGCCCTCCGGTATCACCGGGGTCGAGCGACGCGCCGTCATCGAGGCGTCGACGCAGGCCGGCGCACGCCAGGTGCACATCATCGAGGAGCCCATGGCAGCGGCCATCGGCTCCGGTCTGCCGGTCCACGAGGCCACCGGGAACATGGTCGTCGACATCGGTGGCGGCACCACCGAGGTCGCCGTGATCTCGCTCGGCGGAATCGTCACTGCCCAGTCGATCCGGGTCGCCGGTGACGAGCTGGACAACGCGATCATCCAGCACATCAAGAAGGAGTACTCGCTCCTCCTCGGTGAGCGGACCGCCGAGCAGATCAAGATCACCATCGGTTCCGCGTACGACATGGACAAGGACGAGCACACCGAGATCCGCGGCCGCGACCTGGTCTCGGGGCTGCCCAAGACCGTCGTGGTCTCGGCCGCCGAGGTCCGCAAGGCCATCGAGGAGCCGGTCAACGCGATCGTCGACGCCGTGAAGACGACGCTCGACAAGTGCCCGCCGGAGCTCTCCGGCGATGTCATGGACCGCGGCATCGTCCTCACCGGCGGCGGCGCGCTCCTGCGCGGACTCGATGAGCGGCTGCGCCGCGAGACGGGCATGCCGATCCACATCGCCGAGGACCCGCTGGACTCGGTGGCGCTCGGATCGGGCAAGTGCGTCGAGGAGTTCGAGGCGCTCCAGCAGGTGCTGGACGCCCAGCCCCGACGGTAGAAACTCCACGATCCGACGTGCGGACGCTGCCGCTCCGTACGTCGGATCGTTGATATACAGGCACGAACATTCCGACGAGGAAGGCACGGCCGCCGCACGTGAGGGACACACGAGAGAGCCGGCTGCTCCTGGTGCTGCTGATCGCCATCGCATTCGCTTTGATCACGGTGGATATCCGCGGCGGTGAGGAGTCACCGGTGGACGGCGCCCGGCAGGCCGCCGCAACGGTCTTCGGACCGGTCGAGAACGGCGTGGCGGCAGCGGTCGACCCGGTGGGCAATGCCATCGGTGCCGTACGGGACTCCGGCGACCGGCACGACCGGATCGCCGCGCTGGAGCGGGAGAACGCCGCCCTGAAGGCGAGGCTCGGCAGCGACGACCGCAACAACAGCCGGGTCCGCCAGCTCGACGCCATGATGAAGAACGCGGGCGCCGGCCAGTACGGCATCAAGGGCGCCGAGGTCATCGCCATAGGAGCGGCCCAGGGCTTCTCCTGGACGATCACCATCGACGTCGGGAGCAACGACGGCATCAAGCGCGACATGACGGTGCTCAACGGTCAGGGGCTGGTCGGCCGGGTCACCACCGTCGGCCCCGACACCGCGACCGTACTGCTGGCCAACGACCCCGACTTCACCGTCGGCACCCGGATGGAGAAGACCGACGAGCTCGGCTTCGCCACCGGCCAGGGCTCCCGGCCGCTGTCGGTCCAGTTCCTCAACGGCAAGGCCAAGGTGAAGAAGGGCGACCGGCTGGTCACCTTCGGCTCCAGCAAGGACAAGCCCTTCGTGCCCGGCGTCCCGGTCGGCGAGGTCGTCCGGGTCGACCCGTCCGGCGGCGATCTGACCCGGACCGTCTATGTGAAGCCGTACGTCGGGTTCACCAAGCTCGACATCGTCGGCATCGTGGTCCAGGCACCGCGCGAGGACCCCCGCGACATGGTGCTGCCGAAGAAACCCGAAAAGCCGAAGCCCACCCCCACGGTCACCGTCACCCTCCAGCCGAACGGCGATCTTGTCGACGGCGGCGGAAAGGTCGTCGGCAACATCCACGAGAAGCCCGGCACGAAACCCACGGGGAACACCACGGGCGAGCCGGCCGGGAACAGCACGCGGAATCCCGCCGGGAATTCCACCGGCAACGCCGACAACGCGGCGGATTCCGGCAACGCCGCCGATTCCGACAATGCGGCAAACGACCAGGAGCAGGGCTGATTCCCATGCGCTTCAACCGGACTCTGCTCTCCGTCACCCTGGTCGTGGTCGCCCTCGTCATCCAGGTCTCCGTACTCGCGCGCCTCCAGCTCCCCGGCGCCGTCCCCGATCTGCTGCTGCTCACCGTCCTCGGACTCGCCTTCGTGTACGGGCACGTCAGCGGCGCCCTCATCGGCTTCGGCGCGGGACTGCTCGCCGACCTGGCACCGCCCGCCGACCACGCCGCGGGGCGCTACGCCCTGGTGCTGTGCGTCATCGGCTACCTCGCGGGACTGGCCCGGCCCACGAACGGGCAGCTCAAGTCGGCGCTCGCCCCGATGGCCGTCGTGGTCGCCGCGGCCATCGGCTCGACACTGCTGTACGCGGGTGTCGGCGCCCTGGTCGGCGACACGGCCGCCCGCCATGTGGGGCTGGGCAGCCTGCTGTTCACCGCCGCGGTCTACGACCTGCTGCTGGCACCGTTCACCGTGCCGCTGATCATGGCCCTCGCCAGACGTACCGAGAACGACCCGCTCACCGAGTCCTCCGGCGGCGGCGATGTCGCCGCGGGGTGGCTCACCTCGGGCACCGGGCTGCGGATCGGCGGCCAGCGCGGCGGACTGCGCGTCAAGGCCGCCCGTAACCGTGCCGCACGCGCAGGAAGGATCAAGGGGGTCAAGCGACTGTGACGCCGTACTTCCCGGGGCGGGAGCCCCGTACCGCCGGCCGGACCACCGCCGGGGGTGACCGGTGAGCAACATCCCCGAGACCGGCCGGACCCAGCGGGTCCAGATCCGGCTCATCGTCATTCAGGTCCTCGTCTTCTCCCTGCTGTTCACCCTCGGCGGCCGTCTCTGGTACCTCCAGATCCGCAACGGCCAGGAGTACACCGACGAAGCGAAGAACAACCACGTCCAGCAGGTCGTCCAGCCCGCGGTCCGCGGCTCCATCCTCGACGCCCGCGGCGTACCGCTCGCCGACAACGAGACCCGCCTCGTCGTCTCCGCCAGCCGTACCGAGCTGATGAAGATGGAGGACAAGGGCAACAGCGTCCTCACCCGGCTCGCCGAGGTGCTGGACATGAAGCCCAAGGACGTCCTCGACAAGGTCCGGCTCTGCGACGCGAAGACCCCGCAGCCCTGCTGGAACGGCTCGCCCTACCAGCCGATCCCGGTCACCGACGAGGCCACCACCCAGCAGGCCCTCCAGATCCGCGAACGCGCCGAGGACTTCCCCGGCATCACCGCCGAGCCCACCGCCGTACGCCGCTACGCCGCACCCGGCAAGGCCAACACCGCCCAGGTCCTCGGCTACCTCTCCCCGGTCACCGACGACGAGATCACCAAGGCGCAGAACACCGACTCGCCGTACCTGCGCTCCGACCAGGTCGGCCGCTCCGGGCTGGAGCGCACCTACGACAAGGCGCTGCGCGGCAAGGCGGGCGTCACCCGCTACGAGGTCGACAACCTCGGCCGGGTCATCGGCCAGGCGGAGAACGACAAGGCGGAGCCCGGCGCGAGCGTGGTCACCTCCATCGACGCCCGGGTCCAGGCGGTCGCCGAGTACGAGCTGAACCAGGCCATGGAGACGGCCCGCAAGGAGCTCGACCGCAACACCGGGGTGAACTACAAGGCGGACTCCGGAGCCGTCGTCGTCATGGAGGCCAAGACCGGCCGCATCGTGTCGATGGCCTCCCTGCCGAACTACGACCCGAACTCCTGGGTCGGCGGCATCTCCGGCAAGGACTACGCCAAGCTCACCAGCAAGAAGTCCAACTTCCCGCTGCTGAACCGGGCCATCCAGGGGCAGGCGGCCCCCGGCTCCATCTTCAAGGTGATCTCCTCCACCGCCGCCGTCAACGCGGGATACGACTTCGACGGCAACTACCCCTGCCCCAGCTCGTACTCCATCGGTGGCCAGACCTTCAAGAACTTCGAGTCCCAGGGCTACGGCAGCATCTCCCTCGGCCGCGCCCTGGAGGTCTCCTGCGACACCGTCTACTACGGTCTCGCGCACAAGGAGTGGCAGAAGGACGGCGGCACGCTGCCGAAGAAGAACGCCAACGACTGGTTCTACAGGACCGCTCACGAGTTCGGCCTCGGCAAGGAGACCGGCATCGACCTCCCCAACGAGGTCAGCGGCCGTGTCCCCGACCGCAAGTGGAAGCAGGACTTCTTCAAGGCGAACAAGGACGCCTGGTGCAAGCAGGGCAAGAAGGGCGGGACGTACGTCGAGCAGATCGCGTACGAGAACTGTCTCGAAGGCAACAAGATGCGCGCCGGTGACTCCGTCAACTACTCGATCGGCCAGGGCGACACCCTCGTCACCCCGATCCAGATGGCGACCATCTACGCCGCCATCTCCAACGGCGGCACCCTGTACGACCCGACCGTCGGCAAGGCGATCATCAGCGGCGACGGCAGGACCGTGCAGAAGATCAAGCCCACGTCGCACGGCAAGCTCCCCTTCACCGGAGACACGCGCGACAAAATAGACGAAGCCCTCGCGGGTGTCGCGACCCGGGGCTCGGCCGCCTGGCGCTTCGGCGGCTGGCCCCAGGACAAGATCCCGATGCACGCCAAGACCGGCACCGCCGAGGTCTACGGCAAGCAGACGACCTCCTGGTTCGCCACGTACACCAAGGACTACTCGATCGTCATGACGATCTCCCAGGGCGGCACCGGCTCCGGTGCCTCCGGGCCCGCCGTGCGCAACATCTACAACGCCCTCTACGGCCTCGACACCACGGGCAAGCAGGACCTGAAGAAGGCACTGCTGCCCAAGCCCCAGAAGGCGCTGCCGAAGATCCAGCCCGACGGCTCGATCGACGCCCCGAGGATCAAGCCGTACGACCCGAACTCGCAGAAGCCTCCCCTCGAAGAGGGACAGCAGGCACTCGCCGGAGCACCGGGAAGGCGGGACTGATGGCCGGCGGCTTCTCCGTCTCCCGGTACGCCCCCGAGCCCGGTTCCTGGGCCAAGCTCACCGCCCGGGACTCCGTCGTACGCCGGCTCGACTGGCCGCTGCTCGGCTCGGCGCTCGCGCTCTCCTTCATCGGCTCGCTGCTCGTCTGGTCCGCCACCCGCAACCGCGACACGCTCACCCACGGCGACCCGTACTACTTCTTCTTCCGGCACGCCCTGAACACCGGCATCGGCGTCGCCCTGATGATCGGCACCATCTGGCTCGGCCACCGCACCCTGCGCGGGGCGGTCCCGATCCTGTACGGCCTCTCGGTGCTCCTGGTCATGGCCGTGCTCACCCCGCTGGGCGCCACGGTCAACGGCGCCCACGCGTGGATCATCGTCGGCGGCGGCTTCTCCCTCCAGCCCTCCGAGTTCACCAAGATCACCATCATCCTGGGCATGGCGATGCTGCTCGCCGCCCGGGTCGACGCGGGCGACCAGCTGCACCCGGACCACCGGACGGTCGCCAAGTCCCTGGGCCTGGCCGTCATCCCGATGGCCGTCGTCATGCTGATGCCGGACCTCGGCTCGGTGATGGTCATGGCCGTCATCGTGCTCGGTGTGCTGCTGGCCTCCGGAGCCTCCAACCGCTGGGTCTTCGGACTGCTCGGCGCGGGCACCGCGGGCGCCGTCTCCATCTGGCAGCTCGGGCTGCTCGACGACTACCAGATCGCCCGCTTCGCCGCCTTCGCCAACCCGGCGCTGGACCCGGCGGGCGTCGGCTACAACACCAACCAGGCCCGCATCGCGATCGGCTCCGGCGGCCTCACCGGCACCGGGCTGTTCGAGGGCACCCAGACCACCGGCCAGTTCGTCCCCGAGCAGCAGACCGACTTCGTCTTCACCGTCGCCGGCGAGGAACTGGGTTTCCTCGGCGCCGGACTGATCCTCGTCCTGCTCGGCGTCGTCCTGTGGCGCGCCTGCCGGATCGCCCGCGAGACCACCGAGCTGTACGGCACGATCGTCGCCGCGGGCATCATCGCCTGGTTCGCCTTCCAGGCCTTCGAGAACATCGGGATGACCCTCGGCATCATGCCGGTGGCGGGTCTCCCGCTGCCGTTCGTGTCCTACGGAGGGTCCTCGATGTTCGCCGTCTGGGTGGCGATCGGGCTGTTGCAGTCGATCAGGGTGCAGCGGCCGATAACGGCCTGAGACGCGCCGACAGCACGCCCCGCCCCCCTGCCTCATCGCGTCCCTCCCCATCGCGGACAACGCGTCTCACGGCCGTTCTGCCCTTAGGTTCGGTACATGGCGGACTCGAAGCGTGAGATCGAGCGGAAGTACGAAGCGGCTCCCGGAACCCGGCTGCCCGACCTGACCCGCGCGGCCGGGGTCCTCGAAGTCGCCCACCGAGGCGTCCATGAGCTCGATGCCGTCTACTACGACACCGAGGACCTCCGGCTCGCCGCCGCCTCGCTCACCCTGCGGCGCAGGACCGGCGGCGACGACGAGGGCTGGCACCTGAAGTTCCCCGTCGCCTCCGGCATCCGCGACGAGATCCGCGCCCCGCTCGCCGACACCCTGCCCGCCGAGCTCGCCGCACTGCTCCGCTCCCGGGTCCGGCACACCGCACTCGCCCCCGTCGTACGGCTGCGCTCCGCCCGTGACGTCCACCATCTGCTCGCCGCCGACGGCAGCCTCCTCGCCGAGCTCAGCGTCGACCGGGTCCGCGCCGAACGGCTCACCGAGGACGGCGGCGGCGCCACCGCGCAGTGGACCGAGCTGGAGGTGGAACTGGCCGACGACGGCGACCCCGCGTTCCTGGACGTGGTCGAACGCAGGCTGCGCGAGGCCGGGGTGCGCCCCTCGGCGTCCGCCTCCAAGCTGGCCAGGGCCCTCGCCGAGACCGCCCCCGCGACGACGCGCCGAGGGAACGGGGACGGGCGGGGGAGCGGGGGCGGGGACGGGCGGGGCAGCGGCGGGAGAGCGCGGGTCACCGCGGGCGACCATGTCCTCACCTACGTACGCGAACAGATCGAGGCGATCATCGCCCTCGACCCCGCCGTACGGCGCGACCTGCCCGACTCCCTGCACCGGATGCGCGTGGCCACCCGGCGGCTGCGCAGCGCCTTCACGACGTACCGCAAGGTGCTGGACCGCGCCGTCACCGATCCGGTGCGCGAGGAGCTGAAGTGGCTCGCCACCGAGCTCGGCGTCGAGCGCGACCGGGAAGTCCTCGCCGAACGGCTGCGCACCGCGCTCGCCGAACTGCCCCGCACCCTGTGCCTCGGCCCCGTCCGCGGCCGGCTGCGGATCTGGTCGGCGGCCCGTCGCGCCGGCTCCCGCCGCCGCACCGTCGCCCTGCTCGACGGGCGGCGCTACCTCGCCCTCCTGGATTCCCTGGACGCGCTCCGCGCGGACCCGCCCCTGCTGCCCGGCGCGGCCCGCAAGCCCAGGAAGGCCCTGGCCCGCGCGGTGCTGAAGGACCACGACCGCCTCGCCGACCGCATCCGCCACGCCCTCGCGCACCCGCCCGGCCACGAGCGCGACCTGGCGCTGCACGAGGCCCGCAAGGCGGCCAAACGCGCCCGGTACGCGGGCGAGGCGGCCGGGCCCGCCCTCGGCGGGCCCGCCGAGCGGTTCGTCCGCAGGACCAAGGCCGTACAGACCCTCCTCGGCGACCACCAGGACAGCGTCGTCGCCCGCGAGGCGCTGCGCGACCTCGCGGTCCAGGCACACGCGGCGGGGGAGTCCGCCTTCACCTGGGGACTGCTGTACGGCAGGGAGGAGGCGCGGGCGGCGGCCGGTGAGAGAGAGCTGCCGGAGGTCTGGCGGAGGGCGTCCGGGCCGGAACTGCGGGCGGATCTGAAGGGGTGAGCAGCGGGGTACGCTGGATGGTCACCCCTGCCAGCTCACGAAGGTTCGCGAGATGTCTGCCGAGTCGGTCTTCCCACAGCTCGAAGCTCTGCTCCCGCATGTGCAGAAGCCCATCCAGTACGTCGGCGGTGAGCTGAACTCCACCGTCAAGGAGTGGGACAGCTGCGACGTCCGCTGGGCCCTCATGTACCCCGACGCCTACGAGGTCGGACTGCCCAACCAGGGCGTCATGATCCTTTACGAGGTACTCAACGAGCGCGAGGGCGTCCTCGCCGAGCGCACCTACAGCGTCTGGCCCGACCTCGAAGCGCTGATGCGCGAACACCGGGTCCCGCAGTTCACCGTGGACAGCCACCGTCCCGTCGGCGCGTTCGACGTCTTCGGGCTCAGCTTCTCCACCGAACTCGGCTACACCAACATGCTCACCGCCCTCGACCTCGCGGGCATCCCGCTGGAGGCCGCCGACCGTACGGTCGACGACCCGATCGTGCTCGCGGGCGGCCACGCCGCGTTCAACCCCGAGCCGATCGCGGAGTTCATCGACTGCGCGGTCATCGGCGACGGCGAGCAGGCGGTCCTGGAGATCACCGAGATCGTCCGGGCCTGGAAGGCCGAAGGCCGTCCCGGTGGCCGTGACGAGGTGCTGTTCCGGCTGTCCAGGACGGGCGGCGTCTACGTCCCGCGCTTCTACGACGTCGAGTACCTCCCCGACGGCCGCATCGGCCGTGTCGTGCCCAACCGGTCCGGCGTGCCGTGGCGCGTGTCCAAGCACACCGTCATGGACCTCGACGAGTGGCCCTACCCGAAGCAGCCGCTGGTCCCGCTCGCGGAGACCGTCCACGAGCGGATGTCCGTCGAGATCTTCCGCGGCTGCACCCGCGGCTGCCGTTTCTGCCAGGCCGGCATGATCACGCGCCCCGTGCGGGAGCGAAGCATCACCGGCATCGGCGAGATGGTCGAGAAGGGCCTCAAGGCCACCGGCTTCGAAGAGGTCGGCCTGCTGTCCCTCTCCTCCGCGGACCACACCGAGATCGGCGAGATCGCCAAGGGCCTCGCCGACCGGTACACCGAGGACAAGATCGGCCTCTCGCTGCCCTCCACCCGCGTCGACGCGTTCAACGTGGACCTGGCCAACGAGCTGACCCGCAACGGCCGCCGCTCCGGGCTCACCTTCGCCCCCGAGGGCGGCTCCGAGCGCATGCGCAAGGTCATCAACAAGATGGTCTCGGAGGAGGACCTGATCCGTACGGTCTCCACCGCGTACGGCAACGGCTGGCGCCAGGTGAAGCTGTACTTCATGTGCGGCCTGCCCACCGAGACCGACGAGGACGTCCTCCAGATCGGTGACATGGCGGTCAAGGTGATCGCCAAGGGCCGCGAGGTCTCCGGCCAGAACGACATCCGCTGCACCGTCTCCATCGGCGGCTTCGTGCCCAAGCCGCACACCCCCTTCCAGTGGGCCCCGCAGCTCAGCGCCGAGGAGACCGACGCCCGGCTGACGAAGCTCCGCGACAAGATCCGCGGCGACAAGAAGTACGGCCGCTCCATCGGCTTCCGCTACCACGACGGCAAGCCCGGCATCGTCGAGGGCCTGCTCTCGCGCGGTGACCGCCGGGTGGGCTCCGTCATCCGCGCCGTCTACGAGGCCGGCGGCCGTTTCGACGGCTGGCGCGAGCACTTCAGCTACGACCTGTGGATGGCCAGCGCCGAGAAGACGCTGCCCGGGTTCGGCGTGGACGTCGACTGGTACACCACCCGGGAGCGCACGTACGAGGAGGTCCTGCCCTGGGACCACCTCGACTCCGGCCTCGACAAGGACTGGCTCTGGGAGGACTGGCAGGACTCGCTCGACGAGACCGAGGTCGAGGACTGCCGCTGGACCCCGTGCTTCGACTGCGGCGTCTGCCCGCAGATGGACACCAGCATCCAGATCGGCCCGACGGGCAAGACGCTGCTGCCCTTGACCGTGGTCAACAAGTAGCCGTGACCAGCGGGGATGCCGGCCGTCCGGGGCTCATGCCCGGCAGGCGCACGAGAGGACGCCGACCATGACCGGGCTGGGAACCGTCGCCTGGCCGCCTGCCCCGATCCGGACGGAGAGGCTGGTGCTCCGCGAGTCCGAGGCCCGGGACCGCGCGGAGTTCATCGAGCTGTTCGCCTCGCCGGAGGTGGGTACCCACCTCGGCGGCTCCCGGCCGCGCGACGACCTCGAACGCGCGGTGCCCGAGGTGCCGGGCCGTCGCCCCGGCCTCTTCGTGGTCGAGCTCGACGGAACGATGATCGGCATGACCACGCTCGACCGGCGCGCCGCGGAGCGTCCCGGGCACGTCGGCCCGGACGCCGATGAGGCCGAGCTGGGCTACCTGTTCCTGCCGCGGGCGTGGGGACGCGGGTACGCCGCCGAGGCGTGCGCGGCGGCACTGGACTGGTTCGCCGACGCGCTTCCCGGCGAGCCGGTCGTGCTCTGCACCCGGACCGCCAACGACCGCGCGATGCGTCTCGCGGCGAGGCTGGGGTTCGCCGAGGTGGAGCGGTTCGAGGAGCACGGCGCCGAGCAGTGGTTCGGTGTGCGGTCGCCGGTGAGCCCGTCCGGTCGCTCCGCCCCCGCTTCCGCCGGGTGACAGCTCGATGACGATGGCCCGGTCCGGGAAACTCCGGACCGGGCCATCGCGTCATTCACGGCATGGAATACGGCAAGCACCAGGCGCCACAGGCGTACGAGCCCGGTGAGGGCTGCCTGACCACCCTGATCAGGGTTCCGGTGCGGATCGTGGTCCTGGTGATCGTGCTGCCCGTACGCATGGTCCGGGACGCGCTCGTCGTCACCTGGCGTGCCGCCGAACGGGTACTGCTGCGCCCGCTGGGCCGGGCCCTGGCCCGGCTGTTCGACACGCTCGTCGCGGTCCCGTCGGCCTGGCTGTACCGCACCGTCCTCACCCCGCTCGGCCACGCCCTGCGGTGGCTGGCCACCGCACTGTTCGTCTGGCCCTGGATCGGCCTGTGGCGGTATGTGGCGGTGCCGGTGGTGCGGTACGGACTCGTCGTACCGCTGGTGTGGCTGTACGGGACGGTCCTCACCCCCATCGGCCACGGGACGCGGTGGCTGTACCGCACGCTGCTGGTCCCGGCCGGGCGCGGCATCGGCACCGCGCTGGGCCGGCTGCTGACCGCACTGTTCGTACGGCCGGTGGCCGGCCTGTGGCGGTACGCGGTGGTGCCGGTGGTGCGGTACGGACTCGTCGTACCGCTGGTGTGGCTGTACGGGACGGTCCTCACCCCCATCGGCCACGGCGTCTCCTGGCTGCTCGTCATGGTGGGACGCGGTATCGAGGCAGTCGTACGCGGCCTGGCGGCAGCCCTCGTACGGCTGGTCCTGACGCTGCTGGTCGCCCCCGTCTCCTGGCTTTACCGGCGGGTGCTCGCCCCGGTCGGCCGGGAGATCGGCGCCGCGATCGAGGTCGCCTGGCGGGTCGCCGGACAGCTCTCCCGGGCCATCGGCCGGGCCCTGGCCCGGCTGGCCCGGTATCTGGTCGTCGCCCCGGCGACCTGGGTCTACCGCTCGGTGTGCACCCCGGTCGGACATCGTGTGCGCGACGCGGTCTGGGCCCCCGCCGTACGGGCCGCTGTGGAGGCCGGGCGGGCCACCCGCGACGCCCTGCGAGCGGCCCGCGAGAGCGTACGGCAGGCCCGCCGGGGTGCCTGGCGGGCGCTGGTCGGGGGAGGAGCGGACCCCCGGGCCGGGGAACGGGGCACGGTTGCTGCGCGTACGCTGGGTAGTGCGCAACAGACAGCGACTGTCCCCAGCGCGGCGCAGGCACCCGAGATCTCCCCGCTTGGAGCGGAAACCCTCAAGCGGGGGTGAGCCGGGGCGGGCGCCCCGGGGCCACCCGTATTTCGTGGGCGGCGCTCCACCGAGCCCGCCCCGCACCGAGGAGAAGAACCACTGGGCAAGCGACAGCCCGAAGGCCCGCCGCCCGCACCGGCAGTGCAGCGCATCCGCCTGCGCTACACCAAGCGCGGCCGCCTCCGGTTCACCAGCCACCGAGACTTCCAGCGGGCCTTCGAGCGGGCATTGCGCCGCTCCGAGGTGCCGATGGCGTACTCGGCCGGTTTCACCCCGCACCCCAAGGTGTCGTATGCCAATGCCGCCCCCACCGGCACGGGCAGCGAGGCCGAATTCCTGGAGATCGCCCTCACCGAGGCGCGTGACCCCGATGTGCTGCGCGCACTGCTCGACGAGTCGCTGCCGGACGGGCTCGACATCACCGACGCGGTGGAGGCCCGCACCCCGGGTCTCGCCGACAGGCTGACCGCGTCCGTCTGGGAGATGCGCCTCGACGGAGTGACGCCCGAGGACGCCGGCAGGGCCGTTTCCGCCTTCAACGACGCCGGGACCGTCGAGGTCCAGCGCCGCGCGAAGAACGGGATGCGGACCTTCGACGCCCGTGCGGCCGTCGCCGACCTGCAGGCTCTTGATCCACAGCCTGATAGGCCCGGGGACAGGCCCTGTGCGATACTGCGGCTGGTTGTTCGGCACGTGACACCTGCCGTGCGACCCGACGACGTCCTGTCCGGTCTCCGAGCTGTGGCCGACCTCGCGCCGCCGGTTGCCGCAGCGGTGACCAGGCTGGAGCAGGGGCTCTTCGACGAGGAGTCCGGCACGGTGACCGACCCGCTCGCGCCTGACCGCGAGGCAGCCCCGACCGCTCAACCAGCGGTCGCCCAGGCAGCCGTCGCGACGGCGCCGGAAGGTACAGGATCCGCGTAAGGCGGTCGTCGTAGCGCAGCCCTTGGACTCGGGAGCCACCTGGGTCGGGCCGCGCACTGACCAGAAGACTTTCGCCAGGCCGTGCGTACAACGCGTACGGAACCGGCGAGCCAGACATCAGCTCCCGTGCGGCGCCCGCGCCCCGGACGGCGGTACCGCGTATCAGCGGACCGTGCCGGACCGGAATCAGGCGCGGCGCCCGGGAGCGTGACGGGAGAACCGCCCGCATGAGTGAGCCGAACGAACCCGGTACGACCGGGAACACCGAAGACAACACCCCCGGGGACAAGCTGCCGCCGCGCCGCAGGCGCCGCGCGGCCTCCCGCCCCGCGGGCCCGCCCACCGCGGGTGCCGCGGGCACGGGCACCGAGGACAGCACGCCGGCCGTCGAGGCCGAGGTCTCCGCGAGCACGGACACCGCGCCGGACGAGGCCCCCGCGCCGCGTGCCCGTCGCCGTGCGACCCGTAAGGCGACGGCTCCGGCCGGTGCGCCGCAGTCCGCGGAGGCGGCTGTCGAGGTCGTCGAGCCCGTGGCCGCGCCCGTCGCCGAGGTGGTCGAGGAGCCCGAGGCTCCCGCGCCGCGTGCCCGCCGCCGTGCCACGCGCAAGGCCACCGCTCCCGCCGGTGCGCCGCAGAGCGCCGAGGCCGTGGAGAGCGCCGTCGAGGTCGTCGAGCCCGTGGCCGCGCCCGTCGCCGAGGTGGTCGAGGAGCCCGAGGCTCCCGCGCCGCGCGCCCGCCGCCGTGCCACGCGCAAGGCCACCGCTCCCGCCGGAGCCCCGCAGCCCACCGAGGCCACCACCGAGGAACTGGCCGCCGAGACCGGCGAAAGCCTCCCCGAGGCCGTCGCCGAGGAGCTGGCCGCCGAGACCGCCGAGGTCGAGGAAGCCGCACCGCGCGGCCGTCAGCGCCGTCGTGCCACCGCCGCCGCGGGGAGGCCGGAGTTCACCGGCAAGACCGAGGAGCCCACCCGCAAGGGCCGCCGTGCCGCGCGCCCCGCCGTGGCGGTCTTCCAGGCGCCGGTCTTCGCCGAGCCGATGTTCCAGACCCCCGAGACCGCTGCCGCCGCCGCTGCCGCCGCTGGTCCGGTCACCCCGTACGACGAGATCGACGAGGCCGAGGAGGAGCTGACCGCCGAGGCCGAGACCGCCCAGCCGGCCGCGCCCGCCGAGGCCGAGGCCTCCGAGGCCGCGCCGCAGGGCGGCTCGCGCCGCCGTCGCCGCCGTCGCGGTGAGGCCGCCGAGCCCGAGCAGACCGCCGCTCCCGCCGCCCCGGTGGAGGAGCCCGTCGAGCAGCCCGCGCACGAGCAGGACGAGCCCGAGACCGGTGCGGACGCCGAGCACGAGGGCGAGGGCGACGACACCGACGAGTACGGGGACCGGCCCTCGCGCCGTCGCCGTCGTGGTGGCCGCCGCCGTCGCCGCGGTGAGACCAACGACGCGGACGACGCCGAGCAGCACAGCGACGAGGCACCCGCCGACCGTTCCGACCGCTCCGACCGTTCCGCCGAGGACGAGCACCAGGGGCAGGACGCCGACGAGGCGGAGGACGAGGAGGACAACGACTCCTCGGCCGCCGGTTCGAGCAGCAGCCGTCGCCGCCGTCGCCGCCGCCGTCGCAGCGGTGACGCCTCCGCCGAGGCCGACAACGGTCAGGACGACCCGGAGCGTACGGTCGTCAAGGTCCGGGAGCCCCGCAAGAAGGAAGAGCGCGAGCCCGGCACCGGCTTCGACGAGGTCCAGTCCATCAAGGGCTCGACCCGTATGGAGGCGAAGAAGCAGCGCCGCCGCGAAGGCCGTGAGCAGGGCCGCCGCCGCGTCCCGATCATCACCGAGGCGGAGTTCCTGGCCCGCCGCGAGGCCGTCGAGCGGGTGATGGTCGTCCGCCAGAGCGGCGAGCGCACCCAGATCGGCGTCCTTGAGGACAACGTGCTCGTCGAGCACTACGTCAACAAGGAGCAGGCCACCAGCTACGTCGGCAACGTCTACCTGGGCAAGGTGCAGAACGTTCTGCCGTCCATGGAGGCCGCCTTCGTCGACATCGGCAAGGGCCGCAACGCCGTCCTGTACGCCGGTGAGGTCAACTTCGAGGCGCTCGGCATGGCCCACGGGCCGCGCCGTATCGAGACGGCTCTCAAGTCCGGCCAGTCGGTCCTCGTCCAGGTGACGAAGGACCCGATCGGTCACAAGGGCGCCCGCCTGACCAGCCAGGTCTCGCTGCCCGGCCGCTACCTGGTGTACGTGCCCGAGGGCTCGATGACCGGGATCAGCCGCAAGCTGCCCGACACCGAGCGGTCCCGGCTGAAGACCATCCTCAAGAAGATCGTCCCCGAGGACGCGGGCGTCATCGTGCGCACCGCCGCCGAGGGCGCGAGCGAGGACGAGCTGCGCCGTGATGTCGAGCGGCTCCAGCAGCAGTGGGAGGAGATCCAGAAGAAGTCGAAGAACAGCGGCAGCTCCAACGCGCCGACGCTGCTCTACGGCGAGCCGGACATGACCGTCCGGGTCGTCCGCGACATCTTCAACGAGGACTTCTCGAAGGTCATCGTGAGTGGCGACGACGCGTGGGAGACCATCCACGGCTATGTCTCGCACGTCGCGCCGGATCTGACGGAGCGCCTGTCGCGCTGGACCTCCGAGGTCGATGTCTTCGCGACGTACCGGATCGACGAGCAGCTGATGAAGGCGCTGGACCGCAAGGTCTACCTGCCCAGCGGCGGCTCGCTGGTGATCGACAAGACCGAGGCCATGGTCGTGGTCGACGTCAACACCGGAAAGTTCACCGGTCAGGGCGGCAACCTTGAGGAGACCGTCACCAAGAACAACCTGGAGGCGGCCGAGGAGATCGTGCGTCAGCTGCGGCTGCGCGACCTCGGCGGCATCGTCGTCGTCGACTTCATCGACATGGTGCTGGAGTCCAACCGGGATCTGGTGCTGCGGCGACTGCTGGAGTGCCTGGGCCGCGACCGTACGAAGCACCAGGTCGCCGAGGTCACTTCGCTGGGCCTGGTCCAGATGACCCGCAAGCGGGTGGGCCAGGGTCTGCTGGAGTCCTTCTCCGAGACCTGCGTCCACTGCAACGGGCGCGGTGTGATCGTGCACATGGAGCAGCCGACGTCCGCCGGTGGCGGCGGCGGTGGCAAGCGTTCCAAGAAGCGCGGTCGCGGCGGCGCGGGCCAGGAGCACGAGCACGAGCACGGTCAGTTCGCCGAGCACCACGAGCACGGCACCGAGCACGCGGAGGAGACCGAGGCCGAGCTGGCCGCGGAGGTCGCCGCCCCGGTGGCGCTGCCCGAGCCGGAGTTCGTCGCGGACGAGGAGCTGTACAGCAGCCCGGCCGAGGCGGAGGCCGCCGCCACGCGTGGACGCGGCCGTCGCCGTGCGACCCGCAAGGTGTCGGCCCCGGCCGGTGCGCCGAAGGCCGCCGCTCCGGCGCCGGTCGCGGAGACCGCTCCGGCGGAGAGCGCCCCGGTGACCGAGGCGCAGCCCGAGCCCAAGCCGGTCGTCGAGACCCCGGTGGCCGCTGCGGCCCCCGAGGCCGAGGCGGCACCGCAGGGCCGGACGCGTCGCCGGGCGACCCGGAAGGCGTCCGCCCCGGCGGGTTCGCCGAAGCAGGCCGAGGCGGCGGAGCCGGTCCGGCCGGCCGAGCCCACCGCGGAGCCGGTCGCCGCCGAGGACCCGGTCGTCGAGGCGCCCGCGCCCGAGGTCACCGAGGCCCCGGCCGCCCCGCCGCGTGCCCGGCGCCGGGTGACCCGTAAGGTCACCGCTCCGGCGGGCTCGCCCGCGGGTGCCGAGGAGCAGGCGGTCGTGGTCGTGACCGGTACCCCCGAGTCCGGTACCCCCGAGTCCGGTACCCCCGAGTCCGGGGCACCGGCCGAGGGCGAGCGGTCCGAGGCAACGGTTGCGGACGCGCCGGCCGCTGAGGCACCGGCAGCCGACGCACCGGCCGCCGAGGCACCGGCGAAGAAGACGGCGCGCAAGACCGCCAAGAAGGCGCCGGCCAAGAAGGCCGCCGCCACGAAGACGGCTGCGAAGACCGCCACGAAGACCGCCGCGAAGAAGACGGCCGCGAAGAAGACCACCGCGAAGAAGACGACGGCGAAGAAGGCCACGAAGAAGACGGTCGCCGCAGAGCAGTCGTCGCCTTCCGTGACCGCTTCGGCGCCGTCCGCGGAGGGCGCGGAGTCCGGCAGTTGATGATTCCGTAACCGGCAGTTCATCTCACGTGTCCCGCCCCGAAGCCTTCGGGGCGGGACACGTGCTTTGTTTCAGAACTGATGCAAGCACGGGTTAACGGGCCCGAAATCGCCTGAGAAATCCCTGATAATGTGACGGCGGTTGCTGGCCTGTAGCGGTTCTGAACGGAAACTACAATCGGTGACCGGCCCGGTGGCGGACAGACCGGACCCAGAATCCTCGGCAGGGCGTCGGCATTGTGCCGGTGGGGTTAGGCGCGGCCTCGTGAGACGTCCCGCACCCCAGACCTCTGCCTGTTAAGAGCTCTTGCGGTGTTCAAGGAGGACGTCCATGACGAGCATCAACGAGCAGCCGATTCCTGCTGCCCGCCCGGTCATCGGGGAAGACGAGATCGAGGCCGCGGTACGCGTACTGCGCAGCGGCCGCGTGGTGCAGGGGCCCGAGGTCGCGGCCTTCGAGGAAGGCTTCTCGGACCTGGTCGACGGCCGGCACTGTGTCGCCGTCAACTCGGGCACCTCGGCACTTCACCTGCTGCTGCTCGCCCTGGGCATCGGTCCGGGCGACGAGGTGATCGTCCCCTCCTTCTCCTTCGCCGCGTCCGCGAACGCGGTCCGCCTCGTCGGCGCCGACGTCGTCTTCGCCGACATCGAGCCGGGCAGCTTCGGCCTCGACCCGGCCGCGGTCGAGGCCGCGATCACCCCGCGCACCGCCGCGATCATGCCCGTGCACCTCTACGGTCACCCGGCGGCGATGGACAAGCTCATGCCCATCGCGGACAAGCACAAGCTCGCCGTGGTCGAGGACGCATGCCAGGCACACGCCGCGGCCCTGAACGGGACCCCCGTCGGCGCGTTCGGCGCGGGCGGCACCTTCAGCTTCTACCCCACCAAGAACATGCACTCGCTCGAGGGCGGCATGGTCACCACGGCCGACGCGGAGACCGCCCGCACCCTGCGCCTCCTGCGCAACCAGGGCATGGAGCAGCGGTACGCCAACGAGATCGTCGGCGCCAACATGCGTATGACGGATGTGTCCGCCGCCGTCGGCCGGGTACAGCTGACCAAGCTGGACGCCTGGACCGAGCAGCGCCGTGCCAACGCGGCGTACCTCGACGCGCACATCACCGCGCCGTGCGTCGTGACGCCGCCGGTCGCCGAGGGCGCCCGTCACGTCTACCACCAGTACACGATCCGGGTGCGGGGCGACCGGGACGCCGCGATGGCGAAGCTCACCGAGGCGGGCGTCGGCAACGCGGTCTACTACCCGACGCCGATCCACCGGCTCAAGCCCTACTGGGAGCCGGACCAGAAGGCCGGCCGCACCTGGGACCTGCCGGAGACCGAGCGGGCCGCCGCCGAGGTCGTCTCGCTGCCGGTGCACCCCTCGCTCACCGAGGGCGACCTGGCGCGCATCGCCGCCGCCGTGAACGCGCTGGGGGAGAACCTGTGAGCGCCGTACTGAAGGCCGGCCTCATCGGGCTCGGCTCCATGGGCCGCCACCACGCCCGGGTGCTCGCCGGCCTGGAGGGTGTGGACCTGGTCGGCGTCGTCGACCCGATGGGCGACAAGAACGGCTGGGCGCAGGGCGTCCCCGTCCTGTCGACCGTCGAGGAACTCATCGCCCTGGGCATCGACTACGCCGTCGTGGCCTGCCCCACCGGACTGCACGAGGAAGTCGGCCTGCAGCTCGCCGACGCCGGTGTCTGCGCGTTGATCGAGAAGCCGCTCGCGGACACCGTGGAGGGCGCCCGTCGGCTCGTCGAGGCCTTCGAGGCGCGCGGCCTGGTGGCCGGAGTCGGCCACATCGAACGCTGCAACCCGGCCCTGCGCTCGCTGCGCAGCCGTCTGGAGGCCGGCGAACTCGGTGATGTGTACCAGGTCGTCACCCGGCGGCAGGGTCCCTTCCCGCACCGGATCGCCGACGTCGGCGTCGTCAAGGACCTCGCGACCCACGACATCGACCTGACGGGCTGGGTGACCGGTCAGACGTACAACTCGATCGCGGCCCACACCGTGTCGAAGTCCGGCCGCCCGCACGAGGACATGGTCTCCGCCGTGGGCCAGCTCTCGGACGGCACGATGGTCAACCACCTGGTCAACTGGCTGAGCCCGCTCAAGGAGCGGTTCACCTCGGTCACCGGTGAGCGCGGCTGCTTCATCGCCGACACCCTCACCGCCGACCTCACGTTCCACTCGAACGCGTCGGTGACCACCGAGTGGGAGGCGCTGCGCGCGTTCCGCGGGGTCTCCGAGGGCGACATGATCCGCTACGCCATCCCGAAGCGCGAGCCGCTGCTCGTCGAGCACGAGCTGTTCCGGGACGCCGTGCAGGGGAAGTCGTCCGACATCTGCACCCTGCGCCAGGGGCTCCGTACCGTGGAGGTGGCCGCCGCCGTGCTCGAATCGGCGTCGACCGGACTCGCGGTGTCGCTGAAGGACCTGGACGCGCCGTTCGAGGGTGTGGCCAGTTGACCGAACCGGCTGTCACCGTCGTCGTAGCCGTTTACAACACCATGCCGTATCTCACCGAGTGCCTGAATTCGCTCGTGGGGCAGAGCATCGGACGCGAGCGGCTCGAAGTGATCGCGGTGGACGACGGGTCCACCGACGACAGCGGTAACGAACTGGACCGTTTCGCGGCGCTTTATCCGGATACGGTCAAGGTTATTCACCAGGAGAATTCCGGCGGGCCGGCCGCTCCCAGTAATCGGGCCCTGGACCTCGCCACCGGGCGTTATGTCTACTTCATCGGTTCCGACGACTACCTCGGTGAAGAGGCGCTGGAACGGATGGTGGCCTGCGCCGACAAGCACGATTCCGATGTGGTCGTCGGCAAGATGGTCGGGACGAACGGCCGTTATGTCCACCAGAAGCTGTATACCGGGAACGATCCGGATATCAGCCTCTACACATCGGCTCTTCCGTTCACGCTGGCCAACACCAAGCTCTTCCGCCGCGAACTGGTGGAGAAGCACGGCCTGCGGTTCCCGGAGGACCTGCCGGTCGGCAGTGACCAGCCGTTCACGATCGAGGCGTGCGTCCGGGCCCGCAGGATCTCGGTGCTCTCCGACTACACGTACTACTACGCGGTCAAGCGCGGTGACGCGAGCAACATCACCTACCGGGCCGATCATCTGGCCCGGCTGCGGTGCACCGCGAAGATCATGAAGCACACGGCCGGTCTCATCGAACCGGGACCGCGGCGCGACGCCGTGCTCAAACGGCACTTCGACTGGGAGCTGTCCAAGCTCCTCCAGAAGGACTTCCCCGCCCTCGACACCGGCACCAAGCGCCTGGTGTGCGAGGGCTTGGCCGCCCTGTTGGACGCGTACTACACCGACGGCCTGCGCGACGGTACGGGGGTGACGCGACGGGTGCGCTTCGGGCTCGCCATGCGCGGCGCCGTCGAGGAGCTCAGCCGCGCCATCGCGGACGAGACCGAGCACGGGGCCCCGCCGTTCCTCCTGGAGGGCGGGCGGGCCTTCGCCGCCTACCCCGGCTTCCGGGACGACGCGGTCGGCCTGGAGGACCGCTTCTACGAGGTGCTCGGCGAGGCGGTACCGGGCAGGCTCTCGAAGAGCACGGAGCTGGAGTCGGCCGCGTGGGAGCAGGACGGGGCGGAGCTGTCCCTCGCCCTGAGGCTGCGGCTCGGGATCATCGGTGACACGTCCTCGGCCGTGGTCGCCCTGGCGCAGGGCGCGATGCCCAAGAGCGCCGACAAGCCGGGGGCGCTGAGGATGCCCAAGGACACCCGGCGCCCCGAGGCCGTCGGAGAGTTCGTCAGGGAGCCCGCGGGCGGGGGCCGCGGCACCCTGCTGAGCGCCCGCATCCCGATCCAGCCCGTCAAGGCCAAGCGGGGTGTGCGGGTCTACGCCGATGTGGCGGGCTCGACGTACGAGATCCCCGTACGCACCGACGGGCTGCCGATGCCACTGGCACGGCGGTGGGGGCGGGCCGTCCCCTATCGCGTCGCCGCGAATCCGAACACCAAGGGCCGGCTCGTGATCACGACGGCCCCGCTGTGGGAGACCAGGCCCGGGATGCTGGCGCGGCTGCGCCGCAAGCTGTCCGGCCGGAAGAGGAAGCAAACCCGATGAACATCTGTGTAGTCGCGCTCGGCAAGATCGGACTTCCGCTCGCCGTGCAGTTCGCAGCCAAGGGCCACACGGTCATCGGCGCGGACGTCAACGAGAAGGTCGTCGAGCTGGTCAACGCGGCCACCGAGCCGTTCCCCGGCGAGCACGACCTCGACGTCATGCTCAAGGAGACGGTGGGCGCCGGTCTGCTCTCCGCGACGACGGACACCACGGCCGCGGTCGCCGTCTCCGACGCCGTCGTGGTCGTCGTCCCGCTCTTCGTGGACGCCGAGGGCACCCCGGACTTCGGCTGGATGGACGCCGCGACCAAGGCGATCGCCGCCGGGCTGAAGCCGGGCACCCTGGTCAGCTACGAGACCACGCTGCCGGTCGGCACCACCCGTACCCGCTGGGCGCCGATGCTCGCCGAGGGCTCCGGACTCACCCCGGGCGAGGACTTCCACCTGGTCTTCTCCCCGGAGCGGGTGCTGACCGGCCGGGTCTTCGCCGACCTGCGCCGCTACCCCAAGCTCGTCGGCGGCATCGACGAGGCGTCCGCCCGGCACGGTGTCGAGTTCTACGAGGCCGTGCTCGACTTCGACGAGCGCGAGGACCTGCCGCGGCCCAACGGTGTGTGGGACCTCGGTACGGCGGAGGCCTCCGAGCTCGCCAAGCTCGCCGAGACCACCTACCGCGACGTCAACATCGGTCTGGCCAACCAGTTCGCCCGGTTCGCCGACCGGAGCGGCATCGACGTCAAGAAGGTCATCGAGGCCTGCAACAGCCAGCCCTACAGCCACATCCACCAGCCCGGTATCGCCGTCGGCGGCCACTGCATTCCGATCTACCCGCGGATGTACCTGTGGAACGACCCGGAGGCGACCGTCGTGCGCTCGGCCCGCGAGGCCAACGCCGCGATGCCCGAGTACGCCGTGGACCTGCTGGCCGCCGCCTACGGCGACCTGGACGGCGTCGGTGTGCTGGTGCTGGGCGCCGCCTACCGCGGCGGGGTCAAGGAGACCGCGTTCTCCGGTGTCTTCGGAGTCGTCGAGGCGCTGAAGGCGCGCGGCGCGGTGCCGTTCGTCTCGGACCCGATGTACACCCCCCAGGAGCTGACCGCGCACGGCCTCGTCCCGCACGAGGGCCAGACCGTCACCGCGGCCGTCCTCCAGGCCGACCACGCCGAATACCGCGAGCTGGCCGCCGCCGACCTGCCGGACGTCCGCGTCCTGGTCGACGGGCGGCGGACGACGGATCCGGCCCGCTGGGAAGGTGTTCGCCGCGTTGTTATCGGAGGTTGACCTAATATGTCCGGGATAGCTCAGTTTGTCGTGTAAGGATTGAAGCATGTCAACATCTGTCGCCCGCCCCAAACTTGCCGTCATCGTCGCCAACGGCATCACTGGGGACTCCCGGGTGCAGAAGACGGCGCTCGCCGCTGCTCGCGCCGGCTGGGACGTCACTCTCATCGGCCGCAGCCCTTCCAAGCACACCGAGCGCTCCTGGTTCGGACCGGTCAAGGTCGTACGTGTACCGGTCGCCGCCCATATGAAGCGACGGGTGGCGGCCCGCGCCGTCCAGGGCGGCGCCCGCGCGCATCTGACGCAGTTCGGCATCAAGGACCGTGCGGGACTGGAGCAGCTGCGTGCCGCGCACGGCACCTGGGTGCGTGAACAGACCGCCAGGATCGGGTGGTTGAGCCAGTCCACGGCCATCGGCGGTCCGGCTGCCGTCGGGCTCAAGGCCGTGGTGCGGGCCCGCCGCGGCGCGCACAAGCTGCGGCTGAAGGCCTACAAGTGGGAGCAGCGGCGCAAGCCCGAGCAGCAGCCCACCGGCGACTGGCGCAAGGACTGGCCGGCCCTGCTCGACCTGGACCTGGCTTTCGGCCCGGTCATCGAGAAGCTCGCGCCGGACGTCATCCACGCCAACGACATCACCGCGATCAACCTGGGTGCCATGGCTGCCGCCCGGCTGCGGGCGAGCGGCCGCAGGTGCGCCTGGCTGTACGACGCGCACGAGTACGTCGCGGGCGTCGAGTGGCCCCAGCCGCTGATGACCACCGCCTTCCCCGCCGTGGAGAAGGAGTTCATCGGCAAGGCCGACGCCGTGGTGACGGTCTCCCCGGAGATCGCCGAGGTCATCCAGCAGGACTACGCGCTGGCGAAGACGCCTCTCGTGGTCCGCAACACCCCGATCCGCGAGACCATCGGCGGCGCCGCCGGACGTGTGTCGGTCCGGCAGGCCTGCGGCCTCGACGACAGCGTCCCGCTGCTCGTGTACTCCGGCTGGATCTCCTCCGAGCGCGGGCTCGGCACCGCGGTGGAGGGTCTGGCCGAGCTGCCCGGCTACCACCTCGCGGTCGTCGCGGGCAAGCGCAGCCCGGAGCTGGTCAGACTGCTGGAACTCGCCGAGGAGACCGGCGTACGGGACCGCATCCATGTGGTTCCCTACGTGGCCCAGCACGAGGTGGCGGACTACCTCTCCACCGCGGACCTGGGTCTGATCTGCTCCCAGCGGACGATCAACTACGAGCTGTCCCTGCCGACCAAGACGGCCGAGTACCTGCACGCGGGGCTGCCGATCATCGCCAGCGATGTGAAGACCCTCAGCGCGTTCGTACGGGAGCACGGCGTCGGCGAGGTGTTCGTCTCCGGCGACGCCGCCTCGTTCGTCGAGGCCGTCACCCGCGGCATCGCCAATGTCGCGGAGATGAAGGAGCACATCACCGAGCCCATCCTCACCGAGCTCTCCTGGGAGCATCAGTGCGAGGGCCTGATGGCGCTCTACAGCGAGATCTCGGGCCTCACCCCGCCCGCGCCCGCGGCGGGCTTCTCCTGGGGGGCCGTCGAGCGCGCGGTCACCGACACCGAGGAGGACGAGGAGCCGCGCGAGGAGCTGGAGCGGGGCTGGACGCCGCTCGGCAAGACCCCGGTCAAGCTCGGTCTGGGCCCGGCCAACTACGCCGGGCAGCTCGCCGCCTTCGCGCAGGCCGTCACCCGTGAGCGCTCGGACGTCTCGGCGGAAGTGGTCAAGCACCGCACCGCGCAGACGCACGAGTACCCGGCCGACGTCTATGTCGACGGCAAGTCCCTCAAGAACCTCGATGTCCAGCTCGAACAGGTGCAGCGGATCGTGCCGCGCTACACGCACCTCATCGCCGACGCCTTCCGCCCCGTCTTCGGCGGACTGAACGGCGACAGCATCGAGGGCGACCTGCCCGCGCTCCTCAACGGCGGGCTGAAGGTCGCGCTGCTCGCCCACGGCAGCGAGGTCCGCGACCCCGCGCAGCACCGGAAGCGCAACCCGTACTCCCTCTTCCTCGACGCCCCCGAGGGCTACGAGGACAAGCTGGCGGCGATCGCGGAGCGGAACCGGCGCATCGCGCGGGAGAGCGGGCTCCCGGTCTTCGTCACCACGCCCGATCTGCTGCTCGACCTGCCGATGGCCACCTGGGCACCGCTCGTCGTGGACGTCGAGGCATGGGCCTGCGACCGGCCGGTGATGCAGCGCGAACGCCCTGTCGTCCTGCACGCCCCCTCGGCGCGCTGGACCAAGGGCACCGACCGGGTGCTGCCGGTGCTCCAGGACCTCCACGACCGCGGCCTGATCGATTTCCGGCTGGCCGAGAAGGTCTCCTGGGCCACGGTCCGGGAGCTGGTGATGGAGGCGGACATCATCATCGACCAGTTCGCCATCGGTACGTACGGGACGTTCGCCTGCGAGGGCATGGCCGCCGGCAAGCCGGTGGTCGCCCACCTCGACAAGGAGTCGATCGCGGCGTGCGGAGTGACCCCGCCGATCGTCAACGCCACCCCGGAGACGCTGGACTCGGTCATGGAGGCGCTGCTCGCCGACCGTGAGGGCACGGCCCGGATCGGCGCCGAGTCGGCCGCGTTCGCGCGGGAGTACCACGACGGCACCGCCACGGCCCGCGCCCTGGACGGTTTCCTGAGGCGCTGACCGGCACGCGAGGACGCCCGTCCTCGCGCCAGGACATGACAAAGGGGCTCCCCGCCGGCAACGGCCGCCGGGGAGCCCCTTCTCGTACGCCGGTGGCCCTGGTCAGCCGCGCAGCGCCTCCTCCATCAGCTCCACGACCCGTACGGCCGCGGTGCCCTCGCCGTAGGGCGTACCGCGCTCGGTCTCCGGGGCCGGGCGGGTCGCCAGCGCCGCGAACTCGTCCGCGGGCAGCTCGTGCGGGTCCGGGACGAGGACGTTCCAGCCGCCCTCCAGGGTCTCCACCCACTCCGTCTCCGGGCGGACCGTGGTGCACGCCCGGCCGAGCAGGAACGCCTCCTTCTGGAGACCGCCCGAGTCGGTGACCACACCGGCCGAGGCCACCACGGCGGCGACCAGACCGGCGTACGGCAGCGGGCGGCCGACGTGCAGGTTGCCCTGCTCCAGCTTGATGCCGTGCTCCTCGGCTCGCGCCACCAGACGCGGGTGCGCGAGCAGCGCCACCGGCACCGGAAGGGCGGCCAGCGAGGCCAGGATCGCCGACAGCCGCTCCGGGTCGTCGGTGTTGTCCGGCCGGTGGAGCGTGGCAAGCAGGAACGGCGCGGCCGGGTCGATGCCCTCGGGCAGGGCCGGTGCGGGGTGCTCCCCGGCGGCCACCGCGTCACGGATGCGCAGGCAGATGTCGACCATCACGTCGCCCGCGAGCCGGGAACGCCCGGCCAGCCCCTCATTGGCCAGGTGGCGCATGGCCTCCTCGGTGGGGGCGAGCAGCAGGTCGGCGCAGTGGTCGGTGAGGACCCGGTTGTGCTCCTCGGGCATCCGGCGGTTGAACGAGCGCAGGCCCGCTTCGAGGTGGGCGACCGGCAGGTGCATCTTCACCGCGGACAGCGCGCCGGCGACGGTGGAGTTGGTGTCCCCGTAGACCAGGACCCAGTCCGGGCGCTCGTCCTCCAGCACCTTGTCCATGGCGGCGAGCACCGCTCCGGTCTGCACCCCGTGGCTTCCGGAGCCCACGCCCAGGTGGACGTCCGGGGCGGGGATGCCGAGCCCGTCGAAGAACACATCGGACAGATCGGCGTCGTAGTGCTGGCCGGTGTGCACGATGACATGCTGATGGGACGTGCCGGCGAAGGCCGCGGCGATGGGGGCGAGTTTCACGAGCTGGGGCCGGGCCCCGACGACGCTGAGGACCTTCACGTTGTTCTTCTCCTTGGAGGCTGCCGGGCCCGTTGCGGGCCGGGTCCGATGGTACGTGGAGCCTTGCGGGGCACGGTCACCGCAGGGTCCCGGGGGGCCGGTATGCTCGCTGGCTGCGGTATGTCTGCGGCGGGGAGAAGGCCGTGACGGCGGCTATCAGGAAAGGCGCGTACATGGAGCCCGAAAGCACCACGCGGCACAAGCCCCGGGGTCGAGTGGTCATGCTCGTCGACAACGGGGTCAGGGGTGACTCCCGGGTACAGAAGGCGGCCCGGTCCGCGGCGGACGCCGGCTGGGACGTCGTGCTCTTCGGAGTCTCGCCGGACAGCGAGAAGCACTCCTGGAAGGTCGGCAGCGCCGAGGTGCGGCTGATCCCCAAGCCCACCCCGCTCAACCCGCGCCGGCACGACATGCGCCGCCCGTTCCCGCGCCGCCCGCTCGCCTACCGCTCGCCCCAGGTGGCGCGCTACCGGGTGCAGGCCGCCAAGGCGTGGCGCTCGGACCTGAGCTTCCGGCAGGCGGCCGAGAAGGCGGCCAGGGCCGGTCACCCGGGCCGCAGCGCGGGCGGCTCCAAGGCCCGCCTGCTGGTGCCGCGGGTGAGCGCCAAGATCTACAGCAAGTGGGTCGCGCTGCGCGCCCGCGAGACGACGAACCTGCAGAAGCGCCGGTCCATGCTGGACGCCTCCCTGGACCGGACCACGACCGCCATGTGGCAGACGCTGATGAAGCAGCGCTCCTGGCGCCGTCTGATGCCGAACCTGTGGGACTTCGAGCTGGCCTTCGCCAAGCACATCGACGCGCTGAAGCCCGACCTGATCCACGCCCACGACTTCAAGATGCTCGGCGTCGGCGCCCGCGCCGCCGTGCGCGCCCGCGCGGCCGGCCGGCCCGTGAAGCTCGTCTGGGACGCCCATGAGTACGTCCCCGGCCTGCCCCCGCGCCACGGCCGCTGGCTGCCCGGCCATGTGGCGTGGGAGAAGGAGCACGCCGTGTTCGCCGACGCGGTGATCACGGTCTCCCCGGCCCTCGCGGAGCTGCTCAAGGAGGGCCACGGCCTGTCCGCACTGCCGACGGTCGTGCTGAACGCCCCGGTGCTCTCCCCGGGCGCGGACGAGGTCGCCGGAGCCGACCCCGTACCGGACCTGCGGGAGCTGTGCGGTGTCGGCGCGGACACCCCGCTGCTCGCGTACGTCGGTGGCATCAACCCGGTCCGCGGGGTCGAGACGATCATCGAGGGCCTCACCCGCATGCCGGACGTGCATGTCGCGATGGTCTCCGTGCCGCCGGGCAAGCCGTACGCGGCGACCGCCACGATCCGCAAGCTCGTCGACGAGCTGGGGGTCGGCGACCGGGTGCACTTCCTGCCGTTCGTCCCGCACTGGCAGGTCGCCGAGTTCGTGGCCCCGGCCGACGCGGCCGTCAGCCCGCTCCATCACCTGGCCAACCACGAGCTGGCGCTGAGCAACAAGTTCTTCGAGTACTCGCAGGCCAGGCTCCCGCAGATCGTCAGCGACATCCGCACGATGTCCGAGATGGTCGAGTCGACGGGCCAGGGCGAGGTCTTCCGCGCCCAGGACACCGAGGACTACGTCCGGGCGGTGAAGGCCGTGCTGGCCGACCCCGAGCGCTACCGGGCCGCCTACGACAAGCCGGGGCTGCTGGAGAAGTGGACCTGGGAGGCGCAGGCCGAGGTTCTCGACGGCATCTACAGCCGTCTGCTGCCGGACCGCCCCAAGGTGCCCGCGGCGGCCTCGGAGACCCGGACGGACGCCCACGCGTGAGCCCCTGCTCCGGCTGACACGACATGGGAAGGGCCCTGTACCGGAATCCCGGTACAGGGCCCTTCCCATGTCGTCCGCACGCCGCCCGCAGGCCGTCCGCACGCCGTTCTCGCGTCATCGGGGGAGCCGGCCGGGGGTCACAGCCTCGTGCGCAGCCAGCGGACCGATGGCCGCTCCACGCAGCGGTGCACCAGCCAGGACAGCACCAGCAGAACCAGCACGGTGACGGCCAGCGTGGGCCATGCGCCCAGATGCCCGTAAAGGGTACGGATCAGGGCCCAGCCCAGCTCCTCGTGGAGCAGGTACAGCGGGTACACCAGTGCCCCCGCCGTGGCCAGCCAGCGCCACCGCACCCCGTCGAGCCGGTGCAGCGCCACCGCGAGCACCAGGAGGTAGGAGACCGTCACCACGGCCAGGGCCACATACGGGCTGCGGTCGAACCCCAGGTCGTCCCGCAGCCGGTCCCCGTGTTCCACGAGGTCGCTCTGCATGGTCAGCCAGCTCATCCCGAGGAGCAGCCACAGCTTCAGGTCGGGCCCGAAGCGGTACATCAGGTACATGGTGATCCCGGCGACGAACAGCGAGGTGTTCAGCGCGGGGGCCAGCGTGGTGAGGAGCGGTACGGCGGGGCCCTGCTGGAGCAGCACGGAAAGGATCAGCCACGACCAGCAGAAGATGTACACGCGCTGGAAGTTGATCTCCTTGATCAGCACGACCAGGAAGACCAGGTAGAAGCAGAGCTCCAGCCAGAGCGTCCAGTAGGCACCGACCATGTGCTGTGCCTTCAGGGGCACCTGGAACATCGTCAGGTTCGTCAGCGCGTCGCTGAAGCTGGGGGACTCGCGGACCGGGTCCGGCAGCAGCCGGTACAGCGCGAGGGCGACGACCACCGAGAACCAGTAGGCGGGAAAGAGCCGCAGGAACCGGGCACGGACGAACTGCCCCGGCGTACGGCCCCAGGCCGACAGGCAGATCACGAAGCCGCTGATGATGAAGAAGAGCTGGACGCCGTAGGAGCCATACTTGGCGAAGGGGAAGAGCCAGGGGAACAGCTCGCGGGGGCTCTCGCCCCAGTTGACCGCGGTCGCCTTGTCGATCCCCGCGAAGTGGAACGCGAGAACGGCCAGCGCCGCCACGACCCGCAGCGCGTCGAGCGCGTAGAGCCGTGGCGCCGGGGTCCTGGGGGCGCCCCCGGTGCCGTCAGGGGTGGCGGCACCGGGGGCCGGAATCTCCGGTCGCGCCTCGTCCGGCGGATGAGCATCGGTCTTGGCAGACAGAGAAGGAAAGTTCACTGCCTCATCCTCGGCCGAACCTGTCGCTATCGGGGTTGAACACGTCGGATCGAGATCGAAAGGCGACCCGCCTTGGGCCGTTACGCGGCTCGCTCGCCGAGAACCCCGTCCTTCTCCTCGTACACCGCACCGCTCTGCGGGCACTCCCAGACGCCCGGCTCGCCGGCGCGCTCCACGAGGCGCACCCCGCTGCGGCCCACCCAGCCGATCTGCCGCGCCGGTACGCCCACCACCAGGGCGAAGTCCGCCACGTCCTTGGTGACCACCGCTCCGGCCGCCACCATCGCCCAGCGTCCGATCCGCACCGGAGCCACGCAGACGGAGCGCGCGCCGAGCGACGCGCCCTCGGCCACCTTCACACCGACGGCCTCCCAGTCGCCGCCGCGCTTCTGGTTGCCCTCGGGGTCCACGGAGCGCGGGTTGTGGTCGTTGGTGAGGACGACGGCGGGGCCGACGAAGACACCGTCGCCGAGCTCTGCGGGCTCGTAGACCAGGGCGTAGTTCTGGAGCTTGACGTTGTCGCCGATCCGCACGCCGGTGCCGACGTAGGCGCCCCGGCCGACGACGCAGCCCTTGCCGAGGCGGGCCCGCTCACGGATCTGGGCGAGCTCCCAGACGCTGCTGCCGTCGCCGATCTCGGCGGTCTCGTCGACCTGGGCGGTGGGCTGGACCCTGTAGTTCACGCGCGTGTGCCTTCCGGAGAGCTGGTGTGCTGGGAGAGCTTACGATCCCGGGCTCCGGCGGCCGTGGGCGAGGGCGCCCCCGCCCGGTGTACGGAGCCGCGGCCGACCCGGTCCCCCGGCGGCCGGGACCCGGTTTGACCCCCCGAACCCCGCCCCGTAACCTTGACCCTCGGTGTGTTTCCGTACGCACCTACCCCTGAGCACATCCCTTCCGGACCCGGTCGGCGTTCGCGCCTTCCGTACGGGAGAGGCCGCTCATCCTTCCGGATCGTCCCGGGCCCCGGCCCGTGCGAGCGGCTGGCATCAGGGGATCCGTTCCGAGCGAAAGAGAGATCCGCGTGTACGCCATCGTGCGCAGCGGTGGTCGCCAGCACAAGGTTGCTGTCGGCGACATCGTCGAGGTTGACAAGATTCCCACCGCCCAGGTCGGCGACACCGTAGAGCTCTCTACGCTGCTCGTGGTCGACGGCGACGCCGTCACCAGCGACCCGTGGGTCCTGGCCGGGATCAAGGTCCAGGCCGAGATCGTGGACCACCACAAGGGCGCGAAGATCGACATCCTTCGCTACAAGAACAAGACCGGCTACCGCCGTCGCCAGGGTCACCGCCAGCAGTACACGGCGATCAAGGTCACCGGTATCCCCGCGGCTGCGAAGTAAGGGACTGAGGAGACATGGCACATAAGAAGGGCGCATCCTCCACTCGGAACGGGCGCGATTCCAATGCTCAGCGGCTCGGCGTGAAGCGCTTCGGCGGTCAGGCCGTCAACGCCGGTGAGATCCTGGTCCGCCAGCGTGGCACCCACTTCCACCCGGGCACGGGTGTCGGCCGGGGCGGCGACGACACGCTGTTCGCGCTGACCGCCGGTGCGGTGGAGTTCGGTACGCACCGTGGCCGCAAGGTCGTGAACATCGTTCCGCTCGCCGCCTGATCCATTTCGGCGCACGCGGAGCGACACACAGCACCTTCCGAGGGCGGATCTCAGCTTTCCCGGCAAACGGGGAAGCGGGTCCGCCCTCGGCGTGTTACGACAGAGACAATTCCGTATTTTTCCGCTGTACCTGGAGGCACCAACCATGACCACCTTCGTGGACCGCGTCGAGCTGCATGCCGCCGCGGGTAACGGAGGCCACGGCTGCGCCTCCGTCCACCGTGAGAAGTTCAAGCCGCTCGGCGGCCCCGACGGGGGCAACGGCGGGCGCGGCGGCGATGTGATCCTCGTCGTCGAGCAGGCCGTGACCACGCTGCTGGACTACCACCACAGCCCCCACCGCAAGGCCACCAACGGCCAGCCCGGTGCGGGCGACAACCGTTCCGGCAAGGACGGCCAGGACCTGGTCCTGCCCGTGCCCGACGGCACCGTCGTCCTCGACAAGGCGGGCAATGTGCTCGCCGACCTGGTCGGCCAGGGCACCACCTTCGTCGCCAGCCAGGGCGGCCGCGGCGGCCTCGGCAACGCGGCGCTCGCCTCCGCCCGCCGCAAGGCGCCGGGCTTCGCGCTGCTCGGCGAGCCGGGCGAGGACCGGGACATCGTCCTGGAGCTCAAGACCGTCGCCGACGTCGCACTCGTCGGCTACCCGAGCGCCGGCAAGTCCTCGCTGATCTCCGTGCTCTCCGCGGCGAAGCCGAAGATCGCGGACTACCCGTTCACCACCCTCGTGCCGAACCTCGGAGTGGTGACGGCCGGCGGGACCGTCTACACCATCGCGGACGTCCCCGGCCTCATCCCCGGAGCCAGCCAGGGCAAGGGGCTGGGCCTGGAGTTCCTGCGCCACGTCGAGCGCTGCTCGGTGCTCGTGCACGTGCTGGACACCGCCACGCTGGAGTCGGACCGCGACCCCGTCTCCGACCTCGACATCATCGAGGAGGAGCTGCGGCAGTACGGCGGTCTCGACGACCGGCCGCGCGTCATCGTCCTGAACAAGGTCGACATCCCCGACGGCCAGGACCTCGCCGACATGATCCGCCCGGAGCTGGAGGACCGCGGATACCGCGTCTTCGAGGTCTCGGCCATCGCGCACAAGGGCCTCAAGGAGCTCTCGTACGCGCTCGCGGGCATCATCGCCGAGGCGCGCGCCGCCAAGCCGAAGGAAGAGGCGACCCGGGTCGTCATCCGCCCGAAGGCCGTCGACGACGCGGGCTTCACCGTGGCCGTGGACGACGAGGGCATCTACCGCGTGCGCGGCGAGAAGCCCGAGCGCTGGGTGCGGCAGACCGACTTCAACAACGACGAGGCCGTCGGCTACCTCGCGGACCGGCTCAACCGCCTCGGTGTCGAGGACGCCCTGATGAAGGCGGGTGCCCGAGCCGGCGACGGCGTCGCCATCGGCCCCGAGGAGAACGCGGTCGTCTTCGACTGGGAGCCGACCGTGACGGCCGGCGCCGAGATGCTGGGCCGCCGGGGCGAGGACCACCGCCTGGAGGAGCCGCGCCCCGCCGCGCAGCGCCGCCGGGACCGCACCGCCGAGCGGGACGACGCGCAGAAGGAGTACGACGAGTTCGACCCCTTCTGAGGAGGACGGCCCGCGTCCGCGTTCCGGACGGGCCCGCCGCGCGTGACGCGTGCCGGGCCCGCCCGGTCCGGCCGCCGCCGGACCCGCGCGGCTGCCCGCCCGGCGACGTACCGCACCGGGAAAATGCCTGGTGGCGGACGCTGTCCGTGCGGTAGATGTGCGGATTGCGCAACACCTCTGTGGATTCGGTCACCCCGTGTACCGGTCCGGCGGAGCCCAACCTCCCTGGCCAGGCAGTGAACTGCGGGTTTCCGTACGGCATGCGGCGACCGACGTCCGCCTTGCGAGACGGTCACGGAGAGTGCGACCATCACACTGTTCCCCCGTCATAGCAAGGTAGGTCGTCTGTGTCTGTGCCGCATGAAGCCAAGCCCCGGACCACAGCAGTCGTGCTCGCCGGTGGTACCGGTCAGCGCGTGGGACTGTCGATCCCCAAGCAGCTGCTGAAGATCGCCGGCAAGGCAGTCATCGAGCACACGCTGACCATCTTCGAGAACGCCGAGGGCATCGACGATGTGATCGTGCTGATGGCGCCCGGGTTCGTGCCCGACGTCGAGAAGATCGTCGCCAAGGCCGGACTGACCAAGGTCACCCGGATCATCGAGGGCGGCACCACCCGCAACGAGACCACCGAGCGCGCCATCAAGGCCCTCGGCGAGGGCCTTGCCGAGGGCGAGGACCGCAATGTCCTCTTCCATGACGCGGTCCGCCCCCTGCTGTCACAGCGCGTCATCAAGGACTGTGTCGACGCGCTCGACCGCTACCAGGCCGTCGACGTCGCCATCCCCTCCGCCGACACGATCATCGTGACGCGTACCCATGGCGAGGACGGGGAGTTCATCACCGACGTCCCCGACCGGTCCCGGCTGCGCCGCGGGCAGACCCCGCAGGCCTTCAAGCTCTCGACGATCCGCAAGGCGTACCGGATCGCGGCGGGCGACCCCAACTTCCAGGCCACCGACGACTGTTCGGTGGTCCTGAAGTACCTCCCCGACGTACCGATCTACGTGGTCGCGGGCGACGAGTACAACATGAAGGTGACCCAGCCGGTCGACGTCTTCATCACCGACAAGCTCTTCCAGCTGGCCTCCACGGCCGCCCCGCGCCAGGCCGACGAGGCCGCCTACCGTGAGCTGCTCTCCGGCAAGACCCTCGTCGTCTTCGGCGGCTCGTACGGCATCGGCGCCGACATCGCCACGCTGGCCGAGCAGTACGGGGCGAAGGTCTACGCGCTGGGCCGCTCCACCACCGGTACGCACGTCGAGAACCCGGAGCACGTCGACGACGCGCTCTCCAAGGCGTACGCCGAGACCGGCCGCGTCGACTACGTCATCAACACCGCGGGCGTGCTGCGCATCGGCAAGCTGGCCGAGACCGACAACACCACGATCCAGGAAGCGCTGAACGTCAACTACCTGGCCCCCGTCCAGATCGCCCGCGCCGCGTACAAGTATCTGGCGGAGACCCAGGGCCAGTTGCTGCTCTACACCTCCAGCAGCTACACCCGGGGCCGCGCCGAGTACAGCCTCTACTCCTCCACCAAGGCCGCCATGGTGAACCTCACCCAGGCGCTGGCCGACGAGTGGGCGGGCGAGGGCATCCGCGTCAACTGCGTCAATCCGGAACGGACCGCGACGCCGATGCGCACCAAGGCGTTCGGCCAGGAGCCCGAGGGCTCGCTGCTCTCCTCGGAGGCGGTGGCGCGCACCTCGCTGGACGTCCTCCTCTCCGAGCTGACCGGCCATGTCATCGACGTACGGCAGCAGGACCCGACGCGCGGTGCCGCCGAATCCTCCGGGTTCGAGCAGGCGCTGGCCTCGGTGCTTGATCGTCAAGAAGATGTGTAATAATTCTTGACAATTGTGATTTTTCGGGCCTCTGTGATCGCTTTGTGCGACCGCGGAGGCCCGAGTGCGTGAAGCCGCACCTTCACATTTCCCTCTATACGTGAATTAACCGGCACCCCCCTGGAGCAGGTTCTTCGTGATCTCGACAGCCATTCGCCTGGCCCGTGTGGGCAGCAGGTCGGAACTGGCGGCAGCACTGTTGATGGGGCTGGGATATCCCTGCGTCATGGTCGCCGCCCTTCTCCCCAACATCTGGTTCTTCGCGGCGGCCACCGCTGTCACGTACATCACGGACTGGTACCTGCATCAGAGGGGGAGCTATCTGGTCAACCGGCTCGGCAAGGTGCGGGCCGGACTGCCCATCCGCTTCCTGCTCCGCCAGCTGATGCTCATCCTGCTGCTGGCCCGGCTGGACCTCGCGGAGGAGCCGCTGTTCTACACGGCGGTCGCCTGCTTCCTGGTCTTCTACGGACTTCAGGCTCCGCACGGCGCCCTGACGACCCTGATCAAGCTGCGCCGCACCATGCCGGTCGTCACCCGCAATGTGGACCTGCACGCCGTCCGCATCCCCGACGCGCCGCCGAACACGCTGCTGCACCGCTCCGCCGAGAAGATGCTCCACCTGGACATCCCGGCCATGGCGGGGATACTGGTCGCCGCCGAGACCGGCAGGGACCTCGTCGGCTACGTCGGCGCCGGCATCACCCTGGTGCTGGCCGTCCTGTACAACGCGGTGCTCGTCCCGTACCTGCGCCGCGGCCGGCTGGTGCCGTCGGCCGCCGCCGTGCTCAAGGCCGTCGACACCTGGATGCGCGAGTACCAGCCCAGCGTCGTGCTCTACTTCTCCGGCTCGAACGAGTCGGCGTACCAGGGCAACATGTGGCTCGACACCATGGCGCAGGTCGAGGGCCGCCCGCTGATCATCATGCGTGAGCGCAGCCTGGTGCCGCAGCTGGCCGAGACCGGCGTACCGGTGATCTGCATGCCCGCGGGCACCCACCTGATGAACCTGGACCTCTCCACCGTCCGGGTCTGCCTCTACCCCGCCAACGTCGGCAAGAACATCCACATGCTGCGGGTCCCGACCATGAAGCATGTCTTCATCGGGCACGGCGACAGCGACAAGCTGGCCAGCGTCAACCCGTACTCCAAGGTGTACGACGAGGTGTGGACCGCGGGCCGGGCCGGACGCGACCGGTACGCCCTGGCCGACGTGGGTATCCGCGACGAGGACATCGTCGAGGTCGGCCGCCCGCAGCTGGCGCCGATCAAGAGCTGGACCGGTACGACGAAGAACCCCGTCCCGACCGTGCTGTACGCCCCCACCTGGGAGGGCTGGGACGACAACCCGGGCAACACCTCGCTGCTGCTGGCCGGCGAGAACATCGTGCGGCGGCTGGTGGCCGCCGACCGGCCGGTCCGCGTCATCTACAAGCCGCACCCCTTCACGGGCATCCGCAGCGCCAGGGCCAAGGCCGTCGACGCGCGGATCAAGGCCATGCTGGAGAAGGCCGCCACCCGGCGCGCCGCCGAACCCCGCTGGGCGAAGGAGGCGGCCTCGGCCGCCGCCGGGCAGAGCGCGGCCAAGGCCGAGCTGGCGCGGATCGAGGCGCGTCTCGCCGCGCTGACGGCGACCGGCCGGTCCGGCGGCGACGAGGCCGAGGAGTCGCGGGTCTCGCTCGCCGACCCCGCCCGTGAGGCCGAGACGGCCGCCCTGCGGGCCGAGTGGAACGACGCCTACTGGCGTTCCTTCGGCTGGTGGGAGCACCGGACGGTGTCCGGCGCGCAGCCGAAGCTGTACGACTGCTTCAACGAGTCCGACGCGATGGTGTCGGACATCTCCAGCGTGGTCTCCGACTTCATCGCGAGCGGCAAGCCGTACGCGGTCACCGACTCCGCCGAGCTCGGTGCCGAGGAGTTCAAGCGGCAGAACACCGCCGTCCGGGCCGCCGTGATCCTCTCCAACGGTGCCGAGGAGATCGGCGAACTGCTGACAGCGGTCACCGACCCGGCGGCGGACTCGCTGGCCGGAGCCCGCCGCGAGCTGAAGAGCTACCTCCTGGGCCCGGACGAGCCGACCTCCATGGAGCAGTTCAACGCCGCTGTGCGTTCCCTCGCCGCCAAGGCCGAGGCGCGCAACGCGGGCGTCGCGCAGCGCCTCGGTGAGCAGAGTGCGGCACTGCCCGACCGGGAGGCGGCCTCCAGCGGCGCCGGGACCGGCGAGGCGGAGGTTCTGGCCGAGGCCGGGACCGCGGCGGACGCGGACGCGGTGGCGGGCCGCTGAGCCGAGGCATCCCCGGCCCGCGGGCAAACCCCTGCTGAACAGCCGGCCAACGCCTGACCAACACCTGGCCAAACTGTCCGTGTCGGCCGAAAACGACGCAACCCCGGCAACGGCCCGTGCATCTCTCCCCCTGGAGGGATGCACGGGCCGTTCGTCATATATCCATGCACATCAGGTGTGAGAGTCGGACAATCTGGCCTATATCGTGATCAAATCAACAGGTGCACATGGCCGAAATGCCGAACAGGACCAGCGAGCCCGATGTCAGCGTGATCATCGGCGCCTATGAAGCGATGCCCTACCTGATCCGCTGCCTGGAGTCCGTCGAAGCGCAGACGCTCGGCGCCGGGCGCATGGAGATCGTCGCCGTCGACGACGGTTCCACGGACGGTACGGGGGAGTATCTGGAGGAGTTCGCCGCCCGGACGGACATCCCCATGCGGGTGGTCCGGCAGCCGAACTCCGGCGGGCCCAGTGGGCCCCGCAACGTCGGCCTGGGGCTCGCCCGCGGCCGGTACGTCTTCTTCCTCGACGCCGACGACTACTTCGGCGAGGAGGCCCTGGAGCGCATGGTCGCGATGGGCGACCGGGCCGGCACGGACGTGGTCCTCGGCAAGATCGTCGGCGTCAACCGGGGCGCGGCCAAGTCGATGTGGAAGGAGACCGTCGAGCGCGCCGATGTGTACTCCTCCAACATCAAGTTCACCCTGAGCGCCCAGAAGCTGTTCCGGCGCGCGCTCCTCACCCGGCTCGGCATGAGCTTCGACGAGGAGCTGAAGACCGGCGAGGACGCCCTCTTCACCATGGAGGCGTACCTGCGGGGCAACGGCGTCTCGGTCGTCGCCGACTACACCTGCTACTACCTGGTGGGCCGTGACGACGGCAAGCATGTGACCAAGAGCGGCACCTACGTCCTGCGCTTCGACTCGGCCAGGGCGCTCATGAGGCTCATCGCCGCCCATGTGCCCGCCGGGCCCCGGCGCGACGCCCTGATGGTCCGCCCGTTCGTCATCACACTGCTGCCGCAGTTCGGCCCGAAGATGCTGAAGCAGTCGGCCGCGGTCCACCGGAAGAAGATGGCGCTCGCGGCCCCGCTGATGAAGGCCTACTGGACCCCCGGGCTGGCGCGCCGCCTCAAGGCCCAGGAGCGGCTCCGGCTGGTCTGCGTGGCGACGGGAAGACTGGACCTGCTGCTCGACGTCCTGCGCTTCCTGCGGGCCAAGGAGGAACCGCAACTCGTGCGCAGGACGGGCCCGGCCCGGCTGTACCTGGCCTATCCGCACTTCGGGGACGGTTCCGGGCTGCCCGACGAGGCCTACGAGGTGACCGTGACCGAATGGGTCGGCGGCAGACGGATCGAAGCGCCGGAGCGACGGCCCTCCGTGTCCTTCGCCCGGCGGGTGGTCCGCAAGGCCCGCAGGACGGTGCTGGCGGCGCTGCGCGCACCACGGGCGCACCGCGCCTGACACCCGGCGCCCGGGGGGCCGTCCCGGATCGGGGCGGACCCCGGAGAAGGCGTGTTACGGACCCCGGAGAAGGCTCCGGAGAAGACCCGTTACGGACCTCGGAGAAGACCCGGAGCAGGGTCGGTGCGGACCCCGGAACGGACCCCGGAGCAGGGCCGGAACGGGACCCGGAGCGGCACCCGGAAACGACCCCGGGGCGGGACCGGGGCGGACCCGGGGGCGGGTCGATCCTGTGACTGGTGTCACGTCATACTGTGGGGCAACCATGAGACCGTTGTAGGCGTCTCATTTACGCCCCGTATTCCAGGGGTTCATCTCTGCACGTCCCCCCGGAAAGGCCCTCCCGCCGTGGCGTCCCTCGAAGCGATTCCCGAAGAGCTCAGCCGGCTCATGAAGTACTTCCCGGAGACCCCGGTCGAGGAGCGCCCCGCATTCCACAGCGCCGCCAAGGACTTCCTGGCACAGGCCGCCCCGAAGCTGGTCCGGAAGTTCTCGCCGATGGCCCGGGTCAAGTGGCACCTGGCGGCCAGCGGGCGCGGTGACGAGCTCGTGGACCTGCTGCACTACGAGCGGGAGAACCCCGGCGCCTTCTCGGTACGGGGCCTGCGCCGGGCCCGCATCGAACTGCCCGGTGTGGAGAACTCCTCGCTGCCCGCCACGGTGCGCAACTTCAACCGCAGCGAGCTGCCCGTCCGCGGCAAGCTGCTGGACCTGGCCTGGAAGGACGGCAAGCTGGTCGTCCACGGGTACGCCTACATCCCCAACGTCCCCTCCGCGACGGGCAGGCGCTCGCTCCGCGTGGCCGTCCTGCGCCGCCAGGGCAGCCGCAGCACCCTGCCGCTGCGCGTGCGCACCGTCCTGGAGCCCAAGGCCACCGCCGAGGCCAAGGGCGCCCTGCACAACTACGACTGGTCGGGCTTCGAGATCGGCATCGACCCGTCCCGCCTGCGCACCCGCGGCCAGTGGCAGCCGGGCACCTGGCGTCTGGGCGTCGGTATCCCGCGCCCCGGCGGCATGTCCGTCGGCAGCGTGACCAAGAACAACGCGGGCGCCGCCGGACACAGCCAGGTCCATGTGCTCGACGACGGCGTACGGCTCGTCGCGGGCTTCGACCGCAACCGGCTCAAGCTCACGGTGGACGTCGTGCCCGCCGAGGTCGAGGCCCAGGAGGCGGACGCCGACACCCTCACCGTGACCCTGCGCTCCCGCGCCACGGGCAAGAAGCCCACCGCGCTGCGCATCGACCACGAGGCCACCGGATACGTGACCGACCTCCCGCTGGAGCAGGGCGCCACCGGCAGCGACGGCTGGCTCCGTCACACCGCCCGGCTGTCCTTCGCGGACCTCCCGGTGGACGGGGTCACCCCCGGCCGCGCCAGGAAGTACCGCGCGCTGATCGTGTTCGCGGACGGCACCACGCGCCGCGCCACCATCGGCCGCAAGCCGGCCACGGGTGTCCACCCGCTGCCCGGCGGCCTCGAATTCGCCGTCGTCACCGACGGCGCGGGCAACTTCACCCCGCAGCTGCGGTGCGTCCAGCCCGTCGTCGACGGCGTCGAGTGGTCGAGCGGCGGCGAACTGGTGCTGTCCGGCACCTACACCGGCCCCGCCGAATCGATGAAGCTGATCCTGCGTCACACCGGCCGCAACGAGGACCGGCCGCTGCCGGCCGAGTTCGCGGACGGCCGCTTCACCGCCCGCGTCACACCGGACACCATGCCCGCGTACGAGGGCACGCTGCCCCTGCGCGCCGGGCGCTGGCTGCCCTTCCTGCGGGCCCGCACCGAGTGGGACCACACCCGCGACATCCCCGTCACGATCCGCCCCGACCTGGTCGGCACGCTGCCGCTGACCCACCGCGGCGCGCACCGCACGTACACCGTGGAGCGGCTCGACTTCGACCGGATCTTCGTGGAGTCCGGCGCGGTCCTCGACCCCGAACTCCGCGGCGCCTACCGGCAGCGGCTGATGCGCGACGTGTACACCCCCGAGCAGCGCGAGCTGCCGCTGCGCGAGGCCGTGCTCTACAACAGCTTCGGCGGCAAGCAGTTCTCCGACTCGCCCCGCGCCGTCTACGAGGAGCTGGTGCGCCGGGGGACCGAGGTCGAGCACATCGCGATGGTCCACGACCAGCAGGTCGTCCTGCCGCCGGGCGTACGCGGCGTGGAGTGGGGCAGCAAGGAGTGGTACGAGGCGCTGGCGCGCAGCCGTTACGTCGTCACCAACGGCGGCATCCGCGAGTGGTTCGTCCGCCGCGAGGGCCAGGTCGTCGTCCAGACCTGGCACGGCACCCCGCTCAAGCGCATCGGCGCCGACCTGCTCGGCACCCCGAAGGCCAACCTGGCCTACATCGCGAGCCTGCCGCAGCGCTCGCGCCAGTACAGCCTGTTCATCACGCCCAACTCCTTCACCACCCCGATCATGACCAACTCCTTCCGGCTGGAGTGCGAGGTCCTGGAGGCGGGCTACCCACGCAACGACGTCTTCCACGCCCCGGACCGGGTCAAGCGCGCGGCGGCGGTACGGGAGAAGCTCGGCATCCCCGCCGGCAAGAAGGTCGTCCTGTACGCACCCACCTGGCGCGACGACCAGCGCTACGGCGGACGCCGCTTCAAGCTGGACAACCAGATCGACGTCGACGCGGCCCGGCGGGAGCTCGGCGAGGACCATGTGCTCCTGTACCGCAAGCACCACAAGGTCCTCGACAGCATCCCCGGCGCCGGACAGGGCTTCGTCTGGGACGTCACGTACTACCCGGACATCGCCGACCTCTACCTGATCGCCGATGTGCTGATCACGGACTACTCCTCGGTGCTGTTCGACTTCGCCCACTCCGGGCGGCCGATGCTGTTCTTCACGTACGACCTGGAGCACTACCGCGACACCCTGCGCGGCTTCTACTTCGACTTCACCTCGCGCGCCCCCGGCCCGCTGATCAAGACCTCCGAGGACCTGGTCGCCGCGATCCGGAACATCGACGCGGTGACGGAGGAGTACAAGGAGAAGTACGCGCAGTTCCGGGTCGACTTCTGCGAGCCCTCCGACGGCCGCGCCGCGGCCCGGGTCGTCGACCGCATGCTGAGCGTCAACGACAGCTGACCCGGCCCGGACCGGCCGTTCCCGCCGCCGGCGCCCGACCCCGCGCCCACCCGTCCCTGTCCACCGGACGGAACGGGCGGCGCGGGGGGCCGCCCCTCGCGTACTGTGCTGTGCCGGGGGCGGCCCCGGCACAGCGTCACGGCGGCCGCGGCCGGTCCGAGGATCCACCGGGCGAGCCAGAGCGAGGAAGCACGTGACAGCTGCAAGGCCGGGAGTGACCGAAGCCCGCCGGATCGTCGTCAAGGTCGGATCCTCCTCACTCACCACGGCGGCCGGAGGCCTGGACGCCGACCGGGTCGACGCACTCGTCGACGTACTGGCCAAGGTCCGCAGCGGCGGCGAACGGGAGATCGTTCTCGTCTCCAGCGGTGCCATCGCCGCCGGACTCGCCCCCCTCGGACTCGTCCGCAGGCCCAAGGACCTGGCCCGCCAGCAGGCCGCCGCGAGCGTGGGGCAGGGACTGCTCGTCGCCCGGTACACCGCCTCGTTCGCCCGCTACGGCGTACGCGTCGGCCAGGTGCTCCTCACCTCCGACGACACCAGCCGCCGCGCCCACTACCGCAACGCCTACCGCACCCTCGACCAGCTCCTGGACATGGGCGCCCTCCCCGTCGTCAACGAGAACGACACGGTGGCCACCGACGAGATCCGCTTCGGCGACAACGACCGGCTCGCCGCCCTCGTCGCCCATCTCGTCCACGCCGACCTGCTGGTCCTCCTCTCCGACGTGGACGGCCTCTACGACGGCGACCCCAGCACCCCGGGCACCTCCCGGATCGCCGAGGTCGGCGGACCCGAGGACCTGGCGGGCGTCACGATCGGCAGCGCCGGAAAGGCGGGCGTCGGCACCGGCGGCATGGTCACCAAGGTCGAGGCCGCCCGGATCGCCACCGCCGCCGGAGTCCCGGTCGTCCTCACCTCCGCCAGCCGGGCCGCCGACGCCCTGGCGGGCCGCGACACCGGTACGTACTTCCACCCCACCGGGCGCCGCTCCGCCGACCGGCTGCTCTGGCTGGCCCACGCCTCGACCCCGCGGGGCGCGCTGACCCTCGACGACGGGGCCGTACGGGCCGTCGTCGAGCGCCGCACCTCGCTGCTGCCCGCCGGAATCTCCGCCGTGGAGGGCGAGTTCACCGCCGGTGACCCGGTGGAGCTGCGCGACACGAGCGGCCGGCCCGTCGCCCGCGGCCTCGTCAATTTCGACGCCAAGGAAATCCCCCAGCTGCTCGGACGCTCCACGCGCGATCTGGCCAGGGAACTGGGCCCCGCCTACGAACGCGAGGTCGTACACAGGGACGATCTGGTCGTTCTCGCACCCCGGCTCGCCCCCTGAAACGGCTGAAAGTCCAGCTTCGGGGCAGAGACCTTCACCAAAACCGCCCCAAGCCGGGCCTCGGACTGGTCAACTTTGTAGCGGGGACACCAGGGGTACAGCACAGCAACACATTCACAGGAGGCCGCCGGTGAGACGAGCGCGCCCGGGGGCGCCGCCCCGCGGAACGGGCAGCCGAGCCCTGACCAGCGTCGGAGCGGGGGCCGACTTCGACAGGAGCGTGGCCGCCGACCGCACCGCCGAGCAGGTACCGGTGACGGTGAAGGAGGAGCACACCCAGTCGAAGCTGTGGCACATCACCCTCTCCGTCTCGGGCACGGAGACGCCGCTGAAGGAGGTCAGACGTGGCCTGGAACAGCTGGCGCACGACCATCCCTTCCTGCTGACCAGCCGCTACGCCAACGACCACGCGGAGATCCGTTACTGGGAAGAGGCCCGCGATCTGCACGACGCGGCGGCGGTGGCCCTGCGCCTGTGGGGCGAGCACCGCTCCAGCGCCAAGCTGCCGCCCTGGGAGATCGTCGGGCTGGAAGTGATCGACCGGGAGACGTACCACCAGCGCGTCGCCGAGGGCTACGGGCCGCCGCCCGCGGCCCCGGTCGGGGTGCACCCGTACTGACCGGACCACCTCCCGGGGCGGTTGTCTCGCATCACGGGATACGTGACGGATGCCCGCAGTGGGCGCACTACTCTGCGGGCATGACCACGCTTTCGCCGTACGACAACATGTCCCCGGTCGCGCAGGCCGCCTACCGGGCACGCGCCGCAGCCGCCGACATCGCGCCACTTCCGCGCTCCGCCAAGGACGACGCGCTGCTGGCGATCGCGGACGCGCTGGAGGTGCGCACGGGGGAGATCGTCGAGGCCAACGCCGAGGACGTCGCCCGCGCCCGCGAGGCCGGGACGAGCGAGGGAATCATCGACCGGCTCACCCTCACGCCCGAGCGGATCCGTGCCATCGCCGCCGACGTACGGGACGTGGTGGCGCTGCCCGACCCCGTGGGCGAGGTGGTGCGCGGTTCGACCCTGCCCAACGGCATCGACCTGCGCCAGGTCCGGGTGCCGCTCGGCGTGGTCGGGATCATCTACGAGGCCCGGCCCAATGTGACGGTGGACGCGGCGGCCCTGTGCCTGAAGTCCGGCAACGCGGTGCTGCTGCGCGGTTCGTCGTCCGCGTACGCCTCCAACGCCGCGCTCGTACGGGTCCTGCGCGACGCGGTCGGCGGCTCGGGCCTCCCGGCCGACGCGGTGCAGCTGGTGCCGGGGGAGAGCCGTGACTCGGTACGCGAACTGATGCGGGCCCGCGGCCTGGTCGACGTCCTCATCCCGCGCGGGGGCGCCTCGCTGATCCGCACGGTCGTCGAGGAGTCCACGGTCCCGGTCATCGAGACCGGCACCGGCAACTGCCACGTCTACGTCGACGCCTCGACGGACCTGGACATGGCCGTCGGCATCCTGGTCAACTCCAAGGCGCAGCGCCCCAGTGTCTGCAACGCGGCCGAGACGCTGCTGGTCCACCAGGACATCGCCGCCGAGTTCCTGCCGCTCGCCCTGGACGCGCTGGCCGGGGCGGGAGTGACCGTGCACGCGGACGAGCGGGTGCTCGCCCACGCGGAGGGCTCCAGGGCCACGGTGGTGGCGGCGACGGCGGAGGACTGGGAGACCGAGTACCTCTCGTACGACATCGCGGCGGCGGTCGTGGATTCGCTGGACGCGGCCGTGGCGCACATCAGGCTCTGGTCCTCGGGCCACACCGAGGCGATCGTGACCACCTCGCAGGCAGCGGCCCGCCGCTTCACCCAACTGGTCGACTCGACGACGGTCGCGGTGAACGCGTCCACGCGCTTCACGGACGGCGGACAGTTCGGATTCGGTGCCGAGATCGGTATCTCCACGCAGAAACTGCATGCCCGCGGCCCGATGGGGCTGCCGGAGCTGACGTCGACGAAGTACATCGTCACGGGCGACGGCCACATCAGGTAGAGCTTCCGGGGCCGGGGCTCGTGGGTCCTGGGGCTCGCGGACCCCGGGGCTCGCGGGTCCTGGGGCTCGCGGACCCCGGGGCTCGCGGGTCCTGGGGCTCGCGGACCCCGGCCCTGGGTGTCAGTGCCCGTGCGGACGCGTCACCCGGGCGGGTGGGTATCCGCCCGGGGCGTGCGCGGCGTCACCCGGGCGGGCGCACGAGCGGTATTCCGTCGGGCCCCGTGATTCTGCGGGCGTCCGGTGGGGCGGACGGGGTGGACGGGACGGGTGAGTTTGCGGTGGTCCCTGCCCAAACCGCCCCACCGGGGCTACGCTGAAGCTGTGCCGGACGACGTGGGGGGCAAGCCGTTCCCGGACGGCTGGGAGCCCGACGACGACGACCGCGGGGGCGCGGACGAGGACTTCGCCGCCGTGGTGTTCGACGAGGACTTCGTACGGGCCGCACCGGTCCATGAACCCACCGCGGTCGAGAGACTGCTCGCCGCCGCACAGGCACGTGCCGAGGCCGAAGCGGCCCGGTCACGCCGCGGCGCCGGCCCCATGGACGACGACCTCTACGACGACTACGGCCGGGACGGCGCGTACGGCCGCGGGAGGGCGTACGGGGACCCGCTGGACCCCGACTACGGCGACGAGGCCGACAGAGGCCCCTACGGGCGCCACGGAGGCTCCCTGCGCCCGTACCGGGGCGCCGCACGCTGGCACCGCCCGGTGGCCTGGCTGCTCGCCCTGGTCATGGGCATCGGTATGGTCGCGCTGGCCTTCACCGCCGTCTACCGCGGCTCCTCGCCCGGCCGGGGCGAGCCGCTCCCGCCGCCGGTGACCAGCGGCGTGGACAAACCCGGTGCCGCCGAACCGGGGTTCGAGAGGCCCGGTGCCGCTCCCTCCGCCTCGGCCGACCACTCCCGCCCGGCGGTCTCCGCGGTACCGCGTACCCCCTGAACCCGTCCCCGCGGGGCCTTCACCCGTCGCCTCACCCGTTCGCCCCACCGTCTCCCCGCCGGTTGCCTCCCGCCTCCGCGTTTACGTCCGGGCCGATCGACCTACCCTGAAGATATGGCCCCTCTTCCGAGGGGGCTTCTCACTGCCGTACGCCTCCAGGCCGAAGCAGACCGTTGCACACCGATCTCGGCCGGTGGTGTGGAGATCGGGAGAAGTCATGACAGGCCGCGGAGATCCCCCCGAAGGCCCGCCCGAGAACCCCGCGGGCGGCGAGGACGAGTACCGCTCCCTCGTCTTCGACGAATCGTTCGTCCGCGCTGCCCGGCTGCAGGAGTTCTCCGCCCGGGAACGGATGGGCGAGCACGCCCGCGCGGTCCGCTCCCTCCCTCCCGGACACCCCTCCCGCCCTTCCCGGAGCGGCTCCAGGGCCGTCATAGCCCTCGTCGTACTCATCGCCCTGGCCTTCTCCCTGGCCGTCTACACAGGGTTCCGCCACCCCTACCCCCAGCCCGCCGCCCGGCGCGCCGAAACCCTGCGGTCCACCGTGGTCCCCCTCGCGCCCCGGGGCACCGTGCCGGGCGGCACCCCCGAACGCCTCTACGCGACAAGCCCCGCCGCGGAATACCCGACGGGCGCCGAGGGCATCAACTTCCCCGCGGTGCGGCGGACGCAGAACTTCTCGGACAGCCAGGTGACGGCTGCCCTGGCCACGGCCAAGGACTACCTGGTGGAGTCCTCGCTCAACCCCGACGTCCTGGGCGGTCACGCCCTGCGCCCCGTCGAGCAGCTGCTCGACCCCGACCAGACGGCCCAGTTCGAGCGGAGCATGAGCACCCCCGCCGACGACGGACAGCACGCCGCCACCGGCTGGCTGGTGCGCTTCGACCCGGCGGACGCGGAGCTGGCGGACCCGCAGGTCCGGGTCCGGGGCACCCTCTCCTACGCCGAGGCGGAAGGCGGCACCCTGGAAGTCGTCTCGGACCACACCTTCACGTACGCCCTGCGCTCCGCCGCCGGGGCATCCCACGAGACGGGCGACGCCTCCCTGTTCACCGTGCGCCGCGAGCTGCACTTCCGGTTCGACCGGGAGGACCTGCGGCTGCACCGGACGGAGCTGCGCGAGGCCCATGTGCGGGCCGGGCCGCAGTCCTGCTCGGCGGACGCCGCGGGGGCGCTGCGTCCGCTGCTCGCCGGGGAACGGACGGACGGCCGCGGCCCGGCGGGTACCGACCCGTACACCACGGGCCGGCCCGCGGGGGCGTTGTGCGGGACGCTGGCGATCAGCTCCCAGCCGTCGCCGGCCCCTCCTCAGGGTCCTGAGGGCGGCCGGACCCCTCGGACCCCTTAGCGGGACCGCCGCCGCTGCCTCCGCCGGTGAACTTGTCGCGCAGCTTGCCGCCCAGGTCTCCCGCACCACCGGCGATGTCGCCGACGAGCTTCATCAGCGGGTCCTTGCTGGTGCGCACCGTCTCGGCGTAGTGCGAGGCGGACTCCCGGAACGAGTCCGTCACCGAGGTGTCCTTGTCCTCGTCGCGCCGCGGGTAGTGGCCGTCCATGATCCGCTGGTAGTCGCGGGTCTCCGACCACTTCTTCAGCTCGGCGGCCCGCACCGTGGTGAACGGGTGCGTCCGGGGCAGCACATTGAGGATCTTGAGCACGGAGTCGCGCAGGTCGCCGCCCTTCTCGTACTCGTCGGCCTGCGCGAGGAAGGCGTCCACGTTCATCTCGTGCAGGTGATTGCCACCGGCGATCTTCATCAGACCCCGCATCGAGGCCTTGAGGTCCTGACCGACCAGCAGCCCGGCCCGGTCCGCGGACAGCTCGGACTTGCGGAACCACTCGCGCAGCGCCGTCACGATCGCCATGATCGCGACATTGCCGAGCGGAATCCAGGCCACCTTCAGTGCCAGGTTGGTGAGGAAGAGCAATATCGTGCGGTACACCGCGTGCCCCGAGAGGGCGTGGCCCACCTCGTGGCCCACCACCGCCCGCATCTCCTCCTCGTCGAGCAGCTCCACCAGACCCGTCGTCACCACGATGATCGGCTCGTCGAGCCCGATGCACATGGCATTGGGCTGAGGGTCCTGGTTGACATACATCGGCGGGACCTTCTCCAGGTCCAGGATGTAACAGGCGTCCCGCAGCATGTCGTTGAGGTGGGAGAACTGAGCGTCGCTCACCCGGACGGAGTCGGACAGGAAGAGCAGTCGCAGACTGCGCTCCGGAAGCAGCCCGCTCAGGGCCTTGAACACGGTGTCGAAACCGCTCAGCTTGCGCAGGGCGACCAGCGCCGAACGGTCCGCCGGGTGTTCGTACGCCCGGGAGGAGATTCCCGGGAATCGCCTGCGCTGCCTGCTCGGCACGTTCTCGTGACTGCTGTCGGTCATGGATGGCCCCCTGTTCGTACGAGACGTCGCCCGTCCCCCTGACAAATCCCAGCGTATGTGCTGGCGCTACGGTGTGCGGGGGGCTGTGGATAACTTTGAGGAGCGCCCGAAATGCCGCACACCGTCGCACTGCTCGCCGCCGCATCCGAGGAGCAGGGGCCGGGCAACACCCTGCGGATCGTGCTGCTCGTCTCGATCGTCGGAGCGGCCCTGCTCGCCTGGTTCCTGCTGCGCGGATACCGCAACGACGACAACAACGACTGAGTCGGCGTGAGCGTGCCCGGGGCGCCCGCATACGATGTGCCCGACGTCTTCCTTCCGACTCCCGATCGATAGGTCCTGCTGAAGATGAGCCTCACGAGCACCGCACACCAGCTGGTCACTCTCGCCTCCGAGGGTGGCGAGGGCGGCAACCACGAAAGCCTCAACCCCTACCTGACCGGTGGTGGCGCGCTCTTCGCGCTGCTGTTCCTGCTGTGGGTCACCACCCGCTTCAACCGCGACCGCTGAGCCGGGGGCGTACAACCGTGCCAGTAGGCTCTGCACGCATGGGAGAGCAGGAAGTGCCTACCGGCCGCGTCAAGCGCCGACTCGGCGTGATGGGCGGGACTTTTGACCCGATTCATCATGGACACCTGGTGGCGGCCAGTGAAGTGGCCGCCCAGTTCCATCTCGACGAGGTCATCTTCGTCCCCACCGGGCAGCCGTGGCAGAAGAGCCACAAGCAGGTCTCCCCGGCCGAGGACCGCTATCTGATGACGGTCATCGCCACGGCGTCCAACCCGCAGTTCTCGGTCAGCCGCAGTGACATCGACCGTGGCGGACCGACGTACACGATCGATACGCTGCGGGACCTGCGCGAGGTCCATGGCGACGCGGACCTCTTCTTCATCACCGGCGCCGACGCGTTGTCCCAGATCCTCACCTGGCGGGACGCGGAGGAGCTGTTCTCGCTCTCCCACTTCATCGGTGTGACCCGGCCGGGTCACGTGCTCACGGATGACGGACTGCCCAAGGGCGGGGTCTCCCTCGTGGAGGTTCCGGCACTGGCGATCTCGTCCACCGACTGCCGCGGGAGGGTCGCGCAGGGGGATCCGGTCTGGTACCTGGTGCCGGACGGCGTGGTCCGCTACATCGACAAGCGCCAGCTGTACCGCGGCGAATGAGCCACGGAGAGGGGCACCGGTGAACGACCGACAGAACCCGTACGACCCGTACTACCAGCAGCCGCAGATCGTCGGCTACGACGAGTACGGGCAACCGGTGTACCAGCAGCAGGGGCAGCAGCAGTACGACCCCTACGCCCCTCAGCAGGGCCAGGAGTTCCAACAGGGTCAGGGCTTCCAGCAGGGTCAGGAGTTCCAGCAGGGTCAGGTTCCGGACCAGGGGTACGGCTACGACCCGTACGGCCAGCCCCAGCAAGCGCAGCAGCAGCAGCAACCGGAACACCCTCAGTACCCGCACCAGTCGCAGTACGCCCGGCATCCCCAGCAGTACGACCCCTACGCGGAGCAGCCCCAGCAGGGACAGGGTGCCGATCAGGGGTACGGCTACGGGAACTACACCGACTACGGGCACGGCACCGCCCAGCAGCCCGTCGCGGTCGACACCGCCGAGCAGTGGAACATCCCGCATCAGGGAGCCGCCCCGTCCCAGGCGCAGGCCCCGGCCCCTGCTGCCGCTCCCGTTTCCGCGCCCGCCCGGCCGGCCGAGGAACCCGCCGACGATCCGGTACCGGAACCGGAGCTCGTGCTGCCGGAGCAGCGGCGTCCCGCCGCCGACTACCGCACCGAGCAGTTCTCGTTCATCGAGGAGCCCGACGAGGACTCCGAAGACGTCATCGACTGGCTGAAGTTCACCGAGAGCCGCAGCGAACGGCGTGAGGAAGCTCGGCGCAAGGGCCGCAACCGGATGGTCGCGCTGATCGTCGTCGCCGCCCTCGTACTCGTCGGCGGGGTCGGCTACCTCTGGTCCGCGGACATGCTGCCCGGCCTCTCCGGCTCGGACGGGAAGAACGGCACCACCGCCGGCCCGCAGCAGCGGGACGTCATCGTGGTCCATCTGCACGACACCAAGAAGGGCGGCACCTCCACGGCGCTGCTCGTCGACAACACCACCACGAAGCAGGGCACCACCGTCCTGCTCCCCAACTCGCTCGCCGTCGCCTCCGACGACGGCGCCACGACCACCACGCTGGGCAAGTCCGTCGAGGACGACGGCAGCACCGGCACCCGTGAGTCGATAGACAGCCTCCTGGGCACCAGGATCAGCGGTACGTGGCGGCTGGACACCCCGTACCTGGAAAACCTCGTCGAGCTGGTCGGCAACATCGAGATCGACACCGACACCGATGTGCCCGATGCCAAGAAGGGCGCCTCTCCTCTCGTGAACAGGGGCGAGGCCCAGACGCTGAGCGGTCCGATGGCCGTCGCGTACGCCACCTACCGGGGTGAGGGCGAGCCCGAGGCGAAGCAGCTGATGCGGTTCGGCGCGGTCGTACGGGGTGTGCTGCGCAAGCTCTCCGAGGACCCGAAGGCCGCGACGGTCACCGTGGAGACGCTGGCGCAGATCCTCGACCCGTCACTGCCCGAGCAGGACCTGGGCGCCTCCCTGGCCAAACTGGCGGGGCACGCCAAGGTAGGGGACTACAAGACGGAGCTCCTGCCGGTCCAGGACGACGGCACCCTCTCCGACGAGGCCACGGAAAGCGTCGTCAAGGACATCCTGGGCGGCGCGGTCAAGGCCCCTGAAGAGGGCGCGCCGGTCCGGGTCGGCGTCCGGAACGCCACCGGGAACGCGGCTGCCGGCGACCGTGCCCGGGTTCAGCTGGTCAACGGTGGTTATTCCTACGTCGACGGCGGGAAGGCCGACGCCGAGACGTCGTCCGAGGTGCGGTACCGGACCCCCGAGGACAGGGCGAAGGCGACGGAGGTCGCCAAGACCCTGGGGCTGTCCGAGGAGGACGTGAAGCAGGGCAAACCCGCCGCGAACGCGGACGTGACGGTCGTGCTCGGCCAGGACTACAAGATCAAGTAGGGGAGCGGGGAGGACCGCACGGCCCGGAGGCCGGCGCCCCGCGCCGGCCTCCGCAGAGCGCGGCGGCAGATCGCAGTAGGGGCTGTCGGCGGTCCGTGAGACCCTAGAGGTTGATCTGACCGCCGACGAAAGCCTGCATGTGACCGCCACGGACCGCTCCATCGAGCTCATCAACGCCGCCGCTCAGGCGGCCGCCGACCGGCTCGCGCACGACATCATCGCCTACGACGTCAGCGATGTGCTGTCCATCACCGACGCCTTCCTGCTGGCCTCGGCTCCGAACGACCGCCAGGTCAAGTCGATCGTCGACGAGATCGAGGAGCGGCTGCAGAAGGAGCTCGGCGCCAAGCCGGTGCGCCGTGAGGGCGACCGCGACGCCCGCTGGATCCTTCTCGACTATGTCGACATCGTGATCCACGTCCAGCACAGCGAGGAGCGTGTCTTCTACGCGCTCGAACGCCTGTGGAAGGACTGCCCCGAGATCGCGCTCCCCGAGGACGCCGTCAAGACCCGGGGCAAGGCCGAGGAGCACGCCCAGCTCAACGGCGGCACGGAAGGTGACCCGAGCTGAACGGCAGCAGCAGCGGCAGGGGCCGCAGGATCGTCCTCTGGCGACACGGCCAGACGGCATGGAACCTGGAGCGCCGTTTCCAGGGCTCCACGGACATCGAGCTCACCGAGACCGGCGTCGGGCAGGCCCGTCGGGCCGCCCGGCTGCTCGCCTCGCTGAAGCCGGACGCGATCGTCGCCTCTGACCTGCGGCGGGCGGCGGCCACGGCCGCTGAGCTCGCCGCCGTCACCGGCCTCCCGGTCGCCCACGACTCCGCGCTGCGCGAGACGTACGCGGGCGCCTGGCAGGGCCTGACGCACGAGGAGATCGTCGGACAGTACGGCGAGCAGTACGCGGCCTGGAAGCGCGGCGAGCCCGTGCGCAGGGGCGGCGGCGAGCTGGAGACCGAGGTCGCCGACCGGGCCGCCCCGGTCGTCCTGGAACACGCCGCGAAGCTGCCCGACGGGGGCACGCTGGTCGTGGCCAGCCACGGTGGCACGATCAGGACGACCATCGGCCGGCTGCTGGGCCTGGAAGCGCACCACTGGGAAGGACTCGGCGGGCTCACCAACTGCTGCTGGTCCGTGCTGGGCGAGGGTGCGCGCGGCTGGCGCCTGCTGGAGCACAACGCCGGAACGCTGCCCGAGCCGGTGCTCGGCGACGACGACTAGGCCAGTGCCCGCGGGCCGTACCGGGGCGGCACCGGCCGGATTTCACTTTCTGGCTGGTCGCACGCTAAAGTTCTTCTTGTTCGCAGCGCGGAAACGCAGGGAAACACAGCGGACAGCGGGGCTATAGCTCAGTTGGTAGAGCGCCTGCATGGCATGCAGGAGGTCAGGAGTTCAATTCTCCTTAGCTCCACAGTCAAGATCCCGTCCCTTTCAGGGGCGGGATCTTTTGCATGCCTCCGGTGCTGCCCGTATGCCGTCGGTACCCCGACTGCACCCGCCCGTACCGCGACCGCTCCTACCCGCACTCCGACTGTTCCCGTCCGCCCTTCGTCCGCTCTCCGCCCGTTCGCGGGCTGACCCTCTTGCGGGGTCATGGCAGAATCGGAGCGCCGGAGGGGGCGATGGACCGATCGGGAGGGAGCGCGATGCCTGCGAGTCGCGAACAGGTCCCCGACCTGCCCGTTGTTCCCGCCCCGCCCGCCGGCTCCGTAACTCCCGAAGACCGATCCCGCCCCGGCTGCCCGTCCCGCGGTGCGTCCCACGTGGCCCAAGTGCTGGGTGGCGACGGCGGGGTCTCATACGTGTGTACGGCCTGCGGCCACAGCTGGAGCTGACTGATGGGTGCACACAGGCGTAAGTGCGACTGGTGCGGCAGCGGTACGCCCATCGTCAGGGACATGGACCCGGTCAATCCGGAGTACCAGTACTGGTGCGAGGAGTGCGCGCGGGCGCTGATCATAAAAGGCGACCCCATCGAGACCTATCGCGAGCTGGAAGGGGAGCCGATCTACGGGCGGCTCCTGGAGGAACACTGCACCCTCAAGCGCTTCTACTCCTTCGCGACGGCCTGAACCTTCATGGCAGCCTGAGTGAAATTCGGGCATAACGGTTCAGATGGGAAACGATTTGGTGGAGGACCGGGGGGACCGTGTAATGTTCTCGATGTCGCCAAGGGAAACCGGGCGGCGGACAACAAGGGGCTATAGCTCAGTTGGTAGAGCGCCTGCATGGCATGCAGGAGGTCAGGAGTTCAATTCTCCTTAGCTCCACAGTAAGGAAGCGGGTCATCCGGATCGGATGGCCCGCTTCTCGTTGTCGTCCCGCGGCGCCGGAGGCATCTGCGGTGACCCCGGCGGAGCGTCCACGGACCGGTCGCTCCCGGCACGGCTCCGGGCCCGTGCGGTACCCTGACGCCATGCGTGCCGTACGCCTTCTGCTTAGTGAGCCGCGCTGATCAGTCCCGACCGGTGAGAATGCCTGGTCGGAATCGGCGCGGCGTCCCCTCCTGTGCGAGGGGATTTTTCGTTTCCGTAGACGCGTGTCCGTAGACGTGGACGCCGGCAGATGACGATCGATGGAGCTTTGAGGATCATGAGCGAGACGAATTCCGCAGCCGAGACGGCCGCGCCGCACCGCTACACGGCGGCGATGGCCGCCGACATCGAGGCACGCTGGCAGGACTTCTGGGACGCCGAGGGGACGTACGAGGCGCCGAACCCGACCGGCGACCTGGCGGACAACCCGGAGCTGGCGGCGAAGCCGAAGAAGTTCATCATGGACATGTTCCCGTACCCCTCGGGCGCGGGTCTGCATGTCGGCCACCCCCTGGGCTACATCGCCACCGACGTCTACGCCCGCCACCAGCGGATGACCGGCCACAACGTCCTGCACACCCTGGGCTTCGACGCCTTCGGGCTGCCCGCGGAGCAGTACGCCGTGCAGACCGGCACGCACCCGCGGGTCTCCACCGAGGCCAACATGGAGAACATGAAGGCCCAGCTGCGCCGGCTGGGCCTGGGCCACGACAAGCGCCGCTCGTTCGCGACGATCGAGGCCGAGTACTACAAGTGGACCCAGTGGATCTTCCTGCAGATCTTCAATTCCTGGTACGACTCGGAGGCTGACCGGGCGCGGCCGATCGCGGATTTGGTGGCGCAGTTCGAGGGCGGGGTGCGTGCGACGCCTGACGGGCGTGCGTGGGGTGAGCTGAGCGCCGTCGAGCGCGCGGAGGTCCTGAGCGGGTACCGGCTGGCGTATGCGTCGGACGCGCCGGTGAACTGGTCGCCGGGGCTGGGGACGGTGCTGGCGAATGAGGAGGTGACGGCGGACGGGCGTTCCGAGCGTGGGAACTTCCCGGTGTTCAAGGCGAAGCTGCGTCAGTGGAACATGCGGATCACCGCGTACGCGGACCGGCTGCTGGATGATCTGGACGGGCTGGACTGGCCCGAGGCGATCAAGCTGCAGCAGCGGAACTGGATCGGGCGTTCCGAGGGTGCGCGGGTGGACTTCCCGGTCGACGGTGCGGGCAGTATCACCGTGTTCACGACCCGGCAGGACACGCTGTTCGGTGCGACGTACATGGTGCTGGCCCCGGAGCATGATCTGGTCGGGCGGATCGTTCCGGCCGCGTGGCCGGAGGGTACGCCGCCGGTGTGGACGGGTGGGTACGGGAGCCCGGCGGAGGCGGTGACGGCGTACCGGAAGCAGGCGGCGGCGAAGTCGGAGGTCGAGCGGCAGGCGGAGGCCAGGGACAAGACGGGTGTGTTCACCGGTGCGTACGCGGTGAACCCGGTCAGCGGCGAGAAGGTGCCCGTCTTCGTCGCGGACTACGTCCTGATGGGTTACGGCACGGGCGCGATCATGGCTGTTCCGGCGCATGATGCCCGGGACTTCGCGTTCGCGCGGGCTTTCGAACTGCCGATGCGGTGTGTGGTGGAGCCGTCGGACGGCCGGGGCACGGACCCCTCCACCTGGGAGGACGCGTTCGGTTCGTCCGACGCGAAGCTGGTGAACTCCTCGAACGGGGAGGTCTCGCTGGACGGTCTGGGTGTCGTCGAGGCGAAGGCGCGGATCACCGGCTGGCTGCGGGAGCGGGGTGTGGGTGAGGGCACGGTCAACTTCCGGCTGCGGGACTGGCTGTTCAGCCGTCAGCGGTACTGGGGCGAGCCGTTCCCGATCGTGTACGACGAGGAAGGCATCGCGCATCCGCTGCCGGAGTCGATGCTGCCGCTGGAGCTGCCGGAGGTGGAGGACTACTCGCCGCGGACCTTCGACCCGCAGGACGCGGACAGCAGGCCCGAGCCGCCGCTGTCGCGGAACGCGGACTGGGTCAACGTCACCCTGGACCTGGGGGACGGCAGGGGTCCGCGGAAGTACCGGCGCGAGACGAACACGATGCCGAACTGGGCGGGTTCCTGCTGGTACGAGCTGCGCTACCTGGACCCGTTCAACAGCCGGGAGCTGGTCGACCCGGCCATCGAGGAGTACTGGATGGGGCCGCGCGAGGGCCGGCCGGGCGGTGGTGTCGACCTGTACATCGGTGGCGCCGAGCACGCGGTGCTGCACCTGCTGTACGCGCGTTTCTGGTCCAAGGTGCTGCACGACCTGGGCCACATCTCGTCCAGCGAGCCGTTCCACAAGCTGTACAACCAGGGCATGATCCAGGCGTTCGTCTACCGTGACAGCCGTGGCATCGCGGTCCCGGCCGCCGAGGTCGAGGAGCGTGACGGGGCGTTCTACTACCGGGGCGAGAAGGTCGGCCGGGTCCTGGGCAAGATGGGCAAGTCCCTGAAGAACGCCGTCACCCCGGACGAGATCTGCGCGGAGTACGGGGCGGACACGCTGCGCCTGTACGAGATGGCGATGGGGCCGTTGGATGTGTCGCGGCCGTGGGACACGCGTGCGGTGGTGGGGCAGTACCGGCTGTTGCAGCGGCTGTGGCGCAATGTTGTCGACGAGGAGACCGGTGAGGTCACGGTCGTGGACGCGGAGCCGGGTGTGGAGACGCTGCGTGCGCTGCACAAGGCGATCGACGGGGTGGGTCAGGACATGGCCCAGATGCGTTTCAACACGGCGATCGCGAAGGTGACGGAGCTGAACAATTATCTGACGAAGGCGGGGGGTCCGCTGTCGCGGTCGGTCGCGGAGCGGCTGGTGCTGCTGGTGGCGCCGTTGGCGCCGCATGTGGCGGAGGAGCTGTGGCGGCGTCTGGGGCACACGGCGTCGGTGGTGCACGAGGGGTTCCCGGTGGCGGACCCGGCGTATGTGGTGGACGAGACCGTGACGTGTGTCGTGCAGGTCAAGGGCAAGGTCAGGGCTCGTCTGGAGGTGTCCCCGGCGGTCGCGGACGCGGATCTGGAGGCGTTGGCGCTGGCGGACCCGGCGGTCGTCGCCGCGCTGGACGGGGCCGGGATCCGCAAGGTCATCGTCCGCGCACCCAAACTGGTCAACATCGTCCCCGCGTGATGACCGCGCCGCACGGCTTGTGACGACCGCGCCGCACGGTTGGCGATGACCGCACGGCACGGTTGGCGATGACCGCGCCGCACGGTTCGTGATGGGCTCAGCGCACGGTCAGGGCATTCCCCTACGGGCAGGTTGGGGGTTCCGAAGGAACCCCTGGCCTGCCCGTTCCGTTTACGGTGGAGGGGGGCACCGGTACCGGCAGCCGCATCGACCTACCGAGGGGCGTTCATGGAAGCCGTGATCACGATCGTGGCGCTTCTTTTCGTCGCGTTCGTCGCGCTGGGCGTATACGCCGGTGTCAAGGCGATCGGCGCGGCCAAGCGTGGCGTGGACCGCACGATCACACAGGCGCGCCGCACGGTGGAGGACACCACCCTGCGGGCCAAGAGCTTCGGACAGGTCGGCGTCGCGGGCACACTCGCACAACTGCGGCTCGATCTGCGCACGTCCATGCGGGCGACGCAGGAAGCGCTGCAGGCGGGCCTGGCCGAGGACGCCTCGCTCTCGGAGTCGCTGGGACTGTTCCAGCGGCTCAGCGTGCACGGACGCGAGCTCGACGACGAGCTGAAGCGGCTGGAGCGTGAGCCGGACCGGGCCACGGTCGCCGCGCTGCTGCCGAGGCTGAAGGAACGCACGGAGCGGATCACGCACTCGGCGGACTCGTTGCGGTGGGCGGCGCGCGACCGCGCACAGCGGTTCAGTGAGGACGATCTGGACGCGCTGAACGCGCAGATCGACGTCGAGGCGGGAGCGCTGCGGCACTGGACGGTGGAGGACCCGCAGACGCAGCACGCACAGCCCTCTCGGTCCTCGCAGTCCTCCGGGACGGGCATGGGCGCGGCCACGGGCACGGGAGCCGGGCCCATGAGCGGCAGTACGGCCGAGGAGAACTGGCCCGGCCCGGCCCACGCGGAGGGACCACAGGCGATCACCGCGCCGGACCCACGACTGCAGACGGGCTACCCCTGGCAGAAGTCGGCCAGGCCGGAGACGACCAACTGACACGTCCGCAACGCCCGGCACGGCAGGCGGGGCCCGCGATGTCCCCGGCGGGCGGGAGTGGCAGGATGCGTTCCGGGGCAGCCTCGACCGGTCAGTGGGCCGGGGCCGGGCTGCCGCGCCCCCGTCCCGGAAGGTAACCTCCGGCTCATGTCCCGCCATGTCGCGATCGTCACCGATTCAACGGCCCATCTGCCGCGCCAGACGATGGAACGGCACGGCATCACCTCAGTGCCCCTGACCGTCGTCCTGGGGGATCAGGCGCTGGAGGAGGGCACCGAGATCTCGGCCCGGTCGCTGGCCCTGGCGTTGCAGAAACGGCACTCCGTGACGACGTCGCGGCCCAGCCCCGAGGTCTTCGCCGCGGCGTACCGGGCCGCGGCGGAGGCCGGGGCGACCGCCATCGTTTCCCTGCATCTGTCGGCCGAGCTCTCGGGTACGTATGACGCCGCGCTGCTCGCGGCCAAGGACGCCCCTGTGCCGGTACGCGTGGTGGACACCGGAATGGTCGCCATGGCCCTGGGATTCTGCGCCCTGGCGGCGGCGGAGACGGCGGATGCGGGCGGCAGCCTGGACGAGGCGGTCGCGGCGGCGGAGAAACGGGCCGAGGGAACCTCCGCGTATTTCTATGTCGACACGCTCGACTATCTGCGCCGGGGCGGCCGCATCGGAGCCGCACAGGCGCTGCTGGGCTCCGCGCTCGCGGTGAAGCCGATCCTCCAGCTGGACGACGGCCGGATCGAACTGCTGGAGAAGGTGCGGACGGCGTCCAAGGCCATCGCACGCCTGGAGGAGATCGTCGCCGAGCGGGCCGGAGTGGGCTCGGTGGACATCGCCGTGCACCATCTGTCCGCGCCGGACCGCGCCGAGGCGCTGGCCGAGCGGCTGCGCGAGCGCATTCCGGGACTGGTCGATCTCCACGTCAGCGAGGTGGGCGCGGTGATCGGGGCACATACCGGGCCGGGGCTGCTGGGCGTGGTGATCTCACCGCGCTGAGGCCGCTGGGCCGGTGACTTCCGCCGAACCGGGGTCGCCCGGAGGGGGAACTGGAGGGGAGCTGGAGGCGGAACGGGAGGCAGATGCACCCGGAGGAGTGGCGAGGTTATCCACAACTGGGCAGTTATCCACGGGAATCGGGGCTGCTCGGCGGGTTCGGCCGGATGTGTCTAACGTCGTGAGGCATGGCCCTTCGATCACCTCAAGCGCCCACCGCTTCCCCGTCGACTCCCGCATCCACGCCGACTTCTGTTTCCCCGTCGACTTCTTTATCCGCACTCGATCCCGCACTTGATCCCGGTCCAGGTCCAGGTCCAGGTCCAGGTCCAGGTCCAGGTCCAGGTCCAGGTCCAGGTACTGGTCCTGCCGATGGTCCTGCTCCTGATTCCTTACGTCCTCCCGGGTTTGCTTCCGGTCCTGCCTCCGGTTCCGGTCGCGCGCGGCATGGTCCCGGCAGGGGGCCCAGTGGCGCGGCGGGCAGAGGACCCGGTGCCCGTCATGGCCGGCGGCGGTCGCCCCGCGGACAAGCCGCAGACGTTGCCGCAGCCTCGCGCCGTCGGGCGGACGCGCTGCTGATCAGCGCCTATGACGGGGCGCGCGGGCGGCCTGCGGAGGCGGGTCCGGTGACGGAGGCCTCGGCGCGGCCCGGACCGGAGACGGGTCCGCGGACGCGGACAGGGACACGGCCGTTACGGGGTTCGGCGCCTCCGGACCGTCCCGGTGCCGCTCCACCCCTCGCACCCTCCGCCGGACGGGGCACGCGCCTGTCACGGCGGATGGGGGCGGTGCTCGCACTCCGCGACAGGCTGCCGCTCTGGCTGCGGCTTCGATGCGGACTGGAGCCGAAGACGTTCGCCGCGCTCGCCGTAGTGCTGGTCGGAGCCGCAGTCCTCGCCACGATGCACTTCTGGACCGTCCGCCCGCAGCCCGTGCGTGCTCCCGAGCTGATGAAGGGAGGCGAAGCGGTATCGGCGGACGTGCGGGAGCCATCGAGCTCCGACGCCGCCGCGCCGCCCATGGGGACGGGCCCGGGACAGCCGGCCGCAGCCGAGGCGGGCGGGCGGATCGTCGTCGATGTGAGCGGCAAAGTGCGGTGGCCGGGTGTCCGGAGTCTGCCGGTGGGTTCCCGGGTCACCGACGCGTTGAAGGCTGCCGGGGGCGTGCGCGAGGGAACGGATGTCACCGGCATCAACAGGGCGAGGGTTCTCATGGACGGTGAGCAAGTGGTGGTGGGACCGGTCGCTGTTCAGCCCGGCTCCGGGACACCGGGCGGCGGCGGGGGTACGCCTGCCGGGCCGCCGGGGGCGACAGTGCCGGTGAGCCTGAACACGGCGAGCGCGGAGCAGCTCGAAACCCTGCCCGGGGTCGGCCCCGTCCTCGCGCAGCACATTGTCGACTACCGCACCGAGCACGGCGGTTACCGCTCCGTCGGCGAACTCCGTCAGGTCAGGGGGATCGGCGACCGCCGGTTCGCGGACCTTGAGCCGCTGGTCCGGCCATGAGCAGTCGCGAGGCGGTGCCCGGGACGGAGCCCGAGGTGACTCCCGGGGCGGGCATCGGCCTTCACCGGGCGTCGGGGCGACGGCTGGGCATCCCGGACCCCCGGCAGGAAGGGGCGGCCGATCTGCGGCTCGTTCCGCCCGCGCTGGCGGTCTGGGCCGCTGCGGCGCTCGGCCTCGGAGCGCCGGGGAGATGGACGGCGGGAGCAGCCGCGGTCTGTGGCGGCGTGGCTCTGGTGCTCCTGGCCATGTCGCGAAGGCCGGCACCGGCGGGCCGACCGGCTCCAGGCGACCGACCGGCTCCAGGCGGCCGACCGGCCTCGGGGGACGAGCGGGAAGCTTCGGTGGACCGGCCGAGGCGGACGGGGGTCGCCGCCGTGGGAGCCGTCCTGCTGTGCGCGGCCGCGGGGGCGGCAACCGCCGGGTTGCACGGGGCGGATGTGCGGCGGGGACCCGTTCCCGCTCTGGCGCTGTCGCACGCGCGGGTGGACGCGGAGGTGACCATCACCTCCGATCCCCGGCAGGCCCGGCCGCAGGTCCGCGGTGAGCGCAGCACCCCTGTGACACTGCTGCTCGACGCCGAGGTCATCCGGGTCACCGCTGCGGACGGTGCCGTCACCCGGGGCAGCACGCCGGTCCTCGTCATGGTCTCGCCCGGCGACGCCGTGACGCCCTGGCGGCGACTGCTGCCCTCCACTCGGCTTCGCCTCACCGGCCGCCTCGCGCCGCCGTCGCACGCGGGGGAACGCATCGCCGCCGTACTGCGGGTGGAGGGGGAGGCGCCACCCCGGATCACCGGGGACCCGTCGCCTCTCCAGCGCACGGCGGGGACTCTGCGCGCCGGGCTGCGCAGGGCCGCCGACGGGCTCGACGCCGACGCGCGGGCGTTGCTCCCGGGTCTCGTGGTCGGCGACACCTCCAGGGTCACGCCCGACCTGCACGAGGCGTTCAAAGCCACCGACCTCACCCACCTGCTGTCCGTGTCGGGAGCCAACCTGTCGGTTCTTCTCTTTCTGCTCATCGGACCACCCGGTACCTCTCTTCGTGCCGAACGACGCGGTCTGGCGCCCCGGTTGGGCCTCTCCCTGCGGTCGACCGCGCTGATCGGCGGTGCTCTGACACTCGCGTTCATCGTTGTCTGCCGCCCCGAACCGAGCGTCCTCCGCGCGGCGGCATGCGGCATGATCACCTTGCTCGCCATCGGAACGGGGCGGCGCAGATCGCTGATTCCCGCCCTGGCGGCGGCTGTTCTGCTTCTGCTGCTGTACGACCCATGGCTGTCGCGCAGTTACGGATTCCTGCTGTCCGTGCTGGCCACGGGCGCGCTGCTCACGCTCGCGCCCCGGTGGAGCGCGGCCCTGCGGCGGCGACGGGTTCCGCCCCGGCTCGCCGAGGTGCTGGCCGCTGCCGCCGCCGCCCAGGCGGTGTGCGCGCCCGTGGTCGTGGTGCTCGCCTCGCGGGTCAGTCTTGTGGCGATCCCCTGCAACCTGCTCGCCGAGTTCGCGGTGGCGCCCGCGACGGTTCTCGGGTTCGCCGCGCTGGCGGTGGCCCCGGTGGCCATGCCGGTGGCCGAGGTGCTGGCCACGGTCGCGGGGTGGCCGGTCGGGTGGATCGCGTCCGTGGCCCGGACCGGGGCGGGCCTGCCCGGAGCGGAGGCCGAGTGGCCCGGAGGATGGGCCGGTGCCGCGTTGCTCGCCGGAGTCACGGGCCTGGTCGCGCTGTCCGCCCGGCGGCTGGCCCGCCATCCGTGGGTCTGCGCCTCCGCCGCGCTGCTTCTGGTCCTCGCGCTGCTGCGGCCGGTGCCGCTGACCCGCATCCTGACCGGCTGGCCACCGTCCGACTGGGCCTTCGCGCTCTGCGACGTCGGGCAGGGCGATGCCATGGTGCTCGCTGCGGGGGAGGGCACGGGGGTGGTCGTCGACACCGGACCCGATCCCCGGCCGGTGGACCGGTGTCTCAGGGATCTGGGGATCACCAGGGTGCCGCTGCTCGTGCTCACCCACTTTCACGCCGACCATGTCCGTGGGCTGCCGGGCGCGTTGCGCGGCCGGACGGTGGGCGCGATCCAGACGACGAGCCTCGACGAGCCACCGGAGCAGGCCGCGTTCGTCCGGAGGACGGCGGCCTTGGCGGGAGTTCCGCTGGTGCGGGCCGTTCCGGGGGAGCACCGCCGCGTGGGACCGCTCGACTGGCGCGTTCTCTGGCCGGGCGGCGGCGGCCCGGCCGGAGCGGTGCCGGCGGTGCCGATGGAGGCGGTGGAGGCGATGACGGGTGCTGCGGTGTCAAGAGGCGCGGTGCCTGGACGTCCGGTGCCTGGGGATACGGGGGCGCGCGCTGTGACGGAGGAGCCGAACGACTCCAGCGTGACTCTGTACGTCCGGGTGGCGGGAGGGCCGACGCTGCTGCTCCTCGGAGATCTCGAACCTCCGTCCCAGCAGGGGCTGTTGCGGAGCCATCCGGCGTTGCCGCGGGTGGATGTCCTCAAGGTGGCGCACCATGGTTCCGCGTTCCAGGACGCCGCGCTGATGCGCAGCGCACGGCCGGGGCTGGCTCTCATCTCCTGCGGCGCGGACAACCCGTACGGCCATCCGTCTGCCCGTACGGTCGACGCGCTCAGGGCCGGGGGAGCGAGGGTGCTGCGTACCGACAGGGACGGCGCCATCGCCGTGACGGGGGCCGGGAAGGAGCTGCGGGCGGTGGGCCGCTCATGATGTCGCGAGTGACGGTCACCGGCGAAAGGGGCAGTCGGCGGCGGAACAGTCAATTGGGACCTTCGGTGATTCCTCCGTACAACCCACTCCGAGACCTCCGTTTGCCTCGAACGTCGCATCAGTGGTCGAATGCATGCTCGTCGGCGGGCCGCTGCTCCGACAACGACGTCCTGCCGGCAGGGGCCCCGAAGTGTGAACCGTCACTGGGGTGCGTGAGAGATGTTCGGCCGTTGGCTGGGAAACAGAAGTCAGACGGGCGCCGTGCGCGGCGGAGCCCTCGCCGGGATCGTGGTGCCCCGGTCCGCGGGTGTGCTCAGCTGTCGGGTGCTGGACCCCGTCAACGAGCCGGTGCGGCAGGCCGAGTACGTCGTGACCGACAGTGCGGGGCGCAAGGTCGTCGCCGGTGAGACCGATCCGTTCGGCACGGTCCTGGCCACCGTTCCGGCGGGCGATTACCGGCTGGCGGTCACGGCCGAGGGGTTCACGCCGTTCCACGGGGCGGCCGTCGTCTCCGAGGACGGGCACGCGAGCCTGGGCGATGTGACCCTCCAGGTGGCGCAGCCCCCGCAGCTGCCCGATCCCGGCGAGTGGGAGGTCGAGCCCAGCCACTCCCAGATCGGCTTCACGGCACGTCATATCGGCATGGCCCGTATCCACGGCAGGTTCAACAACTTCGCCGGCGCGGTACGGATCGCCGATCGCATGGAGGACTCCGCCATGCATGTGGTCATCGACGCCGCGTCGATCGACACCAACGTCCAGATGCGTGACGACCATCTGCGCTCAAGCGACTTCCTCGATGTCGGGCGCTTCCCGACCCTGGAGTTCTACAGCGACCGCTTCGTTCACCGGGGCGGGAGCCGCTGGGGTGTCACGGGTGCGCTCACACTGCACGGCGTCAGCCGCACGGTGACGCTGGACACCCAGTACCTCGGTGTGGGCAACGGACTGGAAGGGGAGGTTCGCGCCGCCTGTCGCGCCACCACCGAACTGCATCGTGAGGACTTCACCCTCACCTGGCAGACGATGCTCGCCCGCGGAATCGCCGCGGTCGGCTCCAGTATCTCCATCGACATGGACATCCAGATCGTCCCCAAGAGCTGAACTGGCATATGCCAAATGGGAACGATGGTTACCCGTCTCGCATTTGGTAACTATGGTTGTCGCTATGACGACGTCGGAGATCACCGAAGCGGAACAGGCAGCCCTCGGCACCGCCCTCCTGGACGCGCTCAACCCGCTCGCCTCGGCCATGCGCGCCCGAGCCACCGGGCTTCCCGAGCAGCGGATGTGGGACGCGGACCCCATTGATGTGACCCTGTCGGTTCTCGCCACCTGGAAGGTGGTGGACGCCGAGGTCAAGCGGCTGACGGCGATGGCGGCGAGGACCGCCGGTTCCTACGGCGCGAGCTATGAGCAGATGGGCGCCGCCTGGGGCATCACCCGGCAGGGTGCCCGCAAGAAGTGGCCCGATGCCATCGACAGGCCCGTGGCCGCGCGGGCGAGCGCCGTCGAACTCTGCGGCGGCACCGCGGAATTGGTGCCGGACCCGGTGTCCGGCGGCTGGCGGTGGACCGGGCGTGGCGCCGACGGGACGCGCGGCGGGACCGACGACACCACGTGCCATGCCACGAAGGAGGAGGCCGCCGCCCACGCGGGCGCGTTCCTCGGCGAGCACGCGGCCGAGCGGCCCGGGACGGACACGCCCTAAGGAGCCTCCAGCCACCCCTCGTACTCGGCGGCGAACGCGTCGAGCGAGGCGGAGTCCAGCCGCCCGCCCGGGTCCTCCACGACCACCAGCCACTGGGCGTCCTCGGCGTCGTCCTCGCCGGCCAGCGCGTCCCGTACGAGCTGTGGCTCCTCACTCACCCCGAAACGGTCGGCGAGCTCTCCGGCCACCTCCTCCGCGGCATCGCGGTCGGGCAGCACCAGCACATGTCTCACATCGCTCACCTGCCCATTCTCCGGTACGGGGAGGGGTGCGCGGGACCCCGGCGGCCCCGTGCTGTCAGTGGGGCGTGGGATGCTGGAACGCGATGGCCACCAGGAAGAATTCTGCCGATGATCCGCTCGCCCCCGTCACGCTCGCCGTGGGCCAGGAGGACCTCCTCCTGGACCGTGCGGTGCAGCAGGTGGTGGCGGCGGCCCGTGCCGCCGACGCCGATACGGACGTCCGCGACCTCAGCTCCGACCAGTTGCAGCCCGGCACGCTCGCCGAGCTGACCAGCCCCTCGCTCTTCGCCGAGCGCAAGGTGGTCATCGTGCGCAACGCGCACGATCTCTCCGCCGACACCGTCAAGGACGTCAAGGCGTATGTGAACGCGCCGGTCGAGGAGATCACCCTCGTCCTGCTGCACGCCGGGGGCGCCAAGGGCAAGGGCCTCCTGGACGCCGCGCGGAAGGCCGGGGCGCGAGAGGTGGCCTGCCCGAAGACGACCAAGGCGGCCGAGCGGCTCTCCTTCGTGAGGTCCGAGTTCCGGGCACTGGGGCGTTCCGCGACACCCGAGGCCTGCCAGGCCCTGGTCGACTCCATCGGCAGCGATCTGCGGGAGCTGGCCAGTGCGGCGTCCCAGCTGGTCGCCGATGTCGAGGGCACGATCGACGAAGCGGTCGTCGGGCGCTACTACACGGGCCGCGCCGAGGCGTCCTCGTTCACCGTCGCCGACCGGGCGGTCGAGGGACGGGCCGCAGAGGCGCTGGAGGCGCTGCGCTGGTCGCTGTCGACCGGGGTCGCGCCGGTCCTGATCACCAGTGCGCTGGCCCAGGGAGTGCGGGCGATCGGCAAGCTGTCCTCGGCCAGGGGCGGCCGGCCCGCCGACCTCGCCCGTGAGCTGGGCATGCCGCCGTGGAAGATCGACCGGGTGCGTCAGCAGATGCGTGGCTGGACTCCGGACGGGGTCGCCGTGGCCCTGCGGGCCGTCGCGGCGGCCGACGCGGGAGTCAAGGGCGGCGGGGACGATCCGGAGTACGCCCTGGAGAAGGCCGTCGTGGCGATCGCACGGGCGGCGCGGTCAGGGCGTTAGCCGCCCCTCCCGGCTGTCTGCCGGTCACGTCACCGGGAAACGGGGCCGGTCCCACGGCTCACCAGGAACGGACCGGTCCCACAGCGCCAGGACCGGGACCGGTCCCACAGCGCCAGGACCGGGACCGGTCCCACGTCATCGGGACGGGACCGGTCGCAGTACCAGGAACCGTGGCACCGGTCACGGCGCCCCGGATGCGCAGCCGCAAGCCGCAAGCCGCAAGCCGCAAGCCGCAAGCGGCGCGCTCACGCGAAAGCCGCGCGCCCACGCGAAAGCCCCGGTCGCCGTCCTGGGGAGGACGGACGACCGGGGCTTCCGGTTCACACTGGTGTGCGCCGCACCCGCGTGGCGAACGCAGGTTCGGTGTGCGGCGCGGGGTGCCGGTCAGGAGCGGGAGAGAGGGCCCGCTGGGTCCGTACCGGCGTTCACATCAGAAAGCTCAGGCCTGGAGAGCGGCAACCTTGGAGGCCAGCGCCGACTTCTTGTTGGCGGCGGCGTTCTTGTGGATGACACCCTTCGAGACAGCCTTGTCGAGCTGACGGGAGGCGTCGCGGACGGCCGTGGTGGCCTTCTCGACGTCACCGGCAGCGGCGGCCTCACGGGCCTTGCGGATCGCGGTCTTGAGCGACGACTTGACGGCCTTGTTGCGCAGGCGCGCCTTCTCGTTGGTCTTGTTCCGCTTGATCTGGGACTTGATGTTCGCCACGAAAGAGCCTTTTCAGGTTCGTTGGATCTTCGATGTGCGCCACGCCGCTCGTGAGAGCCACGAGGCACAGCTGTCAACGGTACCAGCCACCCTATGACCGGCCCAAACCGCTCCCTGCCCCGCAACCATGGGACGATGGAAGCTACGTATTGATCCGACCGACCCGACATCGACCCGAGACACGGCGTTCGGCGTCTCAAGAATCAGGACCCTGCGTGCCCGCGACTCCTCTCCACGTGCCCGAGCCGAGCCGTACCGACCCGGCGCTGATCCGCAACTTCTGCATCATCGCGCACATCGACCACGGCAAGTCGACCCTTGCCGACCGGATGCTTCAGCTGACGGGTGTGGTCGACCAGCGGCAGATGCGCGCTCAGTACCTCGACCGGATGGACATCGAGCGCGAGCGCGGAATCACCATCAAGTCCCAGGCGGTCCGTCTGCCCTGGGCGCCGACCACCGCGGAGGGCAAGGGCAGCACCCATGTCCTCAACATGATCGACACCCCGGGCCACGTGGACTTCACCTACGAGGTCTCCCGCTCGCTCGCCGCCTGCGAGGGCACCGTCCTGCTGGTCGACGCGGCGCAGGGCATCGAGGCCCAGACGCTCGCCAACCTCTATCTGGCGATGGAGAACGACCTCACCATCGTTCCGGTGCTCAACAAGATCGACCTGCCCGCCGCGCAGCCCGAGAAGTTCTCCGAGGAACTGGCGAACCTCATCGGCTGCCAGCCGGAGGACGTCCTCAAGGTCTCGGCGAAGACCGGCGTCGGGGTGGACGCCCTGCTCGACCGCGTGGTCCGGGACGTGCCCGCCCCGGTCGGCAAGGCCGACGCCCCCGCCCGCGCGATGATCTTCGACTCGGTCTACGACTCGTACCGCGGTGTCGTGACCTACGTCCGTGTCGTCGACGGCCAGCTCAACAAGCGCGAGCGCATCCGGATGATGTCCACGGGCGCCACCCACGAGCTGCTGGAGATCGGTGTCTCCTCCCCGGAGATGACCCCGGCCGACGGCATCGGCGTGGGTGAGGTGGGCTACATCATCACCGGTGTGAAGGACGTCCGGCAGTCCAAGGTCGGTGACACGATCACCTCCCTCAGCAACGGTGCGACCGAGGCGCTCGGCGGCTACAAGGACCCCAAGCCGATGGTGTTCTCGGGGCTGTACCCGCTGGACGGCTCGGACTATCCGGACCTGCGCGAGGCGCTGGACAAGCTCCAGCTCAACGACGCCGCCCTGGTGTACGAGCCGGAGACCTCCGCGGCGCTCGGCTTCGGCTTCCGCGTCGGCTTCCTCGGGCTGCTCCACCTCGACGTGGTCCGTGAGCGGCTGGAGCGCGAGTTCGGTCTCGACCTCATCGCCACCGCCCCGAACGTGGTCTACCGCGTCGAGATGGAGGACGGCGCCGAGCACATCGTCACCAACCCGAGCGAGTTCCCCGAGGGCAAGATCGACAAGGTGCACGAGCCCGTCGTGCGCGCCACGGTCCTGGCCCCCAGCGAGTTCATCGGCGCGATCATGGAGCTGTGCCAGAACCGGCGCGGCACCCTGCTCGGCATGGACTACCTGTCCGAGGACCGGGTCGAGATCCGCTACACCCTGCCGCTCGCCGAGATCGTCTTCGACTTCTTCGACCAGCTGAAGTCCAAGACCCGCGGTTACGCCTCGCTCGACTACGAGCCCACCGGCGAGCAGTCGGCCCAGCTCGTCAAGGTCGACATCCTGCTGCACGGCGACAAGGTCGACGCGTTCTCCGCGGTCACGCACAAGGACAAGGCGTACGCGTACGGCGTGCGGCTCGTCGCCAAGCTGCAGAAGCTCATCCCGCGGCAGAACTTCGAGGTGCCGATCCAGGCGGCCATCGGCTCCCGGGTCATCGCCCGTGAGACCGTCCGCGCCATCCGCAAGGACGTCCTCGCCAAGTGTTACGGCGGTGACATCTCCCGTAAGCGGAAGCTGCTGGAGAAGCAGAAGGAGGGCAAGAAGCGGATGAAGATGGTCGGCAATGTGGAGGTCCCGCAGGACGCCTTCATCTCCGTGCTCTCGACGGACGAGTCGGCCGGCGAGGCCAAGGGCAAGAAGTAGCCCCCCGGTTCGTACCGATGAGTAGCCCAACGGGCCCCCGTGCCGCAGAACCCTGCGGCACGGGGGCCCGTTCGTTATGAAGCGGCGGCCCATTGCCTCTTACGCGGCGGTCCCGCGCGCCTTACCCTGATCACGACTCGTTGGTTACTCGCCAGTTAAACAAGCGTGTCCGGACGGGACCCCCGAGCCGGACGGGACGCCCGAGCCGGTGCGCCGGCGCGGACGGCGCACGGGAGTCAGCAGCACGCGCAGGACGAGAAGCAGGAACCGCAGCCAGAAGAAGAAGCAGAAGCAGCAGCCGCATACCAAGAAGCCGGTCGAAGCAATGCCGCAGGCCCGGAGGACGCGTCGTGAGCGACACACAGACCTTGATCGATAACCGACCGCCCTCTGTGGCGACTCTCTTCATCGACCGCGTGGCGGCCACCCCGGACGGGGAGGCGTACCGCTACCCGGTGCCCGCGGCCTCGGGCGGGGGGCGCGACGAGTGGAAGTCGCTGAGCTGGGGGCAGGCCGCCGAGCGGGTCTACGCGATCGCCGCCGGGCTGATCGCGCTCGGGGTGCAGCCGGAGCAGCGCATCGCGCTCGCCTCCTCCACCCGGGTGGAGTGGGTCCTCATCGACCTCGGTGTGATGTGCGCGGGCGGTGCGACCACCACGATCTACCCTTCCACCAACACCGAGGAGTCCGCGTTCATCCTGGCGGACTCCTCCAGCCGGGTCCTGATCGCGGAGGACGCCGCGCAGCTGGCGAAGGCCCGTGAGGCCCGCGCCGATCTCCCGGGCCTCGGCCACGTCGTGGTCATCGACCCGGAGGGCGTCGAGCCCGCCGAGGACGACCCGGAGGGCTGGATCCTCACTCTCGCCGAGCTGGAGGCCCGGGGCGCCGAGCACCTGGCGAAGCACCCGGACGCGATCACCGAGCGGGTCTCCGCCATCACGGCCGACCAGCTGGCCACCTTGATCTACACCTCGGGCACCACGGGCCGTCCCAAGGGCGTACGGCTTCCGCACGACAACTGGTCGTACATGGCCAAGGCCACCGTGGCGACCGGTCTCATCACCGCGGACGACGTGCAGTACCTCTGGCTGCCCCTCGCGCACGTCTTCGGCAAGGTCCTCACCTCCGGCCAGATCGAGGTCGGTCACGTGACCGCGATCGACGGCCGGATCGACAAGATCATCGAGAATCTGCCGGTCGTCCAGCCGACCTATATGGCCGCCGTCCCCCGGATCTTCGAGAAGGTCTACAACGGGGTCGCCTCCAAGGCGCGGGCCGGTGGCGGAGCCAAGTACAAGATCTTCCTGTGGGCGGCGGGCGTCGCCCGGGAGTACGCGAAGGTCTCCCAGGACAACTTCCGGCGCACCGGCAAGGCGTCCGTCCCCTTCGCGCTCGGCGCCAAGCACAAGGTCGCCGACGCGCTCGTCTTCGCCAAGATCCGTGATGCCTTCGGCGGCCGGCTGCGCGCCTGTATCTCCGGTTCGGCGGCGCTCGCCCCCGACATCGGCTACTTCTTCGCCGGGGCCGGGGTCCACATCCTGGAGGGCTACGGTCTGACGGAGACCAGCGCCGCATCCTTCTGCAACCCGGGCGAGGCCTACCGCACCGGCACCGTCGGCAAGCCGCTTCCCGGCACCGAGGTGAGGATCGCGGACGACGGCGAGGTCCTGCTGCGCGGTCCCGGCGTCATGCAGGGCTACCACCAGCAGCCCGAGAAGACCGCCGAGGTCCTGGAGTCGGACGGCTGGCTGCACACCGGCGACATCGGTGAGCTGTCCGTGGACGGCTATCTGCGGATCACCGACCGCAAGAAGGACCTCATCAAGACGTCCGGCGGCAAGTACGTCGCCCCGGCGGAGGTCGAGGGCCAGTTCAAGGCGGTGTGCCCGTTCGTCTCCAACATCCTGGTGCACGGCGCGGACCGTAACTTCTGTTCCGCGCTCATCGCCCTCGACGGGCCCACCATCCTGGGCTGGGCCGCCGAGAACGGCATGGAGGGCAAGTCGTACGCCGAGGTGGTGGCGGCACCCGCGACGGTCGAGCTCATCGAGGGCTATGTGAAGCGCCTCAACGAGGGCCTTCAGCGCTGGCAGACCATCAAGAAGTTCCGTCTGCTGCCGCGCGACCTCGATGTCGAGCACGGCGAACTGACCCCCAGCCTCAAGCTGAAGCGGCCGGTCGTCGAGCGCGCGTACAAGCCGCTCATCGAGGAGATGTACGCGGGCTCGCGCGAAGCGTGACGCCCGCGCCGCACGGCGCGGGGTGGCCGTGCGGCGGTACGCGTGTGGCGGGGGATGACGGCGGTGCGGGCGGGAACGGCAGACTGTGCACGGGTCTGCCGTCCGTCCGGTCCGCGACGTTCCTCTTTGTGTCGCATTACGTTCGCACGTGCTCGAATTTCTGCCCACTTCGGTAACTCGGTGCTTATGTACGCGCTCGGTCTGTCACGCTGTCGTTGTTGTCGGCGGCGTTTCGTCAGACCGGTAGGAGCCGCACCGTGGGGCCCATTCCCTTGCAGCGGGACATCGTTCACCGTCCCGGCACCACCGGTGCCGGCCATTTCGACGACCCTCGCCTGGTCAGTTGCACGAGCCTGCCCGGAATACCTCTCGCCCCGTCCGCGGCGCGCAAGTTCGTGCGCGCCGCGCTCGCCGAGTGGACCGGGACCGGGGTGCCCGCCGCCGCGGGCTTCACCGACCGGCTGGCCGACGACGCGGTGACCGTCGCCAACGAGCTGGTCACCAACGCGGTCGTGCACGCGGGCACGACCGTCGACCTGGTCCTGCGTCTGGAGGAGGCGGGCGACGAGGAGCCCGCGGCCCTGCTGCTGGAGGTCACCGACCACCACCCGGCCCGCGCGGTGAGCGGGGAGCCGTCCGGGACCGCGGCCGGTCCTTCACCCACCGAGCGGCCGGACCCCGCCGAGTACGGCCGCGGACTGCAACTCGTCGCCACGCTCGCCGAAGCCTGGGGCATCACCTACCGCACCGGCCGCAAGACCGTCTGGGCCCGCCTTCCCGTCGACGGCTGGACCGCCCCGCCCCTCCCGTCCGAGGAGGACACCCTGCTGCGCGGTCTGCGGGCCGCCGAGATCCTCGCCCCCGCCGCGGGGCGCGCCGATCGCGACGACGCGGGCTGGGACAGCCGGGGCGCGCTCTCCTTCCTCGCCGAGGCGTCCGACCTGCTGGCGGGCCAGCTCGACGAGGACCTCGTGGCGGCCATAGCGGGTCAGCTGCTGGTGCCCAGGCTCGCCGACTGGTGCGCGATCTGGCTGGAGAGCGAGGGCGCGGGGCCTGCCGCGGCACCCCGGCTCGCCCGCGTCTGGCACTGCGACGAGACCGGCACCGAGTCCTTGCGGACGGTGCTGGAGAAGGAGCCCCTCCGGCTGCCCGGCAGCGCCGGTTCCGGACCCGTGTCCGTGCCGTGGCCCACCGGCGACGGCGCCTTCGCGGGGGAGCCGGCCACGGAGCCCGGCGCCCGGGACGGGGCCGCCCTCGCGTTCCGGATCACCACGGGCGGCCGTTCGCTGGGCGCCGTACTCGTCGGCCGGGAAGGCGTCTCCCGGGTGCCCGACGAGGCGGTCGCGCTGATCGAGGACTTCGTACGCCGCCTCGGCCTCGCCGTCGGCGCCGCCCGCGCCTACACCCGGCAGGCCACCATCAGCCGCATCCTCCAGCGCGGCCTGCTGCCCAGCAAGGTCGCCGAGATCCCCGGAGTCACCAGCGCACTGGTCTACGAGCCGAGCGACGACGGTGTGGTCGGGGGCGACTTCTACGACATCTTCCCGTGCCCCGGGGACCGCTGGTGCTTCGTCCTCGGCGATGTCCAGGGGAGCGGCCCCGAGGCCGCGGTCGTCACCGGGCTCGCCCGCCCGTGGCTGCGGCTCCTGTCCCGGGAGGGCTTCGGCGTCGGCGAGGTCCTGGACCGGCTCAACCGGCTGCTCCTCGACGACGCCATGGAGGCCGCCGAGGCCGCGGCCCTGATGGTCGCGGCGGCCGGCGGGCAGCAGCTCCAGGACGGCTCCCAGTCCCGGTTCCTCTCCCTGCTGTACGGGGAGATCGTCCCGCTCCCGGACGGCGGGGTGCGCTGCACCGTGGCCAGCGCGGGCCACCCGCTGCCCCTGCTGCTGCGTCCCGACGGCTCCGTGCGCCCCGCCGCCGATCCCCAGGTGCTGCTCGGCGTCGTCGAGGACGTGGCGTACGAGAGCCAGAGCTTCGATCTGGCGCCCGGTGACGCGCTGCTCTGCGTCACCGACGGGGTGACCGAGCGGCGCTCGGGGCGGCTCCTGTTCGACGACGGGGACGGGCTCGCCCGGGTGCTGTCCGGCTGCGCGGGGCTGCCCGCGGAGACCATCGCGGACCGGATCAAACGGGCCGTCCACGAGTTCGCCGAGCTGCCGCCGGACGACGACGTGGCCCTGATGGTGCTCCGGGCCGACTGAGGACGGCCGGGGGCCCCGGCCCGCACCCCCGACCACCGGCCCGCACCCCCGACCCCTGTCCCCCGACCCTCGGCCCGCACCCTTTGACCCCCGGCCCCCGGCCCCTTGGTCTGTCGGCCCCGCACCGGACGGCGGCCGGACGGGTCGGCCGGTCGGGGGCGGTCCGGCGGCGAGTGACAATGGACGGTATGCCTTCCGTACTGCCCGATGGTGAGCCCGTGCCCGACGACGGGGCGCTGCCCCGCCACGCCCTGGAAGGCGCCGCCGGCCGCCCGCTCGGCTTCTACCTGCATGTGCCCTACTGCGCCACCCGCTGCGGCTACTGCGATTTCAACACCTACACCGCCACCGAGCTGCGCGGCTCCGGTGGAGCCCTGGCCTCCCGCGACAACTACGCCACGCACCTGATCGAGGAGGTCCGCCAGGCCCGCAAGGTCCTGGGCGAGGACCCCCGGCCGGTCCGGACCGTGTTCGTCGGCGGCGGCACCCCCACGCTGCTGCCCGCCGCCGATCTCGTACGGATGCTGGCGGCGATCCGTGACGAGTTCGGACTCGCGGACGACGCCGAGATCACCACCGAGGCCAACCCGGAGTCCGTCGGCCCCGCCTATCTGGCCGAGCTGCGGGAGGGCGGCTTCAACCGGGTCTCCTTCGGCATGCAGAGCGCCCGGCAGCACGTCCTGAAGATCCTGGACCGTACACACACCCCCGGGCGCCCCGAAGCCTGTGTGGCCGAGGCTCGGGCGGCGGGCTTCGACCACGTCAATCTCGACCTGATCTACGGCACGCCCGGCGAGTCCGACGACGACTGGCGGGCCTCCCTGGACGCGGCCATCGGCGCGGGCCCCGACCATGTGTCGGCCTATGCCCTGATCGTCGAGGAGGGCACCCAGCTCGCCCGGCGCATCCGGCGCGGCGAGATCCCGATGACCGACGACGACGCGCACGCCGACCGGTACCTGATCGCGGACGAGGCGATGGCCGCCGCGGGCTTCTCCTGGTACGAGGTGTCCAACTGGGCCCGGACGCCCGAAGGCCGCTGCCTGCACAACGAGCTGTACTGGCGCGGCGCCGACTGGTGGGGTGCCGGGCCGGGCGCGCACAGCCACGTGGGCGGCGTGCGCTGGTGGAACGTGAAGCACCCGGGGGCGTACGCACAGGCCCTGGCCGAGGGCCGCTCACCCGGGGCCGGGCGCGAGATCCTCGCCGACGAGGACCGCCGGGTCGAGCGGATCCTGCTGGAACTGCGGCTGCGCGAGGGCTGCCCGCTGTCGCTGCTCAGGCCGGACGGCCTCGCCGCGTCGCGCCGGGCGCTCACGGACGGGCTGCTGGAGACCGGCCCGTACGAGGAGGGGCGCGCGGTCCTCACCCTGCGCGGACGGCTGCTCGCCGACGCGGTGGTGCGGGACCTGGTGGACTGAGGCCCCCACGGCCCCTCACGGCTCCCACGGCCCCACGCCCCGCTCACACGGCCCCACAGTCCGCCCCGGAAGCCCGGAAGCCCGGAAGCCGCGCGGGCCCCTACGGCTTGCAGTCCTTCGCCGTCAGGGCCGTCGGTATCCCCGCCGGTTTGCCGCACAGCACGGTCCGCACGGCCTCCGGCCCGGGGCGGACCACCTTGATGATGTTGAGGCCGTGCATGTTCTCGGAGACGGAGGCCTTCTCCCTGCTGAAGGTGATCGTCCCGGTGGGCATGTTGTTGAGTTCGACCGTGTGCAGCGTCGCCCAGGTCTCCGCGGCACTCCTGCGGGTGTCACCGCGGGCGGCGGCGTTGTACAGGGCGGCCGTCGCGCTGTAGGCCATGATGGTCTGCCCGCTGGCGAACAGTTCGTCGTCGTGCGCGGGCGTGCCCGTCGGCAGCGCCTTCAGTTCCTTGTCGGGGTGCAGGGCGCCGAGCGACCTGCGGGCATCGCGGTAGAACCCGGGGTTGCCGCCCTTGTCCAGCGGGGCCAGCGAGCTGTGGTAGAGCGTGACGTTCCTGGCGATGGCCGTGCTGTCCTCGAAGGTGCCCTTCGTCAGGTCGTCCCCCGTGAACACCGTCATGGGTTTGCCGGAGCAGCCCGTGTTCTCCGAGAGCTCCTTCATCAGGTTCGGGACGTCCTCGACGCGGCCGGCGAAGTACAGGGCGTCCGGTACCGGTTTCTGCTCGCACAGGCTGGTCACCGGGCCGTTGAGGCCGGCGCCGCCGGAGATCTTGTACGTGACGTCGTCGCCGACGTCGAAGCCGGCCTTCTTGAGCATCTTCCGTCCGGCATCGCGCTGTTCGGCCGTGTACCTGTCCTTGTCGCCGTTGCGCAGTGCCCGGGACAGGACGAGTGCGTGCGGGGTGAGCTTCTTCTTCCTGAGCCTGTCGGCGATCTGCCGGGCGACCAGGCCCAGCGCGTACGCCTGTTCCTCGTCGGTCGCGGCGAGGCCGAAGTAGTTCGGGTGGGTGAGGGGCAGATCGCTGCTCGAATTGGTGGTGTCGACCAGCGCGAGCCCGGCGGTCCTGAGCAGATCGGTGGCGGTTTCGCTCTCCTGGGTGTTGCGGCCGAAGCCGACCACGCCCACGACGCTCGGGTCCCGCTCGGCCACCTCGACGATCTTCTTCACCGCGGTCATCTGGCGGAGCATGTCCTGGCCGCCGTTGGCCGTGAGGACCCGCAGTTTGACGGGCCCCCGTACCGTCTTGTTCATGGCGTGCTGGAGGAGATAGACACCCGTGAGCTCCTCAAGTCCCTTGCGGGTCAGGCTCTCGTCGCCGTTCCTGGCGGTGAGTGGACCCGCGTAGACGGCGGTCACGAAGTTCTCACCCGGCTCGATGTCGGCGTTCTCCTCGCGGATCGCCCGCTCGATCCGCTCGAAGGTGATGCCCTTGCCCACCCCGTTCAGCCCCAGGTCGTTGCCCCGGGCGAAGAGCACCTCGGGGGAGGTGGCCACACCGACGCACTCCCTGTCGTCACCGGACCCGCTCCAGATCGCGTCCGTGTTGCGGTCGGTCAGCGGTCCGTGGCAGTACTCGTTCTGCCAGTGCACGCTCCACAGGAAGGTCCCCAGCAGACTGCCCACGAGGACGAACACGACGGCCGTCCGCGACATCAGCCACCAGGCCCAGGTCCTGCCGACCCGGCAGGTGACGAGTTCCGCGTGCGCGTGCTCATGGGTCAGCTTGGCCGTGGACAGCGGCAGCCGGAGCACCCAGGCGAGCGTCGCGGCGGCGACGGGGGACTGGCCCAGGCTCAGTGTGTCGACCCAGCGGTCGTAACGGGCCCGCGCCGCCGCGGAACCCGCGGCGCTGTTCGCCGGGGGCTGCTCCGGGGGCAGCGGCGGTGTGTGCCGCATGATCTGGGCGGCCGGCAGGGAGGCCAGCAGAAGCAGCGGGTCCACCTCGCTGCGCCGTGAACGTACGTTGTTGATCGCGTTGATCAGCAGGATCCCGCCGTTGTCATGGGTGGCCCTGGGCAGGAACACCACCGGCGGGACCGTGCGCTTGCTGCGCCGCCAGTCCAGGGTGTGCGGGCGGTAGTTGTGCAGCAGGTCCTCCAGCAGCGCCTGGACCCGCAGCTCCAGATGGAACTGGCGCGCGTGCTCGACGCCCGGGTGGTCGTCCTGGTGCGCGTCGGCCACCCGCTCGGCGACCGCCGCCGCACGTGCCCGGATCACCCGCCAGGAGCCGCTGGGCGAGAGGCGCGACCAGCCGTCCGAGGGGTGCCCCGTACTGGACGCGGCCAGCGAGGACGTGGTCGCGAACCACCGGCTGGCCCGGCGCAGCCACAGCAGCGGCGGGGCGGCGTTGCTGAGCAGCCGTACGACCGCCAGACCGAGCAGCGAGGCGGCCGCCACCACGGCGGTCAGCAGCCAGCTGATCTCGCCGAGCACCCCGGTGAGCGCCGCGATGAAGGCGGCGCCCGCGAACGTCTCCGGCCGGACCGAGTTCCGCAGGGAGTACCACGGGTCGCTGCTCCGCGGCCGGCCGGTCCGCCAGCGCAGCTGGCCCAGCTGCTCCAGGATCCTCTCCTCGCGCCCGCGCGCCGAGCCGCCGCCGGGCTGGGAGATGACTGTCGCGGTGGCCTGCTCGATGGCGCCGAGGAGGCGCGAGCGGGGGAAGGAGAAGGGCTTGTACTGCGAGTTCTTCCGGGTCTCCCACGGTTCCTCGGTCAGTGTGCGCACCATGTCGAGCGCCGCCTCGTACGCCTTCGAGGAGTCGCCGTCGAGCAGCCGCACGGGGACCCTGCGCAACGCGTTGGCCTCGTGGATCTGGCGCACGATCTGCTCGACCCGGTCGTCGGTCTCGGGCCCGACATCGGCGTCGGCCGCCTGGGCGACCACCAGCGGCATCACCGGCCGGTTGACCTTGTACTGGTCGATCAGGTGCTGCATCAGGTGGAAGACGGCGGAGGCCGCCTCGTTCTCCGCACTGCCCTGCCAGACCTCGCGCGTCATAGCCCCCGTGCCTCCCCGTCGCCCGCCGTGCCCCTCTCCTCTCCTCAATAGCCGACGGTACTCATGCGGCGCAGGTGTTCACCGGGATCGGTATCGGATCCTCGTCAACGGCCCCGGCGCGTCAGGCCGGAAGGGTGACGAAATCGATCAATTCCTCTACGCGGCCCAGGAGTTGTGGCTCTAGATCCCGATAGGTGTGCACCTTGGAGAGGATGTGCTGCCAGGCCGCACCGGTGTTCTCCGGCCAGCCCAGCGACCGGCACACACCCGTCTTCCAGTCCTGCCCGCGCGGCACCACCGGCCAGCCGGGGATCCCCACCGAGGAAGGCTTCACCGCCTCCCAGACGTCGATGTACGGGTGGCCCACCACCAGCACATCGGCGTCCGACACCTGACCGGCGATCCGGGACTCCTTGGAACCCGGCACCAGATGGTCCACCAGCACCCCCAGCCGGGCATCGGGCCCCGGCGAGAACGCGCGCACGATCGCCGGGAGGTCGTCGATGCCCTCCAGATACTCGACCACCACGCCCTCGATCCGGAGGTCGTCGCCCCACACCCGCTCGACCAGCTCCGCGTCGTGCCGGCCCTCCACATAGATCCGCCCGGCCCGCGCCACCCGCGCCCGCGCACCCGGCACCGCCACCGAGCCGGAGGCCGTACGCGCGGGCCGGGCGGGACCGGCCGCCGACGGGCGTACGAGCGTGACCACCCGGCCCTCCAGCAGGAAGCCGCGCGGCTCCATCGGGAACACCCGGTGCTTGCCGAAGCGGTCCTCCAGGGTGACCGTGGGGCCCTGGGCCGTCTTCTCGCAGCGGATCACGGCACCGCAGAAACCGGTGGAGACCTCCTCCACGACCAGATCGGGCTCGGCGGGGACCTCCGGGACGGGGGCGGACTTCTTCCACGGCGGGGTCAGGTCCGGCTGGTAGCTGCGCATGGCACGACGATAAGGCCGGCCGGGCCCGTCCCCGGGGTCCGTCACGACACGCCGAAGCGCTCCGCCAGCCGGTCCCGCTGCGCCCGTACGAACGCCGCGTCCACCACCGCCCCGTGCCCCGGTACGTACAGCGCGTCCTCGCCGCCGAGCGCCAGCAGACCGTCCAGCGCGGCGGGCCAGCGGGAGGTGACCGCGTCCCGGCCCGCCTGCGGTTCGCCGGACTCCTCGACCAGATCACCGCAGAGCACCACGGCCGGCTCCCCGCCCGCGCCGGGCACCAGCACCGCCAGATCGTGGCCGGTGTGCCCCGGCCCGGCGTCGGCCAGCAGGACCTGCCGCCCGCCGCCGAGGTCGAGCGTCCGCTCCCCGCACACCTCGTGGCGCGGGGCCACCAGGACGTCCACCGCCTGCGCGGCCTCCTCCTCGGGCACTCCGTGGCGTACGGCGGAGGCGCACAGCTCCTCCGCCCCGCGCGCGAGGAGGGCGCCGAGGCCGGCCGATCCGTACACCTCGGCCCCGGCGAACACCGCGGTGCCCAGCACATGATCGAAATGGGGGTGACTCAGTGCGATATGTGTCACTCTCCGCCCGAGCAGCCCCTCCGCCTGGTTCCGCAGCTCCACCCCCTCGCGCAGCGTCGACCCGGTGTCGTAGAGCAGCGCGCCGTCCGCTCCGGCCACCAGCGCGACCGTCGCATCCCACCCGGGGAGCCGCCGCCGGCCCACTCCGCGGCCCAACCGCTCCCAGCCGAACTCTTCCCAAGAGACGTCCATGCGGCGACGCTATCGGCAACGACCTGCGCGGTCCCGGGGTAGCGTGGCCGGTCGCCCTTGCCTGGGGGGCACCCTGCCCCCGTACACTGGCCGGGGGGATTGCTGGCACTCGAACGCACAGAGTGCCAGGCAGACACCGGAGACGACAGCTGGAGGTGTGCGCGATGCTCAGCGAACGCAGACTCGAAGTGCTGCGCGCCATCGTCCAGGACTATGTCGGCACCGAGGAGCCCGTCGGCTCCAAGGCGCTCACGGAACGGCACAAGCTGGGGGTCTCCCCGGCCACCGTCCGCAACGACATGGCGGTGCTGGAGGACGAGGGCTTCATCGCCCAGCCGCACACCAGTGCGGGGCGCATCCCGACGGACAAGGGCTACCGGCTCTTCGTCGACCGGCTCGCGGGCGTCAAGCCGCTCTCCTCGCCGGAGCGCCGGGCCATTCAGAATTTCCTCGACGGCGCGGTCGACCTCGACGATGTCGTGGGCCGGACCGTGCGGCTGCTCGCGCAGCTGACCCGGCAGGTCGCCGTGGTGCAGTACCCCTCGCTGACCCGTTCGACGGTGCGGCACGTGGAGCTGCTCGCGCTGGCCCCCGCCCGGCTGATGCTGGTGCTGATCACCGACACCGGCCGGGTCGAACAGCGTATGATCGACTGCCCCGCGCCGTTCGGCGAGACCTCTCTCGCCGATCTGCGGGCCCGGCTCAACAGCCGGGTCGTCGGACGCCGTTTCACGGACGTCCCGCAGCTGGTGCAGGAGCTGCCGGAATCCTTCGACAGCGAGGACCGGGCCACCGTCTCCACGGTGCTCTCCGTCCTTCTCGAAACGCTGGTCGAGGAGACGGAGGAGCGGCTGATGATCGGCGGCACCTCCAACCTCACCCGCTTCGGGCACGACTTCCCTGTGATGATCCGGCCGGTGCTGGAAGCACTGGAGGAACAGGTGGTCCTGCTGAAGCTGCTCGGTGAGGCAACGGACTCGGGCATGACCGTACGTATCGGGCACGAGAACGCCCACGAGGGCCTCAACTCCACGTCCGTCGTCGCGGTCGGCTACGGTTCGGGCGACGAGGCAGTCGCCAAACTCGGCGTGGTCGGACCGACCCGCATGGACTACCCCGGAACGATGGGAGCGGTACGCGCAGTGGCACGTTACGTCGGACAGATCCTGGCGGAGTCGTAAGTGGCCACGGACTACTACGCCGTACTCGGCGTGCGCCGCGACGCATCTCAGGACGAGATCAAGAAGGCATTCCGGCGGCTCGCCCGCGAGCTGCACCCGGATGTCAACCCGGACCCGAAGACCCAGGAGCGGTTCAAGGAGATCAACGCCGCTTACGAGGTGTTGTCGGACCCGCAGAAGAAGCAGGTCTACGACCTCGGCGGCGACCCGCTCTCCGCCTCCGGCGGCGCGGGTGGCGCGGGCGGTTTCGGAGCCGGTGGCTTCGGCAACTTCTCCGACATCATGGACGCGTTCTTCGGCACGGCCTCGCAGCGCGGACCCCGTTCGCGCACCCGGCGCGGCCAGGACGCGATGATCCGGCTGGAGATCGACCTCTCCGAGGCGGCCTTCGGCACCACCAAGGACATCCAGGTCGACACGGCGGTCGTCTGTACGACGTGCAGCGGCGAGGGCGCGGCCCCCGGTACCTCCGCGCAGACCTGTGACATGTGCCGAGGACGCGGCGAGGTGTCCCAGGTCACCCGGTCCTTCCTGGGCCAGGTCATGACCTCACGGCCCTGCCCGCAGTGTCAGGGCTTCGGTACGGTCGTGCCGACGCCGTGCCCGGAGTGCGCCGGTGACGGCCGCATCCGCTCCCGGCGCACGCTCACGGTGAAGATCCCCGCGGGTGTGGACAACGGCACCCGTATCCAGCTCGCGGGCGAGGGCGAGGTCGGCCCCGGCGGCGGCCCGGCCGGTGATCTGTACGTCGAGATCCACGAGCTGTCGCACGCGGTGTTCCAGCGGCGCGGCGACGATCTGCACTGCACGGTCACCATCCCCATGACGGCGGCCTCGCTCGGCACCAAGGTGCCGCTGGAGACGCTCGACGGCCTGGAGGAGATCGACATCAGGCCGGGCACCCAGTCCGGCCAGTCGGTTCCGCTGCACGGGCGCGGCATCACGCACCTGCGCGGCGGCGGTCGCGGCGATCTGATCGTGCACGTCGAGGTGCTGACCCCGTCCAAGCTGGACCCGGAGCAGGAGCGACTGCTGCGCGAACTGGCGAAGCTGCGCGGCGAGGAGCGGCCCACCGGCCAGTTTCAGCCAGGTCAACAAGGGCTGTTCTCCCGGCTGAAGGACGCCTTCAACGGCCGCTGAACCGGTCTTGCCCTGTCACCGCACCGCCCGCCGGTCCTGTACCGGCGGGCGGTGCTGCGTACAGCGGTATACCGGTCACGCTGCCCCATGGCTGATTCGGCACTGTGCGCCGGACATGGCACGATGCGGTCATGTCCTCCGAGTTGACCGATCTCTGCCGGTATCCGATCGTGCAGGCCCCGATGGCGGGCGGCGTCTCGTCCCCGGAACTCGTCGGCGCCGTCGCCGAAGCCGGCGCGCTGGGCTTCCTCGCCGCCGGGTACAAGACGACGGACGGCATGTACAACGAGATCAAGCACGTCCGCAGACTGACCGGACGGCCGTTCGGCGTCAACCTCTTCATGCCGCAGCCCGCGCTCGCCGATCCGAGCGCCGTCGAGGTCTACTGCCAACAGCTCGCCGGTGAGGTCCTCTGGTACGAGACCCCGCTCGGCGACCCGGACACCAGCGGCGACGACGGCTACGAGGCCAAGGTCGCGATCCTCCTGGAGGACCCGGTCCCCGCGGTCTCCTTCACCTTCGGCTGCCCCACCCGCGACACCCTGGACGCCTTCGCCAAGGCGGGCACGTACACCATCGTGACGGTCACCAGCGCCGAGGAGGCGCAGTGCGCCCAGTGGGCGGGCGCCGACGCCCTTTGCGTCCAGGGCGTCGAGGCGGGCGGCCACCAGTCCACACACCGCGACGACCCGCAGGCCGACAACACCGGCATCGGGCTGCTCTCCCTCGTCACCCAGGTCCGCGAGACCGTGCAGCTGCCGGTCATCGCGGCGGGCGGGATGATGCGCGGCTCCCAGATCGCCGGGGCGCTCGCGGCCGGGGCGGACGCGGCGCAGCTCGGTACGGCCTTCCTCGTCTGCCCCGAGTCCGGGGCGCATCCGGTGCACAAGCAGTCCCTGACCAACCCGCTGTTCGTCCGGACGGCCCTGACCCGGGCCTTCTCCGGCCGTCCCGCCCGCGGGCTGGTCAACCGCTTCATCACCGAGCACGGCCCCTACGCCCCCGCCGCCTACCCGCAGGTGCACTATGTGACCAGCGGGCTGCGCAAGGCGGCGGCCCGGACCGGCGACGCCCAGGGCATGGCACTGTGGGCCGGGCAAGGACACCGGATGGCACGCGAGCTGCCCGCCGGGGAGCTGATCGAACTGCTCGCCGCCGAACTGGAAGCCGCCCGGGTGGCGGTGAGCGGAAGGAGTGCCGAGTGACGGCACCGGTCTTCGTCGTCGAACGGATGCCCAGCGGGCCCGAGTTCGTCCTGGACGGTCCCGAGGGGCGGCACGCCGTCTCCGTGAAGCGGCTGCACGCCGGGGAGGACGTCGTCCTGACGGACGGTCTGGGCCGGTGGGCGGAGGGCGTCGTACGGGCCGCCGAGGGCAAGGACCGGCTCCTGGTGACGGACCTCGCGACGGTCCACGAGGACCCCGTGCCCAGTCCCCGTATCACCGTGGTCCAGGCGCTCCCCAAGGGCGACCGCGGCGAGGTCGCCGTGGAGACCATGACGGAGACGGGCGTCGACGCGATCGTCCCGTGGCAGGCCGCCCGCTGCATCACGCAGTGGAAGGGCGACCGCGGCCTCAAGTCCCTGGCGAAGTGGCGCAGTACGGCGCGGGAGGCGGGGAAGCAGTCCCGGCGGGTCCGGTTCCCCGAGGTCGCGGAGGCGATGACGACCAAGCAGGTCGCCGCGCTGCTGGCCGCGGCGGACTTCGCGGGCGTGCTGCACGAGGACCGCGACTGCGACAGCGAACCGCTCGCCACCGCCGAACTCCCGGCGCGCGGTGAGATCGTGCTCGTCGTCGGCCCCGAGGGCGGCGTCTCGCCACAGGAACTCGCGGCCTTCGCCGAGGCGGGCGCGCGGACCTGCCGGCTGGGCCGCAGCGTGCTGCGCACCTCCACCGCGGGGACGGCGGCGGCGGCCCTGCTGCTGGGCCGCACCGGACGCTGGGGCTGAGGTTCCGGAAGGGCGGAGTCCGGGTGCTTCGGGGACCGGGCCGGACCCGGCCGGCGACGGACTGTCAGACGCGTTACGCAGGGTGACGTCATGTCATGGGCCGCCTCTGATCATGAGCCCGCGCACCGCGCTCGACGCGGCGCCCGGCGACGTACCTCCGCGGCACCGTCCGGCGGGAAGGCGGCGGAGGCCCCGCCCCCGGGTCCGACCGGAGGGCCGCGGACGATCCGGTTCGACCGGCCGCGGACCCCTTGGGCGGGCCGGGGCCCGATAGCATGCGCGTGTACCGATCACCGACGAGCGAGGAGGCCCGGCCATGGCGGGAGAGCCGCAGACCGACTGCCTGTTCTGCAAGATCGTCTCGGGAGACATCCCGGCGACCATCGTCCGCGAGAGCGACACGACCGTCGCCTTCCGCGACATCAACCCGCAGGCCCCGACGCACGTCCTGGTCATCCCCAAGCTGCACTACCCGGACGCCGCCTCGCTCGCCGCCGCCGAACCGAAGATCGCCGCGGACGTGCTGCGCGAGGCCGGAGCGGTCGCCGCCGACGAGAAGATCGACGGCACCGGCTACCGCCTGGTCCTCAACACCGGCTCCGGCGCCGGCCAGACCGTCTTCCACGCGCACGCGCACGTACTGGGAGGCCGCGGCCTCCAGTGGCCCCCCGGATAACGGATACACCCACCATGTCCGCACGAGAACTGGTGGTGCTCGGCACCGCCAGCCAGGTCCCCACCCGGCACCGCAACCACAACGGCTATCTGCTGCGCTGGGACGGTGAGGGCATCCTCTTCGATCCCGGCGAGGGGACCCAGCGCCAGATGCTCCGGGCCGGTGTCGCCGCGCACGACATCAACCGCATCTGCGTCACGCACTTCCACGGCGACCACTCGCTGGGCCTGGCCGGAGTGATCCAGCGGATCAACCTCGACCAGGTCCCGCACCCCGTCACCGCGCACTACCCGGCGAGCGGGCAGCACTTCTTCGAGCGGCTGCGGTACGCGACCGCCTACCGCGAGTCCGTCCGGCTGACCGAGGCCCCGGTCGCCACCGACGGGGTGCTGGCCACCACCGACTCGTACACCCTGGACAGCCACCGGCTCTCGCACCCCGTCGAGTCCTACGGCTACCGCCTGACCGAACCCGACACCCGGCGCATGCTGCCCGACAGGCTCGCCGAGCACGGCATCCGCGGCCCGGACGTCGGCCGGATCCAGCGCGAGGGGGCACTCGGCGCGGTCACCCTCGACCAGGTCTCCGAGCACAGGCGCGGACAGCGGGTCGCGTTCATCATGGACACCAGGCTCTGCGACGGCGTGTACACGCTCGCCGAGGGCTGCGACATGCTGGTCATCGAGTCGACCTTCCTCGACGAGGACGAACGGCTCGCCACCGACCACGGCCACCTGACCGCCGGGCAGGCGGCCCGGGTCGCGAAGGAAGCGGGCGTACGGCACCTGGTGCTGACCCACTTCTCGCAGCGGTACAACGACCCCGGGCTCTTCGAGACCCAGGCCCGCGCCGCCGGGTTCGAGGGCGAACTGACCGTCGCCCGGGACCTGATCAGGGTCCCGGTGCCCACCCGGCACCTCTGAACCACGGCCCGGCACCTCCGGACCACGGCCCGGCGCCCCGGAACCCGGCCCGGAACACAGTCCGGCGCCCCCGGTCCCCGGAACACATCAGCACCACCATTTGTGAGCGAGACGACGTGCACCTCCCCAAGGCAGAACTCCACCTCCACATCGAAGGCACCCTCGAACCCGAGCTGGCCTTCGCGCTCGCCGAACGCAACGGGGTACGGCTGCCGTACGCCACCACGGAAGAGCTGCGCACCGCCTACCTCTTCGATGACCTCCAGAGCTTCCTCGACCTCTACCACGCGCTGATGGCGGTGCTGCGGACCGAGGACGACTTCACCGAGCTCGCCGACGCCTACCTCACCCGAGCCGCCGCCCAGGGCGTCCGGCACGCGGAGATCTTCTTCGACCCGCAGGCGCACACCGCGCGCGGTGTCCCGATCGGGACCGTGATCGAGGGCCTCGGCAGGGCGCTGGAGCGCAGCGAGGAGACGCACGGCATCTCCACCCAGCTGATCCTGTGCTTCCTGCGCGACCTGTCCGCCGCGTCGGCACTGGAGACCCTGGAGGCCGCGAAGCCCTATCTGCACCGGATCAGCGCCGTCGGCCTGGACTCCGCGGAGGCCGGCCACCCGCCCGCCAAGTTCCGCGAGGTCTACGAGGCCGCCGGAGCCCTCGGGCTGCGCAAGGTCGCCCACGCGGGGGAGGAGGGCCCGCCGGAGTACATCCGGGAGGCCCTGGACATCCTCGGCGTCGAGCGCGTCGACCACGGTCTGCGCTGCATGGAGGACCCGGAGCTGGTGCGGCGGCTGGCCGCGGACCGGGTGCCGCTCACGCTCTGCCCGCTGTCCAACGTACGGCTGCGCGCGATCGACCTCCTGGAGGAGCACCCCCTGCGGGCCATGATGGACGCCGGGCTGCTCTGCACGGTGAACTCCGACGACCCCGCCTACTTCGGCGGGTACGTCGGAGACACCTTCCACGCGGTCCACGAGGCGCTCGCCCTGGACAACGAGCACCTGCGCACGCTGGCCCGCAACTCCTTCGAGGCGGCCTTCCTCGACCACGACGAGGAGCGCAGGGCGCGTTACCTCTCCGAGGTCGAGGCGTACGCGTTCGACTGACCCGAACCGCCCGCCGGACCGGCCGCGCGGAACGCGTTGCGGCCCAGGCGTCTGCGGCGCAGGGCGGGCACCGCGATCTCCGTGACGGCCTGTTCCGGTGAGCCGAGCTTGGGCACGGCGCCGGGCAGGCCACCGGTGGTCGCGGCGAGCAGGGCCGCCGGGGCACCGCCGCGCCGCCGGACCGAACCGGGCACCAGCGGACGTCCACCGGTGTGCAGCGCGACGGCGGTGACCGGGGCGGCCACCAGGAGCGTGGCCGCCCCCAGGATCAGACCCATCACCGCGTACCCGGCCTGTTCGGAGAGCACGCTGCCCAGGAGCGGGCCGCAGGCCACCCCGACCGAGGAGGCGGAGCCCGCGAGGACCGCCCAGCGCCCGCGCACGTCCAGGGACGCGGCGAGGCCGATCAGATACGACAGGACCACCGGGTAGAAGGTGTTCCACAGGATCTCGCCGGCCGCGAACGAACCGAGGTCCCGCGCCGAGGAGCTGAGCACGATGCTCATCGCGATGATCATCGTGCCGAGACCGATCGGCACCGCGCGGCCGAGCCGGGCCCCCAGCACTCCGGCTCCCATCACCCCGAGCAGTCCCGCACCGAGCGCGGCGGCGAACACCGCGCCGACCGTGACCTCGGACAGCCCCACCTGCGCGACACCGATCCGGCTGCTCACTCCCCACAGGGCGTTCTGCGCCATGGACCAGATGAGCATGCCGCCCGCCAGCACCAGTCCGGAGCGCCGGTGCGGCAGCCGCCCCGAGGTCTGTGCCGGGCTCAGCTCGGCCGTGTCGCCGCCGAGCCGGGCGGTGGCGGGCCAGACGAGCAGGGCGACCAGTGCGATCGAGGCGAACGGCAGCCGGTGACCGCCGCCCAGGTGCGGGATCGTCAGATAGAGGGCGCCCGCGGTGGCGGAGACGGTGAGCAGCCCGAGCGACGAGGTCCGGTGCGGGTCGCGCTGGGCGGCGATCCCGGCCGCGGCGACCGCGGTCGCCGTACCGGAGCCGAGCCCGCCGACCATCGCGCCCAGGACCACCAGCGGGACGGACCCGGCCAGCGCGGCGCAGCCGAATCCCGCCATCGCCAGGACCAGTCCGATACGCGCCGGTCTCCGCGCCCCCCACCGCTCGACGCGGCCCGCCAGGGTGAAACCGGCGGAGGCCGAACTCAGCAGCAGCGCACTGCCGACCAGGCCGGCCTGGGCGGCACTCAGGCCCAGGTAGACGCTGAGCCGGCCGACGATGGTGGGGAGCAGATAGGCGGCGAGGTAACCGGCGGTGAACACGGCGACCAGGGGCCACGCGGCGCGAGGGCGCGAGGACATGGGCGTTCCTGAAGACATGCCTGAGAAGGCAGGGAGGCGATACGGGGAGGGTGAAGACACAGAGGTGGAGCGCGACGGCGGAGCCGAGGGGTGAAGACAGAGGTGGAGCAGGGGAGGGCAACGCGGGGAATGAGCGGAGATGGGGCACTCGTCGGTAATCAGACGCCAACGGTGCTCGCGGGCCAATTTGTATCAAGTGCTCCCAGTCGACCGAAAGCCACTTCGATGTGATCTGAGTCACATATGTGTTTATGCGTTTCCGGGCCGGGTAACAGCGCATGTTTATGCAGGTCAGGGTTGCCGTGAGCAGTGCGGCGCGGACGCTCCGCTCACAGGAGCGAATCGGGCACACTGGCCGGATCGCACAGGTAATCGCAGCGACCAGATCCGCCACGGCCGGGGAGCGCACGGTGAGCACAGATATTCCAGGCATCGACCCGCTGCTGGCGCTCCGCGCCCCGCAGGATCCCGCCTGCGACGTCTTCCTGACCGGCACGGTCTTCCTCGACATCATCTTCACCGGGCTGGACAGCGCCCCGGTGCGCGGCACCGAGTCCTGGGCGCGCGGCATGGGCTCCAGCCCCGGTGGCGTGGCCAACATGGCCACCGCCCTCGCCCGGCTCGGGCTGCGCACATCACTGGCCGCGGCCTTCGGCGACGACCACTACGGGGAGTACTGCTGGGACGCCCTCGAACAGGGCGAGGGCATCGACCTGTCGATGTCGCACACCGTCCCGGGCTGGCACTCGCCGGTCACCGTCTCCATGGCCTACGAGGGCGAGCGGACGATGGTCTCGCACGGCCACGAGGCCCCGGCCCCCGCCGCGGCCACCGTGCCCGGCCGGACGTTCCCGCACTGCCCGCCGCGCGCCAGAGCCGCCGTCGCCTCACTCACCCCGGGCCGCGGCGAACCCTGGGTGGCCGCCGCCGCCCGGCACGGCGCCCGGATCTTCGCCGACGTCGGCTGGGACGAGACCGGCCGCTGGGACCTGGACAGCCTGCCCGACCTGGAGCACTGCGAGGCCTTCCTGCCCAACGCCGAGGAGGCGATGCGCTACACCCGCACCGACTGCCCGCGCGCCGCCGCCCGCGCCCTCGCCGAACGCGTACCCCTGGCCGTGGTCACCCTGGGGGCGGAGGGCGCCTACGCCATCGACGCGCGGACCGGCACCGCCGCCGAGGTGCCCGCCATCGCCGTGGCCGCGCTCGACCCGACCGGGGCCGGTGACGTCTTCGTCGCCGGATTCGTCACCGGGACCCTCGCCGACTGGCCGCTGGCCGACCGGCTGGCCTTCGCCGGGCTGACCGCGGCCCTCTCGGTCCAGGAGTTCGGCGGCTCACTGTCCGCGCCGGGCTGGGCGGAGGTCGCCGCGTGGTGGCAGCAGGTGCGCACCTGCGCCGACCAGGACCCGGTCGCGCTGGAGCGGTACGCCTTCCTTGAGGAACTGCTGCCCGCGGCCACCCGCGCCTGGCCGCTGCGCCGGGCGGTTCCGACGATCGGCTTCCGTCAGTGAACCGGCGCTCCTCCCACGCGCGGTAAAACCTCTCGGTGTTGTCGGTGGTGAGTCGTAGGCTTGGTAATCCAGAGGTTGTCGAGCAGCGAGAACCCTGCAACGGGAGGTATGCGCAGGCCCGAGGGCCGGCCCATGACTCAGACACCCACACAGCCGCAGGCGCGTGCCCAGATCAGGATTCCGGCCGCACACCCCATGGTGATGCTCCTGGGATCGGGCGACTCGCTGCTGCGCGTGATCGAAACGGCGTTCCCGGCGGCCGACATCCATGTCCGGGGCAATGAGATCAGTGCCACGGGCGAGGCGGCCGATGTCGCCCTGATCCAGCGCTTGTTCGACGAGATGATGCTGGTGCTTCGCACCGGGCAGCCGATGACGGAGGACGCAGTGGAACGGTCGATCGCCATGCTCCGGGCGAGCGGCAACGGACAGGGAGACCCCCAGGGCGAGACACCCGCCGAGGTGCTCACCCAGAACATCCTCTCCAGCCGCGGCCGCACCATCCGCCCCAAGACCCTCAACCAGAAGCGGTACGTCGACGCGATCGACAAGCACACGATCGTCTTCGGCATCGGTCCCGCCGGTACGGGCAAGACGTACCTCGCCATGGCGAAGGCGGTCCAGGCCCTCCAGTCCAAGCAGGTCAGCCGGATCATCCTGACCCGGCCCGCCGTCGAGGCGGGGGAGCGGCTCGGCTTCCTGCCCGGCACGCTCTTCGACAAGATCGACCCGTATCTGCGCCCGCTCTACGACGCCCTGCACGACATGCTCGACCCCGACTCGATCCCGCGGCTGATGGCGGCGGGCACGATCGAGGTGGCGCCGCTGGCCTATATGCGTGGGCGCGCGCAGCCGGTCTTCACCAACGTCCTCACACCGGACGGCTGGCGCCCCATCGGAAGCCTTCGGGTGGGCGACCTGGTCATCGGCTCCAACGGTGAGCCGACCCCGGTCCTCGGCGTCTACCCGCAGGGTGAGAAGGACATCTACCGCGTCAGCGCCCAGGACGGGTCCTGGACCCTGTGCTGCGGCGAACACCTGTGGACGGTCCGTGCGGCCTCCGACCGCCGCGGTGACGAGCCGTGGCGGGTCCTGGAGACCAAGGAGATGATCGGCAACGTCCGCGCCGGGCACGCCCTCCGCTACGAGCTGCCGATGCTGACCGCACCGGTGAGCCTCCCGGAGCGCGAGGTCCCGATGGACCCGTACGCGCTGGGGCTGCTGCTCGGCGGCGGATGCCTGACCGGATCCACCACGCCCTCGTTCGTCACGGCGGACACGGAGCCGGCCGAAGCGCTGGAGGGCGCTCTCCCCGGCGTCACCCTGCGGCACCGGGACGGGCCGGGCGACGCGCTGAACCGGATCGAGGAGCCGGGCGACGTGGTCACGCTGGACAACCCGGTCACCCGGGTCCTGCGGCAGCTGGACCTCCTCGGGACCCGGGCGCACTCCACGTTCGTCCCGGACGGCTATCTGCACAACTCCGCCGAGGTGCGGCTCGCACTGCTCCAGGGCCTTCTCGACGCCGACGGCGGTCCGGTCCCGCAGGAGGACCGCACCTGCCGTGTCCAGTACACGACGGCGTCGATCGTGCTGCGTGACGATGTGATCGCCCTCGTGCGTTCGCTGGGCGGTGTCGCGTCCACCCGCCGGGCCGCCGAAGGGCGGGTACCGGGGCCCGCCGGTGGAGGGGAGACGCACCACCGCTACGACGCCCATGTCATCGACATCCGCCTTCCCGAGGGCATCGAGCCCTTCCGTCTCGCCCGCAAGGCGGAGAAGTACCACGCTGCCGGGGGCGGCGGACAGCCCATGCGCTTCATCGACAGCATCGAGCCGGCGGGCCGTGAGGAGGCCGTCTGCATCCAGGTGGCGGCCGAGGACTCGCTCTATGTCACGCAGGACTACCTGCTGACGCACAACACCCTCAATGACGCCTTCATCATTCTCGACGAGGCGCAGAACACCAGCGCCGAGCAGATGAAGATGTTCCTGACCCGGCTCGGCTTCGACTCGAAGATCGTCGTCACGGGTGACGTCACCCAGGTCGACCTGCCGAGCGGCACGAAGAGCGGTCTGCGGCAGGTCCAGGACATCCTGGAGGACGTCCCGGACGTGCACTTCTCCCGGCTCACCTCCCAGGATGTCGTCCGGCACAAGCTGGTCGGCCGTATCGTCGACGCGTACGAGAAGTACGACAGCCGAGACAGCCACAACGGGAAGTAGTCGCAGCGCACCATGTCGATCGATGTCAACAACGAGTCCGGAACCGAGGTCGACGAGCAGGCGATCCTCGACATCGCCCGCTACGCACTCGCCCGGATGCGGATCCACCCGCTGTCCGAGCTCTCGGTGATCGTGGTGGACACCGATGCCATGGAGCAGCTCCACATCCAGTGGATGGACCTCCCCGGTCCGACGGATGTCATGTCCTTCCCGATGGACGAACTGCGTCCGCCGGCCAAGGACGACGCGGAGCCCCCGCAGGGGCTCCTCGGCGACATCGTGCTCTGCCCGGAGGTCGCGAAGAAGCAGGGCGAAGAGGCGGAGACACAGCACTCCATGGACGAGGAGCTCCAGCTCCTCACCGTCCATGGAGTGCTGCATCTGCTGGGCTACGACCACGAGGAGCCGGACGAGAAGGCCGAGATGTTCGGCCTTCAGGCGGCCATCGTCGACGGCTGGCGCGGTGAGCGCGGGCTCACCGGCGCGTCGCCCGCCCCCACCGTCTCGTGAGCGTCCCACTCATCACCGGCGCCGTACTGCTGGTCGTCGGCGGCTGGCTGGCGGCCTGCGCGGAGGCGGGCATCGCCCGCACCTCCAGCTTCCGGGCTGCGGAGGCGGTCCGGGCGGGTCGGCGCGGCAGCGCCAAGCTGGCCCAGGTCGCGGCCGACCCGACCCGCTATCTCAATGTCGCCCTGCTGGTGCGGGTGGCCTGCGAGATGTCGGCCGGGGTGCTGGTCACCTACGCCTGCCTGAAGGAATTCCCGGAGACCTGGGAGGCCCTGGCCGTCGCCATGGGGGTGATGGTCCTGGTCAGTTATGTCGCCATCGGGGTCTCCCCGCGCACCATCGGCCGTCAGCACCCGCTGAACACGGCGACGGCGGCGGCGTACGTCCTGCTGCCGCTGGCCAGGGTGATGGGCCCGATTCCCCAGCTGCTGATCCTCCTCGGCAACGCGCTGACGCCCGGCAAGGGCTTCCGCAAGGGCCCGTTCGCCAGTGAGGCCGAACTGCGGGCGATGGTCGACCTCGCGGAGGCGGAGTCGCTGATCGAGGACGACGAGCGCCGCATGGTGCACTCGGTCTTCGAGCTCGGCGACACTCTCGTACGCGAGGTCATGGTGCCGCGCACCGACCTGGTCTGCATCGAGCGCTACAAGACGATCCGTCAGGCCCTGACGCTCGCCCTGCGTTCCGGTTTCTCGCGGATCCCGGTCACCGGGGAGAACGAGGACGACATCGTCGGCATCGTCTACCTCAAGGACCTGGTCCGCAAGACGCACATCAACCGGGAGTCGGAGGCCGATCAGGTCTCCACGGCGATGCGGCCCGCGGCGTTCGTGCCGGACACGAAGAACGCCGGGGACCTGCTGCGGGAGATGCAGCAGGAGCGCAGCCATGTCGCGGTCGTCATCGACGAGTACGGCGGCACGGCGGGCATCGTCACGATCGAGGACATCCTGGAGGAGATCGTCGGTGAGATCACCGACGAGTACGACCGCGAACTCCCGCCCGTCCAGGAGCTGGAGAACGGCTGCTACCGGGTGACCGCGCGCCTGGACATCGGCGACCTCGGCGACCTGTTCGGGATCGACGAGTACGACGACGAGGACGTGGAGACGGTCGGCGGCCTCCTCGCCAAGGCGCTCGGCCGGGTCCCGATCGCCGGAGCCTCGGCGCCGGTCGACCTGCCCGACGGACGGAAGCTCCGGCTGACCGCGGAGTCCCCGGCGGGCCGCCGGAACAAGATCGTCACGGTGCTGGTGGAGCCCGAAGGGATGCGAGCGGAATGACACCGGAGCGGCTGAGGGCGTTCTGCCTGGAGTTCAACGCGAGCGCGGAGGAGTTCCCGTTCGGCCCGGAGACCTCGGTCTTCAAGGTGCTCGGCAAGATGTTCGCGCTGAGCACGCTGGACGCGCGTCCGCTGACGGTCAACCTGAAGTGCGACCCGGACGAGGCGGTACGGCTGCGCGAGGAGCACACCGCGATCGTGCCCGGCTGGCACATGAACAAGCGCCACTGGAACACGGTGACGGTCTCCGGTGTGCCGGACCGGATGCTGCGCGAGCTGATCGAGGACTCGTACGACCTGGTCGTGGCGGGCCTGCCGAGAGCGGAACGGCTGCGGCTGGACCGGCCGTAGACCGGGCGGACGGGCGGGACACGCAGAGCAGGGGACGGGCCCGGTCCGTGGCACGAGAGCCACGGACCGGGCCCGTCCGGCGATGCGGCGGCCGGGCGCGGTGGTCGCGTGCCCCGCGCACGCCGCCCCGCCCGCGCACGCCGTCCTACCGCCCGCGCACCCTGCCGCCGGCCCGCCCCGACCTGGCGATCGTGCTGCACATCCCGCCGCCGGACACCGGCACGGAGCGCAAGCTCCGGTGGCCGGCCTCGCCGGAGGGCCGGCGCGGCTCGATGTACCCGGTCCCGGGATGAGGACACCCCGTCGCCGCGCCCGGGACCGCACCCTTCGTATGCTCGTGCCATGACTGAGACCACCGACCTCGGCCCCGAGGACCGCAAGATCGTCACGCTGGCACGCAGCGCCCGCGCCCGCAACGGTGTGCCGGAGGGCGCGGCCGTACGGGACGAGACGGGGCGTACGTATGTCGCGGGCACGGTGGCGCTGGAGTCGCTGAAGCTGAGCGCCCTGCAGACCGCCGTCGCGATGGCCGTGGCCAGCGGTGCCACCTCCCTGGAGGCCGCGGCGGTCGTCTCCGCCGCCGAGACCCCTTCGGACGCGGACCGGGCGGCCGTACGGGACCTGGGCGGGCCGGACACCCCGGTACTGCTCGCCGGACCCGACGGCACCGTACGGGTCAGGGTGTCGGCGGGCTGACCCCGCGGGGGAGCGGCGCGCGGGTGCCGCGCCTGAGGAGGTGCGCCCGCGCTCCGGAATGTGCGCCCGCGCCGCCGGGGCCGGGCGGAGGCACGGGATCATGCCAGCATCTGATGGGCCATCAGTCGGCGCGATTCGTCTCCATTGACTTCTTTTCGGCCGGGCCCGTCAATGGCCCCCTGCCGGCGCGGAAGAGCCGCTGCGCCGTATCCCGCAGGAGGGCACCCGTGTTCGTACGAGCAATCAGGCGAAGAACCCCCGCCCCACGGCGCCGCTGGGCCGCCGCGCTGGGCGTCACCGCACTCGTCGTCGCCGGGACGGGGGCGCTCGGCAGCCCCGCGCTGGCCACCGCGACGGCCGCCGCGGCGGTGGACTTCCCCACCCACTGCATCCCGCCGCCCATCGCCGGAATCCCGGCCATCGACGGCACGACCACCGCCCGGATCACCGTCGACAACGCGGCGCCGAAGGTGGGGGACACCGTCACGGTGACGTACACCGTGGCCGAGCCCGCCGCGAGCAACCCCGTCGATCTCGCGCTGCCCGCCGACATCATGACGCCGAGCGGGAAGGTCACCGTCGCCGGTGCGCAGGCCGCCGAGGTCAGCGTCGCCGGGCCGAAGAAGAACGACCCCGTTCCCGGCAAGGGAGCGTTCCCGTCGTTCTCGATGACGGGCACGTTCCTGGTCACCGCTCCCGGTGAGATCACGCTGTCGCCCGGCGACTACAACATCCACACCAGCTACATCATGGAGCTGGACACCCCCTGCACGGTGACCGATCCGCCCGCCCCCGTCGCACTGACGATCACCGCCACGGACGGCGGCGGCGGGACCCCCGACGGCAGCCAGCGGCTCACCGCGTCCGTGCGGGCGGGCACGCTCTCCATGGTCCAGGACGGGGACGCCGTCGAGATGTCGGCGGTCGACTTCGGCCGGGGCGGCGTCTCCCGCGGCTCCCTGCGGACGGTGACGGTCGAGGACTACCGCGGCGGCCCCGCGGGCTGGTCCCTCACCGGCAAGGTCACCGACTTCCGGGGCCCCGGCGGCGCGAGCGTCGGCGCCGGCGCGCTGAGCTGGACCCCGGTCTGCGCGACGAAGCCGGGCAGCCCGAGCACCTGCGCGGCCGGTTCCGCGGGCACGGTCGGCGGCGCGGGCGCCACGCTCGCGTCCACCCCGGACGGGGCCTTCACCGGAGGCGAGTTCACCGTCGACGCGCGGCTCGCGCTGAACATACCGGCGTACACCGCCACCGGCGCGTACTCCGGAGTGCTGACGCTCACCCTCACCTGAGGGCGCGGTACTGATCCACCGGTGGGCGGCCCGGGAACGCACCCGGACCGTCCACCGCCGTCCGCGACCCACCGCAGCCCACCACCACCCTGGGGGTTCCGCCCAGTGCGCAAGCTCTCCGTACGCACGTTTCCCGCCCGCGGGCTCTCCGTGCCGCTCCTGGCGGTCGCCGTCGCCGTCGCGGTCGCCCTGCCGACGGCCGCCGCGCCCGGCGCCCACGCCGCCGACAACGGCAGCTGGTCCGTCTACCCGGCCGCCTCCCGTTCCGCCGTGCGGCCGTACTTCTACCTCTCCGCCGACCCCGGCGCCACGCTCACCGACCGGGTCACCGTCGCCAACAAGACCGACCGGCCGCTCACCTTCCGGCTGTACGCGGCCGACGCGTACAACACCGCCCGTGACGGCGGGTTCGCGGTCCGCGCGCAGAACGAGAAGCAGCGCTCCATCGGCGCCTGGGCGAAGACCGACCGCGACCGGGTCACCGTGAAGGCGCGCGGCTCGGTCACCCTCCCGGTCACCATCACCGTCCCCGAGGACGCCGAACCCGGCGACCACCCGGGCGCCCTCGTCGCCCTCGACGAACGGGTCGACCCCGCCGGGGACGGCTCCGTCGCCGTCGGCATCCGCCAGGCCGTCGGCGCCCGGATCCATCTGCGGGTCAACGGGCCCACCATGCCCGCGCTCTCCGTCGACGACGTCCGCGTCGAACACAGCCGGCCACTGGTCCCCGGCACCGGGAAGAGCCGCGCCGTGATCTCGTACACCCTGCGCAACCGCGGCAACGTCACCCTCAACCCCCAGGTCGCCCTCAGGGCCGAGGGCCTCTTCGGCCGCACCCTGCTCGCCCGCGACCTGAAGCGGATTCCCTCGGAACTGCTGCCCCGCCAGCAGGTGCGGCTGACGGAGACCTGGGCCGGCGCGCCCCAGCTGGAATGGGGTGAGGTCCGCCTCACCGCCACCGCCCGGGACACGCGGGAGTCCGCGACCGCCTCGTACTTCGCGCTTCCCTGGCTGGTCGTGGCGGCTCTGGGCGTGATCGCCGCGGCCGGTGCGGGGCTGTGGACACGGGCCCGCCGGAGCCGTGCGCGTACCTCCTGAGGCGTCCGCGACAAGCCCCGCCGCGGACCGCTGTGCGGCGGGGCCGCCGGGATCGGGGAGAATGGTCGCCATGAGCGCTCGACCGAACCCAGAAGCTGCTGCGCAGCACGCGGAGAACAACGCCCCCCACCGGGCCGGCTTCGCCTGCTTCGTGGGCCGCCCCAACGCGGGCAAGTCCACCCTCACGAACGCTCTCGTCGGTCAGAAGGTGGCGATCACCTCCAACCGTCCCCAGACCACACGGCACACCGTGCGCGGCATCGTGCACCGCGACGACGCGCAGCTGATCCTGGTCGACACCCCAGGCCTCCACAAGCCGCGCACCCTGCTCGGCGAGCGGCTGAACGACGTCGTGCGGACCACCTGGGCGGAGGTCGACGTCATCGGGTTCTGCCTGCCCGCCGACCAGAAGCTCGGCCCCGGCGACAAGTTCATCGTCAAGGAACTCGCGGGCATCAAGAAGACCCCGAAGATCGCGATCATCACCAAGACCGACCTGGTCGACTCCAAGGCGCTCGCCGAGCAGCTGCTCGCCGTCTCCCGCCTCGGTGAGGAGCTCGGCTTCGAGTGGGCGGAGATCGTCCCGGTCTCGGCGGTCAAGGACCAGCAGGTCAGCCTGCTCGCCGACCTGATCGCCCCGCTCCTGCCGGAGAGCCCCCCGCTCTACCCGGAGGGCGACCTCACCGACGAGCCCGAGATGGTCATGGTCGCGGAGCTGATCCGGGAGGCCGCGCTGGAGGGCGTACGCGACGAGCTGCCGCACTCCATCGCGGTCGTCGTCGAGGAGATGCTGCCGCGCGAGGACCGCCCGGCGGACAAGCCGCTGCTGGACATCCACGCGAACGTCTACATCGAGCGCCCCAGCCAGAAGGGCATCATCATCGGCCCGAAGGGCAAGCGGCTGAAGGAAGTCGGCACCAAGTCGCGCAAGCACATCGAGGCGCTGCTCGGTACGCCGGTCTTCCTGGACCTGCATGTGAAGGTCGCCAAGGACTGGCAGCGCGACCCCAAGCAGCTGCGCAAGCTGGGGTTCTGACCCCGCCGGGGAAGCTCCCGCCGGGAGGCCCCGCCGGGCATGCCGCTGTCAGCGGAGGGCCGATCTCACGCACCCTCCTTGAGGATGCGTGAGATCAGCGTGCGCTGCGCCCCGGTCAGATCGGGGTCAGCGCAGTACACGGTCCGGTCACCGATCGTGATGCGGTACCGGAATCCGTCCGGCACTCCGGCCGGCGGGCTGTCCCGGCCGCCCGTGAGTGCCGCCTCGGCCAGGGCCTCCCACTCGGCCGCGTCCGGCCGGCCCGTGGTCTCGACCTCACGGTGCCGTGCGGTGCCGGCGAATCCGCCGGTCCGGCTCACCTGGATGCGCATCGGGTCCATGGGTCCTGTCTAGCCGGGGCGGGGGAGAGACTCAAGCGGTCGGCACGCCCACTTCCGACCAGGCCTTGAGAACCGCCTCGTGCTCGTCGCCCTCCCCGAAGCGTTCGGTCGTCGCCGCCACGGTCAGCCGGGCGAATTCCGCGAAGTCCGCGCCGGCCGACAGCTCACCGCCGGTCAGCACGTCGAACCAGATCTGGCCGGCCCGCTCCCAGGCGTTGCCGCCGAGTGCGGTGGCCAGCAGGTAGAAGGCACGGTTGGGGATGCCGGAGTTGAGGTGCACCCCGCCGTTGTCCTCGTCCGTCTCGATGTAGTCCTCCATCGAGGCGGGCTGCGGGTCCTTGCCGAGCACATCGTCGTCGTACGCCGTTCCCGGGGCCTTCATCGAGCGCAGCGCCACCCCGCTGACCCGGGGCGCGAGCAGCCCGGCGCCGATCAGCCAGTCGGCCTGCTCGGCGGTCTGGCCCAGGGAGTACTGCTTGACCAGCGAGCCGAACACATCGGAGACCGACTCATTGAGCGCGCCGGCCTGGCCCTCGTACGTCAGATTGGCCGTGTACTGCGTCAGACCGTGCGCCAGCTCATGGGCGATCACGTCGATGGCGACGGTGAAGTCCAGGAAGATCTCGCCGTCGCCGTCCCCGAAGACCATCTGCTCGCCGTCGAAGAACGCGTTGTTGTACTTCTCGTCGTAGTGCACGGAGCCGATCAGCGGCAGGCCCTTGCCGTCGATCGAGCTGCGCCCGTACGCCGTGAGCAGCAGCTCGAACGTGGCACCCAGTCCTGCGTACGCGCGGTTGACGCTGGCGTCCTGGGTGGGCTCCCCGCCCTCGGCGCGGACCCGGTGGCCCGGCAGGTTCGTGCCGTGGCGGCAGTCGTACACGGTGCGGTCGGGCTTGGTGGGCACGGCTCCCGCGGTGGGCGGGGCGACGGGGGCGGCGGCCAGCGCGGCCATCCGGCGCCGGGTGCGCCGGGATCCGTCGGCCTCCAGGGTGCGGCGGGCCGGATCGGCGAGAAGCGGGTCGTCGGACTGCGACAGCTTGTCGAGGAGGTGGGGCGGCACGATGGTGCAGAAGACGGGGCGGAACCCGTCGTCGGTTCGGGGCTGCATGGAAACGACTGTGGCACTTTGTGATCGCCCTGTCACTGGTTGCGACGGTGATTGACGAAATGGAGTGATGAGTCACTGTTTACCCGTCATGGATGCCCGGTCCCGCATACTGATACGGGCCGACGCCCCGGGTGTCTCCCGGTTACTCTCGTCGCATCATGCGTTTCGGGCTGCTTCTCCTTAGCTGCCGCGGCGAGGGCCTGTAGTCGTAGGCCGACCCCCTCCCCGCGGAGTCTGGTGCTGCAGCGACACAGTCGGCCGTTCCCCTTGCCGGACCCGAGGAGCCCTACGCCATGACCGCCACGAACATCTCCGGTGAAGCCGATTCCGGTAATTCCGTCGGCCGCCCCACGCCCGTCACCAACGCGACGCAGCTGCAGAAGCCGTCCGGGATGCCGGTCCACAAGTACGCCGGTTACGACGCCGTGGACATCCCCGACCGCACCTGGCCCGACAGCCGGATCACCGTGGCGCCCCGCTGGCTGTCCACCGATCTGCGCGACGGCAACCAGGCGCTGATCGACCCGATGTCCCCGGCCCGCAAGCGCGAGATGTTCGACCTGCTCGTGAGCATGGGCTACAAGGAGATCGAGGTCGGCTTCCCGTCCTCCGGCGAGACCGACTTCGCGTTCGTCCGCTCCATCATCGAAGAGGGCGCGATCCCCGAGGACGTGACGATCTCCGTTCTGACACAGGCCCGCGAGGAGCTGATCGAGCGCACGGTGGAGTCGCTGGTCGGCGCGCGCCGGGCCACCGTCCATCTGTACAACGCCACCGCCCCCACCTTCCGGCGCGTGGTCTTCCGCGGCTCCAAGGAGCAGGTCAAGCAGATCGCCGTGGACGGCACGCGGCTGGTCATGGAGTACGCCGAGAAGATCCTGGGCCCGGAGACGATCTTCGGCTACCAGTACAGCCCGGAGATCTTCACCGACACCGAGCTGGACTTCGCCCTGGAGGTCTGCGAGGCCGTCTGTGACGTCTGGCAGCCCGAGGAGGGCCGCGAGATCATCCTGAACCTGCCCGCCACCGTGGAGCGTTCGACGCCGTCCACGCACGCGGACCGGTTCGAGTGGATGTCGCGCAACCTGTCCCGCCGCGAGTTCGTCTGTCTGTCGGTCCACCCGCACAACGACCGCGGCACCGCCGTCGCCGCCGCCGAGCTGGCCATCATGGCCGGCGCGGACCGGATCGAGGGCTGCCTGTTCGGACAGGGCGAGCGCACCGGCAACGTCGACCTGGTCACGCTGGGCATGAACCTGTTCTCGCAGGGCGTCGACCCGCAGATCGACTTCTCGCAGATCGACGAGATCCGGCGCACCAGCGAGTACTGCAACCAGATGGAGGTCCACCCGCGCCACCCCTACGCGGGCGACCTGGTCTACACCGCCTTCTCCGGCTCCCACCAGGACGCCATCAAGAAGGGCTTCGACGCCATGGAGGCCGACGCGGCCGCCCAGGGCAGGAGCGTGGACGACATTCAGTGGGCGGTGCCGTACCTGCCGATCGACCCGAAGGACGTCGGCCGCTCCTACGAGGCCGTCATCCGGGTCAACTCGCAGTCCGGCAAGGGCGGAATCGCCTACGTCCTGAAGAACGACCACAAGCTGGACCTGCCGCGCCGGATGCAGATCGAGTTCTCCCGGATCATTCAGGCCAAGACCGACGCCGAGGGCGGCGAGGTCACCCCGGCCCAGATCTGGTCCACGTTCCAGGACGAGTACCTGCCGAACCCGCGGAACGCCTGGGGCCGCGTACAGATCCGCTCCGGTCAGACCGTGACCGACACCGACGGCAGGGACACACTGACCGTCGAGGCCACCGTCGACGGCGCGGACACCGTGCTCACCGGAACCGGCAACGGCCCGATCTCCGCGTTCTTCGAAGCGCTGCAGGCCATCGGCATCGACGCCCGGCTCCTGGACTACACCGAGCACACGATGAGCGAGGGCGCCAGCGCCCAGGCGGCCTCGTACATCGAGTGCGCGATCGACGGCAAGGTGCTGTGGGGCATCGGCATCGACGCCAACACCACGCGCGCCTCGCTCAAGGCGGTCGTCTCCGCGGTCAACCGCGCGGCCCGCTGACGCCGTCTCCGTACCCCCCGTACGGGAGTCCGCTTTGATCCCGTAACGGTATGGTCCGCGAACCCCGTCCACCCGACCAGGGTGGGCGGGGTTCGGCCATATCCGGGGGTTGTGGCCTCCGGAGGCTGACGTCACATCACGCATGTGGCTAACATCACGTCCAACACACGGCAATGTTGCCGGAGCGTTACGGAGGTGTGCGACGTGCGGTCAGCCAAAGGACAACGCGCTCTGAGGCCGTTCATCTACGGCATCCGCACCGCCTGGGAGGCCGTCGGCGACGGCGAGTTCTTCTGCCCCGGCTGCGGTGGCGACCGCAACTACCGTCGCCTGAACGGGCGTCGGCGCTTCACCGTGCTCGGTGTGCCGCTGCTGCGGCGCGGCAGCGCGGGCCCCGTCGTCGAATGCACCGTCTGCCGGGAGCACTTCGCCACCGAGAGCCTCGACCACCCCACCACCACCCGGTTCTCCGCGATGCTCCGCGAGGCCGTGCACACGGTCACGCTGGGCGTCCTCGCGGCCGGTGGCACCACCTCCCGTACGGTCCTGGACACCGCGGTCGCCACGGTGCGCGAGGCCGGGCTGGACGACTGCACCCAGGAACAGCTCTTCACCATCGTCGAGGTGCTCGCCGCAGACACCGGGCACGGCCCCGGCGCCGACCCCGCGGCCGAGGCCTGCGGTGCCACCCTCGCCATCGAGCTGCACGAGGTCCTGGGCCCCCTCGCGCCGCACCTGGCCACCGCCGGGCGGGAATCGGTGCTGCTCCAGGGCGCCAGGATCGCGCTGGCCGACGGCCCGTACAGCCCGGCGGAGCGTGAGGTGCTGACCACGGTGGGCAGCGCGCTCCAGCTCCGCGCCGACGACACCGCCCGTCTCCTCGCCGCCGCAGCCCGCACGCCTTCGTAACCCCCCGCCCCGTCCACGCCCTCGCAGGGCCGCCCGCACGCCTTCGCAGGGCCGCCCGCGCCCCTTCGCGGCCACCGCCCGCCCGCCGCGCCTCCTGGGTGGGCGACAATGGGGCCATGAGCTTGTTCCGGGACGACGGCGTCGTGCTGCGCACACAGAAACTGGGCGAGGCCGACCGGATCATCACGATCCTGACCCGCGGCCACGGCCGGGTCCGCGCCGTCGCCCGCGGGGTGCGCCGCACCAAGTCCAAGTTCGGCGCCCGCCTGGAACCCTTCTCCCATGTGGACATCCAGTTCTTCGCCCGCGGCAGCGAACTGATCGGCCGCGGCCTCCCGCTGTGCACCCAGAGCGAGACGATCGCTCCGTACGGTGGCGGCATCGTCGCCGACTACGCCCGCTACACCGCGGGCACCGCCATGCTGGAGACCGCCGAGCGGTTCACCGACCACGAGGGCGAACCCGCGGTCCAGCAGTACCTGCTGCTCGTCGGCGGGCTGCGCACCCTGGCCCGGGGCGAACACGCACCCCACCTCATCCTCGACGCGTTCCTGCTGCGCTCCCTCGCGGTCAACGGCTACGCCCCCAGCTTCGAGGACTGCGCGAAGTGCGGAATGCCCGGACCGAACCGGTTCTTCTCCGTCGCGGCGGGTGGCGTCATATGCGGCGACTGCCGGGTGCCCGGGAGCGTCGTACCCTCGGCGGAGGCCCTCGTACTGCTGAGTGCGCTGCTCACCGGTGACTGGGAGACGGCGGACGCGTGCGAGGCGCGTCATGTCAGGGAGGGGAGCGGGCTGGTGTCCGCCTATCTGCACTGGCATCTGGAGCGCGGACTGCGCTCGCTGCGGTACGTAGAGAAGTGACACAGGGAGACTGAGAAGCTCATGGCAGTACGCGGGATCCTCGGCGGCCGAAACCGGCGCACCTACAAGACCCCCGAGCCGCACCCCTCCGGCGCGACGCCCCCGAAGATCCCCGGCGAACTGGTGCCCAAGCACGTCGCCGTCGTGATGGACGGTAACGGCCGCTGGGCCAAGGAGCGCGGTCTCCCGCGCACGGAGGGCCACAAGGTCGGTGAGGGCGTCGTCATGGACGTTCTCAAGGGCTGTATCGAGATGGGCGTCAAGAACCTCTCGCTGTACGCCTTCTCCACCGAGAACTGGAAGCGCTCGCCGGACGAGGTGAAGTTCCTGATGAACTTCAACCGGGACGTCATCCGCCGGCGCCGCGACGAGATGGACGAACTGGGCATCCGCATCCGCTGGGTGGGCCGGATGCCGAAGCTGTGGAAGTCCGTGGTCCAGGAACTCCAGGTCGCCCAGGAGCAGACCGAGGACAACGACAGGATGACGCTCTACTTCTGCGTCAACTACGGCGGTCGCGCCGAGATCGCCGACGCCGCGCAGCGCATCGCCGAGGACGTGGCGGCCGGGAAGCTCGACCCGTCGAAGGTCAACGAGAAGACGTTCGCGAAGTACCTCTACTACCCGGACATGCCGGACGTGGACCTCTTCGTACGCCCCAGCGGCGAGCAGCGCACGTCCAACTACCTGATCTGGCAGAGCGCGTACGCCGAGATGGTCTTCCAGGACGTCCTGTGGCCGGACTTCGACCGCCGGGACCTGTGGCGCGCCTGCCTGGAGTACGCGCAGCGGGACCGCCGCTTCGGCGGGGCGGAAGAGGCGACGCCCCAGAAGTGACACCTCACGGGTGACGGGCCGGAGGCGACGGGCCCGAAGTGACGGGCCCGAAGTGACGGGCCGGAAGTGACAGAAAGGGGCGGGTCCGGGGTGTGGTGCACCCCGGACCCGCCCCTCGTCGGTTCGTTACTCCTTCGCCCGCGCGCACTCCGCGCAGGTCCCGAAGATCTCCACGGTGTGTGCGACGTTCACATACCCGTGCTGGGAGGCGATCGTCTCGGCCCACTGCTCCACAGCGGGTCCTTCGACCTCGACGGCCTTGCCGCAGACCCGGCACACCAGATGGTGGTGGTGTTCGCCGGTGGAGCACCGCCGGTACACCGACTCGCCCTCCGTCGTGCGGAGCACATCGACCTCGCCCGCGTCGGCGAGGGACTGCAGGGTGCGGTAGACCGTGGTCAGCCCCACCGAGTCGCCGCGGTGTTTGAGTACATCGTGCAGCTCCTGTGCGCTGCGGAACTCGTCCACCCCGTCGAGCGCCGCCGCGACGGCTGCGCGCTGCCGGGTGGACCGGCCGCGTACCGGGGCTGCGTTCGTGCCACTGATCGGCGCCGTGGCCACTGGTGCCTCCTCGTGTCGCCCGTACATGTGTCGTCGGGCCATTGTGCCAGTCCGGCCCGCTGACACGGTCAGACCGGCACGTCGTCCGATGCCGGTCGGGCGGCCGGTACTTCCAGGGTGCACCCGTCCTCGTCCGCGGTGCTCGCGCGGGCACGCCGTTTCGCGAGCGGTGTGGCGAGCGCGGTCAGCAGGATGAACGCGGCGATGGCCATCAGCACGATCGTGGCGCCGGGGGGAACGTCCTGGTAGTAGGTCGTCACCGTTCCCGCCAGGGTCACCACCGTGCCGATGACGACGGCCAGCACGAACGTCACCTTGAACGACTTCGAGATCTGCTGCGCCGCCGCGACCGGCACCACCATCAGGGCGCTGACCAGCAGCAGGCCGACGACCCGCATCGCGACGGTGACGGTGACCGCGGCCGTGACCGCGACCAGCAGGTTCAGCGCGCGCACCGGCAGCCCGGTGACCCGGGCGAACTCCTCGTCCTGGCTGACGGCGAACAGCTGCCTGCGCAGCCCCACCGTCACCAGCATCACGAAGGCGGCCAGGACGCAGATCGCGGTGACGTCCGATTCGGAGACCGTGGAGAGGGAGCCGAAGAGATACGACATCAGGTTCGCGTTGGAGCCGGTGTCGGACATGTTGATCAGCATCACGCCGCCCGCCATGCCGCCGTAGAAGAGCATGGCCAGGGCGATGTCGCCGCGGGTGTGTCCGTACCAGCGGATCAGCTCCATGACGACCGCGCCGGCCACGGCGACGGCCGTGGCCATCCAGACGGGGCTGGTGGAGAGCAGGAAGCCGAGGCCGACCCCGGTCATCGCGATATGGCCGATGCCGTCGCCCATCAGGGCCTGGCGGCGCTGGACCAGGAAGATGCCGATGGCGGGGGCGGTGATGCCGACCAGGACGGCGGCGATCAGGGCCCGCTGCATGAAGGGAGGGTTCAGGAATTCCAGCATGATCAGGTCAGCAGTCCCGTCCGGACGGGCTCGGAAGCCGCGTGGGGGTGTACGTGGTCGTGGCCGGGCAGCGCGTGCTGGCCCAGGGCCTCGGGGGGCGGCCCGTCGTGCGTCACACAGCCGTCGCGCAGCACGATCGCCCGGTCGATCAGGGGCTCCAGCGGGCCGAGCTCGTGCAGGACGAGCAGGACGGAGGTGCCGGCGGCGACCTGCGCGCGCAGGGTCGAGGCGAGGATCTCCTGGCTGGCCAGGTCGACCCCGGCCATCGGCTCGTCCATGATCAGCAGTTCCGGCTCGGAGGCGAGGGCACGGGCGATCAGGACCCGCTGGTGCTGGCCGCCGGACAGGGCGCTCACGGAGTCCTTGGCGCGGTCGGTGAGCCCGACGAGCTCGATGGCCCGGTCGACGGCCGCCCGGTCCGCCCTGCCGGGCAGCCGCAGCTTCGTACGGGACAGCCGCCCGGAGGCCACGACCTCGCGGATCGTCGCCGGGACACCCCCCGCCGCGGTGGTGCGCTGGGGTACGTAGCCGACGCGGCCCCACTGGCGGAAGCGGCGCAGCTCGGTGCCGAACAGCTCGACGGTGCCGCCGGTGAGCGGGACCTGGCCGATCACGGAGCGTACGGCGGTGGACTTGCCGGAACCGTTGGCGCCGAGCAGGGCGACGACCTCACCGCGGTGGACGGTCAGGTCGACCCCCCGCAGCACGGGGCGCGCGCCGAGGGTGGCCATGGCGCCGCGCAGGCTGATCACGGCTTCTTTTGCGGTACTCCCGGGCTCCGGCATGAGCGCCTCCGATGCGGCTGTCGATGGGACGGGTGAGTCGGATGGGACAGGTGAGTCGGGTCGGACGGGTGGAGCGGATGCGATGGACAGGGCGGGGGCGGGTGGGGCGGATGAAGCGGGTACGGCGAGTGTGACGTCTGTCACTTCGCGCCGAGTGCCTTCTGGAGCGCCGCCAGATTGGACTCCATGACCTCGGTGTAGTCAGCGCCCTTGGACTTGCCGGTGATTCCCTCCAGCGGGTCCAGGACGCCGGTCTTCAGCCCGGTGTCCTTCGCGAGGGTCTTGGCGGTCCGGTCGCTGGCGAGCGTCTCGAAGAAGACGGTGGTGGCCCCGCTCTTCTCGGCGACGGTGTGGATCTCCTGGATCCGGGCGGGGCTCGGCTCGGCCTCGGGGTCGACGCCGGCGATGCCCTCCTGGGTGAGCCCGTAGCGCTCGGCGAGATAGCCGAAGGCGGAGTGGGTGGTGATGAAGGTCTTGGTGGCGGTGTTCTTCAGGCCCGCCTCGAACGCCGTGTTCAGCGCGCCCAGCTCGTCGACCAGGGCGGTCGTGTTCCGGGCGTAGTCCGCGGCGTGGTCGGGGTCGGCCTTCTGCAGGGACTTCCCGACCCCCTTGGCGACCTCGGCGTACTTCACCGGGTCCAGCCAGATGTGCGGATCGGCGCCGCCCTCCTCGCCGTGGTTGTGCCCGTCGCCCTCCTCGTGCTCCCCGTGGGCTTCCTCGCCCTCGTGGCCGTGCTCCTCCTCGCCCTCGTGATCATGGCCGCTGACCTGGGCCCCGTGGTTCTCCAGCGTGGTGAGGGTCGCGGCGTCGACGGTGTTCTTCACACCGGACTGCTTGATCGCGTCGTCCACGGCGGGCTGGATGCCCTTGAGGTAGAGGACGTAGTCGGAGTCGCTGATGGAGCCGATCTGGCGGGGGGTGAGCTCCAGGTCGTGCGGCTCGACCCCGGGCTTGGTCAGGCTGGTGACGGCGACGTGCTCGCCGCCGATCCGCTCGGCCAGGAACTGCATCGGATAGAACGACGCCGTCACTTTCAGCTTGCCGTCGTTGCTCCCGTCCGCGGCATCGGAGGTGGAGCAGGCCGAGAGGGCAGTCAGGCCGAGGGCGACTGCGCCGGCGACGGCGGCGGTGGGTATGAGGCGGCGTACGTTCATGACAGTCATTTTCAACAAAAGTGGAAACGATTGTCAACAAGGCTGATGAGATGACCGGAACGGTGCCGGAAGATCGCTGGACCCCCCCACCGATTTGATCCGGGGGGTGCGCCCGCCGGTAATCTTGGGCATTCGCCCGCGCCCGATACACGAGCACCACCCCATCGAGGCGCTCCGCGCCGCCCCTGTCCAATTTCACCGTCGTAATGAAGAGAGCACCGTGGCCGCCGACAAGATCGACACCATCGTCAGCCTGAGCAAGCGCCGTGGCTTCGTCTACCCCTGCAGTGAGATCTACGGCGGTCAGAAGGCCGCCTGGGACTACGGGCCGCTGGGCGTGGAGATGAAGGAGAACCTCAAGCGCCAGTGGTGGCGTTACATGGTCACCTCGCGCGAGGACGTGGTCGGTCTCGACTCGTCGGTCATCCTGGCCCCCGACGTCTGGGTCGCCTCCGGCCACGTCGCCACCTTCTCGGACCCGCTCACCGAGTGCACCTCCTGCCACAAGCGCTACCGGGCCGACCACCTGGAAGAGGCGTACGAGGAGAAGCACGGCAAGCCCCCGGTCAACGGCCTGGCCGACCTCAACTGCCCCAACTGCGGCAACAAGGGCACGTTCACCGAGCCCAAGCAGTTCTCGGGTCTGCTCTCCACGCACCTCGGCCCGACCCAGGACTCCGGCTCCATCGCCTACCTGCGTCCCGAGACCGCGCAGGGCATCTTCACCAACTTCGGCCAGGTCCAGCAGACCTCGCGCAAGAAGCCGCCGTTCGGCATCGCGCAGATGGGCAAGTCCTTCCGGAACGAGATCACTCCGGGCAACTTCATCTTCCGCACCCGCGAGTTCGAGCAGATGGAGATGGAGTTCTTCGTCAAGCCGGGCGAGGACGAGCAGTGGCAGGAATACTGGATGGAGCAGCGCTGGAACTGGTACACGGACCTGGGCATGCGCCCGGAGAACATGCGCTGGTTCGAGCACCCGGCGGAGAAGCTCTCCCACTACTCCAAGCGCACCGCTGACATCGAGTACCGCTTCCGCTTCGGCGGCAGCGAGTGGGGCGAGCTGGAAGGCGTCGCCAACCGCACGGACTACGACCTCAAGGCGCACTCCAAGGCCTCGGGCACGGACCTGTCGTACTTCGACCAGGAGGCCGGCGAGCGCTGGACCCCCTACGTCATCGAGCCGGCGGCCGGTGTCGGCCGCGCGATGCTGGCCTTCCTCCTGGACGCCTACATCGAGGACGAGGCGCCCAACGCCAAGGGCGTCATGGAGAAGCGCACCGTGATGCGTCTCGACCCGCGCCTGGCCCCGGTCAAGGTCGCGGTCCTGCCGCTGTCCCGCAACCCGCAGCTCTCGCCGAAGGCCAAGGGCCTGGCCACCGACCTGCGCAAGAACTGGAACATCGAGTTCGACGACGCGGGCGCCATCGGCCGCCGCTACCGCCGCCAGGACGAGATCGGTACGCCGTTCTGCGTCACCGTCGACTTCGACACCCTGGACGACAACGCGGTGACCGTGCGTGAGCGCGACACCATGCAGCAGGAGCGCGTCTCCCTGGACCAGATCCAGTCCTACCTGGGCGCCCGTCTGCTCGGCTGCTGATCCCCGGGCACGCCCCCGGCACCCGGGCGGCATGCCCACGCGCGACAGCGGCGAAGCCCCCGGTTCCGTGTACGGAGCCGGGGGCTTCGTTGCACACTGGGGCCCACGCTCCCCCCAGGAGGCACGCATGCCGTCCATGACCACGAGCAAGGTCAGCAGATGGGACCAGCACGGCCGTGAACACACCGTCCAGGTGAGCAAGTCGGGGATGCAGCGGCAGCTGATCTGCGGCACCTGCGGATGGCGCAGAGGAGCGCAGTTCCTGCCCTGGCTGAAGGCCGAGGAGCACCTGGCGCAGGAGCATCGGGCGACGGTCGACCCGACGGTCTGAACGCTCCCCACCAGGTCAAACGGGCCGCCGGGCCACTCGGCGGCGTGTCCGGACACCCCGGTGCGGCGGGAAATCGGGTGCTGGCCACCGTGCGGCCGAGGTACGGTTCCCTCATGTCGTCGTTCTTCCAGATCTACGAGTGAGAGCGCGGCGGGCACGACCTCCCGCCGCTCACCGGATCGATTCAGATCAGTTCATTCCTGACTTCTCACCATGATGGGAGAACGCCGTGGCCAAGAGCCGCAACAACCTCCTCGGCGTCGGCGGGCAGCGCAAGAAGCTGTCCCGCGCCGAACAGCAGGGTGCGGGCCCCGCACGCAATGCCGACCGCAAGACGGCCGAGGAGAAGAAGCAGGAACTGCTGCGCAAGATGCGCGAACGCGCCGGCGCCGGTCAGGCCGACCAGTCGGACCAGCCCGCCCAGGGCGAGTCCGCGTCGTCGTCCGACGCGAGCTGACGCGCTCTCAACTCCCGTACGGGTTCCGGTAAGGAATCCGGAACGAGTTCCCGTACGAGTCCCCGTACGTCCGTGGGCCCGGAACACCTCACTCAGGTGTTCCGGGCCCACGTCTGTCACCGCCGAGTGCTCAGCCGATGAGCGGGGCGCAGGCACTCACGCCGAGTCCGCCGGGCCTCGCCTGTCCTCGACGTGGACGACGTGGAGTTCGGTGCCGTCCCGGTGGCGCTTGGAGCGTCCCAGCAGTCCGACGGCGATCTCGGACCGGTCTTGAGGCTCATCAGGGCCGACATAGGTGAGGACGTCGTTGTGGTGACCGGTGACGACCCATCCCTCGGTGTCCGCGAGGTCGATCACTCCGAAGTCTCCTGCCGGAGATCCGGCACGCACCTGGCCGAACTGTTTCAGGATCTCGGTGGCCTGCTCAGCGAGCTCTCCACTTGGAGCGGTCAGCACGACACAGGTGCCCTGCTCGAAGAGCACCCAGGACTTGCGGGGGTCGACGAGAATCCGCTGCCAGACATCTATCAGTATCTCAGTTTCCACGGCGGTCATCATGCCGCAGCGCACTGACACAGGCCGAGCAACAGGCTTTCTCCTCCCAGGGTGTGGGGTCGTGGGGGCGACTCGTGGGGTTGGGGCTCACGGGCTACGGGTGTTCGACGACTTTTACGTCGCGTAGTTGGCGGATGAGGAGGGAGGCGAGCATGCCGGGGTATTGGGGTTGGTTGTAGGGGGAGAGTTGGCCGTTGTCGGTGGTGGTCCAGCCG